>JANPCL010000046.1:0-36039 GCA_031430915.1 Hyphomicrobiales bacterium
CCAACGGCCAGACTGAAGGGCAGATCACAAAGTTGAAACTCGTCAAGCGACAGATGTACGGGCGCGCAAAGATCGACCTTCTGCAAGCAAGGCTCATCGGCGCCGCGTGAACTCATCGGTCAGCAAAATTGCGTCAGAGCCATTTTTGGATGCCGATTCCCGTGCCTACTGGGTCAAAATTGCACGCCTAAACACAGTGACGCCCTTCACGCCGACCGACTGGAAGATGATGTTTGACGGCGAAACAGTGTCGCTCAATCCGTCCATCGGAAATTGGACGCTCGCTTGCCGCTCCCACTATGTGATCAAGCGGGGGCGGGTGATTGAGGCAGGGCCATGGACAGACAAACAGATTGAAGCGGAATGTCATCGAGATCGCGCGGCCAAGATGAAATACTATCGGACCCCTGACCCAATTCAGTCAGTGGGAGTTCCACTGAATCAAAAGAAAATGTCCAGAGTTCAAACGATAACCACGCAAGTGAAGCGTTGGCTTCAAATCTGGTGAAACATTTTATGGAAGCTGCAAAGTCTGCCCGATTGCTGGGTGTTAAAATGGTTAAGTGGCATAGAAGGGATACGGGGACTAGGGCTCACAGCGTTCTGTGGATATCCCGCAAATTCTTTTTCACCTGTAACCCAGGTGTAACCCAGAGCAAATTCTTGTTCGTATCGCCTCAAAAGGAAAACCCGCCATCTCATTGAGATAACGGGTTTTTATTTGGTTGCGGGAGCCAGATTTGAACTGACGACCTTCAGGTTATGAGCCTGACGAGCTACCGGGCTGCTCCATCCCGCGTCACAGGGACATGACATCATCATGAACGCGAGGTGGGGTGTAGCAGTGAGTCTGGCAAATGGGAACCCCTTGTGAACATATATTTTTGCACTGCGGCAATGTGGAAAATTCCGTGAACCTTGTGCCGTTGCGGCACAGCTGCACCTGTTTTGCACATCGCGGTAAGTGATTGTTAAATGTAATTTTTCCGCTTGGAAAGAGTTTCGAAACTTCCACATGGCTATTCTCTGTGCATGACATGCGTTGCCCTCTGAGCGGGGAAGTGTCACCGGCCATCCGGGATTTTGTACTGCGTACCCGGATGCCAGTTTGTAAAATGTGGGGAGCTTCCAGTTTGGATGCTCCCCATTTGTTTGTTGACCAATCGAAGCCTCTTGCCAAAATTCCGGTCATGCCGCATTATTATTTCGAAAGTCGAAATAATAAAAATCGGACTGCATACAGGGAGACTTTGTCATGATCAGCCGCAGACTGTTTCTTGCCTCCACTGCGCTTGTTACACTGGGCCAAACACCGCTTCACGCGGAGACCGCTCGCCCCATGGCGCAGGACGTGGTTCAGGGCTGGTATGGCCTGGCGCTTGAACTTGTGCGTCACACCGCCACTTACTCGCCGCCAGTCGCATCCCGCACCTTTGCCTATCTAGGGGTCGTGGTTTTCGAAGCCGTGGCGTCAGGCGGTGGAGCGTTGCAAAGCCTTGCCGGCCAATTGCCGGGATTGAAGCCATTGCCCCAGCGCGCGGCAAATGCAACCTATGACATGGCCAATGTTTTGCATGGGGCGCTTGTTGCAGCAATCGAACCTTTGTTTAGTCACACAGGCCCAACAGGCCAACGTGCCATCAAGGCCACCGCGCGCAAATTCGAGGGTGACTTGGCTTTCGGTCTGTCACCATCGCGCGTCAGACGCAGCCGTGCCTTCGGCCAAGCCATCGCGCAACATGTGTTGGCCTGGTCGCAGGATGATGGCGGGGCAACGATCGACAACATGGGTTTCCCGGAAAGTTTCAAGCCTGAGGAAAAGCCGGGGGCCTGGAAGCCTACAAGTGTCGTTCGTATGCAGCAGGCCCCTTTACTTCCAAACTGGGGTGAGAACCGCACCCTTGTGCTGGCCAATGGTGGCGCGTGTCCACTGCCACCACCGCCAGCCTACAGTGAAGACAAGACATCCGAATTCTACAAACAGGCGCTCGAGGTTTATGACACGGTGAAAAGCCTTTCGAAAGAACAGCGGCTTGTCGCCCGCTTCTGGTCAGATGATCCGATGCTGTCTCCTACGCCGCCGGGGCACTGGATATTCATTGCCCTCGATATCCTGAAAGACCGTAACGCCAGCATTGATGACCATGCGGAGCTGTTGGCGCGACTCGGCATGGCGGTATCCGATGGTTTTGTGGCCTGCTGGAACGCCAAGTTTGCGTATAACCTGCTTCGCCCTGTGACTTACATCAAGAAGATAATCGACAAGACTTGGGAGCCGATATTAATCACGCCACCGTTTCCCGAATATCCGTCGGGACACAGCACGCAGTCTGGTGCGGCGGCAACGGTGCTCACGCAGTTTTTTGGTGAGAATTTCACATTCGACGACAAGACTCATGTGAGAGAGAAACTGCCCGTGCGAACCTTTGCCAATTTCTGGGATGCGGCCAGGGAGGCGGGCATTTCGCGTCTCTATGGTGGTATTCATTTCCGCGCCGCCGTGGAGCAGGGATTGGAACAGGGGCGCTGTGTCGGTATCGCCGTCAACGGACTGAAGACAAGGCGCACAACATGATCGGCAAGTTCTCTCTCGCGGCCACTGCACTCAGTATGTTGGCTACGTCAGCTTTGGCTGAAACACTCTCGCCTGCGATTCCAAAGTTTGAGGAGGTCACAAAAACTTCAGGTGTCTCATCGGTCTATTCGGGTGACTATCTCTATATGGTGGGTGGTGGTGCTGCGACGTTTGACTGCAACAAGGACGGCTACCCGGACTTGTTCACCGCGGGTGGTGAGGGACGGGCGTCTTTCTTCCGCAACCGTTCAAAGCAAGGTGGTGCCCTGTCGTTCAAGAAGCAGAAGAGTGGATTGGAATTTGACAAGGTGACCGGGGCTTATCCCCTCGACATTGATGCGGATGGCAATGTTGATCTTGTTGTCTTGCGTGTGGGTGAAAACAAGGTGATGCGCGGGCTTGGCAATTGCAAGTTTGAAGTGGCCAACACGCGCTGGGGTTTTGACGGAGGCAACGCATGGTCAACGGCCTTTGCAGCGACGTTTGAAAAAGGCGCTGTGTGGCCAACGCTTGCCATTGGTAACTATATCGATCCCAAAGAAGAAGCCTCGCCCTGGGGTTCATGTACTGAGAATTGGTTGCATCGGGCGCGCTTTGAACAGAAGAAACCGCCATATGCCTTGACAAAGCCCGTTCTTTTGACGCCGAGTTACTGTGCCCTGTCCATGCTGTTCACGGACTGGAACCGTTCCGGCACGCCGTCGCTTCGCGTGTCGAATGACCGGGAATATTACGAAGGCGGTGAAGAGCAGATGTGGAAGCTCACACCAGGTGAGGCACCTGCTCTGTACACGGACAAAGAAGGTTGGAAGCGGTTGCGCATCTGGGGCATGGGCATTGCATCAGCGGACGTGAATGGCGATACATTCCCCGATTACTTCCTGACATCAATGGCCGACAATAAATTGCAGATGTTGAAGGAGGTGAAGACCGACGGCACATCGAAGGCAGACTTCAAGGATGTGGCGTGGCCCAGCGGTGTTACCTTGCATCGCCCGACCTTTGGAGATGATCTGAAGAACTCGACAGGCTGGCATGCCCAGTTTGAAGATGTGAATAACGACGGCCCGTGGGACTTGTTTGTCGCCAAGGGCAATGTCGATGCCATGCCTGATTTTGCGATGAAAGACCCCAACAATCTGGCATTGGGCAAAGGCGATGGTACTTTCATTGATGTCGCAAAAGAGGCAGGTGTTGCGAGTACGAAAATCGCGCGCGGCGGCATGGTTGTGGATTTCAACCTGGACGGTTTAATGGATATCGTGGTTGTCAACCGCCGCAGTCCGGTTCAGGTGTGGCGCAATGTGTCGAAAGGGCTTGGGCACTGGCTGCAGGTCAGCCTTGAAGATGCGGGTGCAAATCGCAATGGCATTGGCGCGTGGATTGAAGTGAAGCGCGGGGACGACGTTACCCGGCGCGAAATCACCTCAGGCGGCGGCCACGCTTCAGGTCATCTGGGTTGGTGGCATTTTGGACTGGGAGCAGCAGACTCGGCAGAAGTGCGCGTGATCTGGCCTGATGGCAGCCAGGGGCCTTGGCAACAGGTGAAGGCTGATGGATTTTATAGATTGGACCGCGGGACTGAACCCAAAGCGTGGCAACCGGAATAGACCTGGGCTTCGCCCACTATTCAGTTTTCAGCGACAGTGTCTTTAAACTCCCCGGTTTCAGGGAAATCGTCACGGGGTAGGTGAGGTTCGCCAGTTCACCATCGATGGAGGCCAGTATGGTTTTAGGTCGTTGGCGGGTCAGACGGCTTTTGCGGGGGTGGATGACAATAATGCGTGCTGTTGTCATGTCGAGGGCGGGGTTCACGATGAGGCGCTTGGCAAGATGGTCTCGTGCCAGCCCCAACAAGGTCCACGGAGAAAAATCCTTCAAGGCGTAGAGTCCGAGTTCGCCATCAGTCAACGACGCCTGAACCGAGAAGTTGATTTCCTGGCCCAGCCGGTTGTTGCTTACGATGACCAGTGGCACTTTAAGGCTTTGCAGCGTGCCATCGACTTCAAGGTCAAAGCGCACTTCCCTGGGATTGGCGGCAACCAGGGTAAAGGCCTTGATGCCGGAGAGCATTTTTGTGAGGCGGGAGCGATAGCCGATGCGCTCGCGCAATCTGACCAGTCGCGGTTGCAGACCGAAGGACACCTGACGCAGGAACAGTCGATCGTTGATCACGCCCACATCGATGTTGAGTTCACAGGTTTGGGACATCTCATCCAATGCCTGCTCGAGGTTTGGTGAAAACCCAAGGGCGCGTGAAAACAGGTTCATGGTGCCAAGCGGCAGGACACCCAGTGTCACATCCTTGTTGATGAGTGCCATGGCGGCAGACGAGATTGTGCCGTCACCGCCACCTGCAATCACAGTCGCGATCGCGGAACGGGAGAAAGCCTTTTGCAAGGGCACTGCAATGTCGCCGCTGAAGAGTTCAATCCGGAGGCCAGGAAAATGCGGTTTCAGTTTGGCCTGCACAAGAGTTTGCACAGCTTCGGCACCGCGCGTTCGCACGGTTCCCGAATTGCGGTTGATGAGAACGAGGGTGGTTGAGGTTTTCTTGCGGCTTGCCATTGGCTTGATGTGGTCTTGCCTCAAAAGATATTCAACTCTAAGGCCGGAACCTGGATTACAGTTCGAACCTTCAGCATGGTGTTTGGATGCAAGACACGGATATCAATCAATTGACAAGCCTCATCCTTGCACAGGCAAGGTCCGGCGCACGCATGGTTGTGGCACTCGCAGGTCCGCCAGGGTCCGGCAAATCCACGGCCACGGAACACCTGTGTCATGCCTTGAATGCGCGGCAAGCCGATTTCGCCGCAATTTTGCCCATGGATGGCTATCATTACGACGATGGTCTTCTCACGACAATGGGACGTCTGACCTTCAAAGGTGCGCCTGACACATTTGATGTCGGCGGGTTTGCCCATACTTTACGGCGGCTCAAACAGGCGGATGAAGACGTGGTTGCAGTGCCGGTATTTGACCGCTCTCTTGAAATTTCGCGGGGCTCGGCCCGGCTTATTGCGCGGGACGTGCCTGTCATTCTGGCGGAAGGCAACTATCTGCTGCTGGAACAGCAGCCATGGCAGGAATTGCGCAAACTGTTCAGCATCACCGTCAAAATCGTGACACCTCTGGATGTGATTGAACAGCGCTTGCTGGCGCGCTGGCGAGGCTTTGGTTTGCCTGAGGCGGAAGTGATGCGAAAAGTTTCTGCGAACGATTTGCCCAACGCCCGCTTTGTTATCGACAACAGCGGTGCGGCTGATTTTGCATTGCCCACATGAGCTTTGATCTCGTCATATTCGATTGCGACGGGGTGCTGGTGGACAGTGAGCTGCTGAGTGCGCGGGTGCTGATTGGACAATTGGCGGAATTGGGCATCCCTTTATCGATTGAACAGTTCCGGTCAGAATTTCTGGGCCGCAGTTTTGCCTCTGCCGCCTTGCAATTGAAAACGCGCACGGGCCGCGATTTGCCGGAACATTTTGCGCGCGACTACTTCATTCGCTTGAATGCACTGTTCGCCACAGACTTGAAGCCCATGGCGGGAGTAGAGCAGGTTTTGACATCACTTGTTGTGGATCATTGCGTGGCGTCAGGATCAATCCCGCCACGGCTGGATTTTTCACTGAAGGTATGTGGCTTGGATACACATTTCGGACGACGCGTTTACTCTGCTGCACTGGTCAAGAATGCAAAGCCAGCACCAGACTTGTTTCTGCATGCCGCATTGGCCCACGGTGTTGCGCCTTCACGCTGTCTGGTGTTGGAAGACAGTGAGATGGGTGTGCGGGCGGCACGGGCTGCCAACATGACGGTGTGGCACTTCGCGGGTGGCGCCCATGTGAAGGCAGGGCAAATCTTGCCGGTTGATTTGAAGGTGGACCGGGTGGTGCAGGATATGGCGGAGGTGTTGCAGTTGTTCCGCGAGGCTGGTCTTTGCCGCAACGGCAATGTAGCACCGCATGCTGAATAAGGATTGACAGACATGGCCCGTAAACCAGAACCCGAAAAAGAACGGCTTGATGATGCAGGCCGGGCAGGTTGGCTTTATTATATTGCTGGTAATACCCAGGACGAAATTGCGAAGAAATTGGGTGTGTCGCGGCAGACAGCCCAGCGGCTTGTTTCGTTGGCGGTCACCGAGCGATTGATCAAGGTGCGCTTTGACCATCCACTTGGGCGCTGCCTCGAATTGTCAGGTCGGTTGAAAGAGGCTTACGGTTTGGACAGCTGCGAGGTTGTGCCCGCTGACCCGACGTCGAATTCGGAGACTCTGGGAATTGTCGAAGCGGCGGCGGCGGAGATGGAGCGCTATCTCGTTTCTCGTCATCCTGTCATTGTAGGACTGGGCACGGGCCGGGCGCTGCGTGCAGTTGCAGAACAGATCAGCCCGATGGAATGCCCCCAGCACAAGATTGTTTCAATTGTTGGCAACATCGCCCCTGACGGTTCGGCTACCGTGTTTGAAGTGTCCTCCCGCGTGGGAGATCGTGTTGGTGCTCCGCATTATCCCATGCCCTTTCCGGTGATTGCTGCCACGGTACATGAGAAGAATCTTTTGGTGCAGCAGAAGTCATTGCGCAATGTCATGGACCTGGCGGCACAGGCTGATGTGACGTTTGTGGGCATTGGAACTGTGGATGAAACTGCAGCATTGTTGCGCGATGGTTTTGTACGGCCTGATGAGCTTCGCGCCATGGTCAAGGCCGGGGCCGTTGGCGAAATCACGGGGTGGAGCTTTGATGCCTCGGGCAAGCTGATTGACGGCTTGGTGAATGACCGGGTTCTGAGCGTTCCCGTTGATGTGCCGGCAAAACGGCGCATCATTGGGGTTGCGATGGCGGCGGGGCGATTCAAGGCAATCAAAGGGGCCATTACGGGCAAATTGGTCAATGGGCTGATCACCAATGAACTTATGGCTGAGCAATTGTTGCACGAATGAGCAAATATTCGAATTGAATTTATCTATTTAAAATCAACATGTTGCAGTTAAGAAGTTGATTTAATTTTGCAGTGCAGCGACGAATTCGACTTGACATTGGACCGTGTTAGTTGTGACTTATTCTCGCGTACTGGGCAAAAGCCCGCGTATCCACTTGGGAGGACTATCTATGAAATCCATCGTTAAAGGCGTCTTGGGCGCCTTCGCGTTTGCAGCCCTTGCCTCAACGGCCATGGCTGAAGACGTTACACTGACAATCGCCACTGTGAACAACGGTGACATGATCCGCATGCAAGGCATGACGGATGACTTCACAGCGAAGTACCCCGGCATCAAGCTGAACTGGGTCACGCTGGAAGAAAACGATCTCCGCCAAAAAGTGACAACTGACATTTCGACCAAGGGCGGTCAGTTTGACGTGCTGACAATCGGCATGTACGAAACCCCGATCTGGGGCAAAAAGGGCTGGCTCGTTGAGCTTCAGGGTCTGGATGATCCAGCAGACATTTTGCCTGCGGTTGCTGGTGGTCTTTCCTATGATGGCAAACTCTATGCTGCGCCATTCTACGGTGAATCATCATTCGTCATGTATCGCAAAGACCTGATGAAGAAGGCTGGCCTCGAAATGCCAGACGCGCCAACTTGGGACTTCCTGATTGATGCTGCCGCCAAGATGACCGACCGCGCCAATGGCGTGAATGGCATCTGCCTTCGTGGTAAGGCTGGCTGGGGTGAAAACATGGCCTACATCACCGCCATGTCAAACTCGTTCGGCGCACGTTGGTTTGATGAAAACTGGAAACCACAGTTTGATTCAGCTGAATGGAAAGACACACTCACAACCTATCTGAAAGTCATGAAGGACTCTGGTCCTGAAGGCGCTTCGGGCAACGGCTTTTCGGAAAACCTGGCACTCTTCCAGTCTGGCAAGTGCGGCATGTGGTCAGACGCAACGGCTGCAGGTTCCTTCGTGATCGATCCGAAGGCATCCTCAGTTGCTGCTGAAGTCGGCTTCACGCTGGCACCTGACAAGGGCCTTGGCAAGCGCGCCAACTGGCTCTGGGCTTGGGCACTCGCTATCCCTGCAGGTTCGCAGAAGGTAGATGCAGCGCAAAAGTTCGTATCGTGGGCAACCTCGAAGGGCTACGGCGATCTCGTTGCTTCGAAAGAAGGCTGGGCTGCTGTTCCTCCAGGTACACGCACTTCGCTTTACAATAACCCGAAGTACCTCGAAGTGCCATTTGCAAAAATGACACTTGAGTCAATGAACGCTGCTGACCCGACCAAGCCGACTGTGAAGCCGGTTCCTTATGTTGGCGTGCAGTTCGTTGCCATTCCTGAGTTCGCCGGTATTGCGACAAAGGTTGGTGAACTGTTCTCGGCAGCTCTGGCTGGCCAAATGACGGCTGACGAAGCCCTCGCTCAGGCTCAGACCTACACCACAGATGAAATGACCAAGGCTGGTTATATCAAGTAAACCTCCCAAGACGGGCTCTCTCCGCATGTTGCGGGGAGGGTCTTTTTCGTCTGCCCCGCAGAAGTGGAAATATCCTTAACTTCCACTTGCGCCGGACTGACGCCTTCACCCATTTGGGACAATTGATATGGCCACACGACAATCTCAAGCCATCGCCAAGTGGGCTCTTGCACCTTCTGTTGGCATTCTGTCGGGATTTGCTTTCATTCCCTTGGCCCTTGTTTTCTACTACGCCTTCCTGCGTTACAATTTGCAGGACCCTGACGGTGTCCGCTGGTTCTCATATTACAATTTCTACTACTTCATGAAGGATCCATTCTTCCTGAAGAACCTGATGAATACGTTGTTGCTTGTTGGCGGCGTGATTGTGACAACGGTAGTTGGAGGCGTTGGCCTTGCATTATTGCTGGATCAGCCATTCTGGGGGCGCGGTATCGTCCGTGTGCTGATGATATCACCGTTCTTCATCATGCCCACAGTGTCGTCCATGGTGTGGAAGAACCTGATCATGCATCCTGTGTTCGGGTTGTTCGCCGAGATTCAGCGCTGGTTCGGCGTAACGCAACCGTTCGACTGGTTTGGCACCATCCCGTTATTTTCTGTTGGCATTATCGTAGCATGGCAATGGCTGCCTTATTCGGCTCTGATTCTGTTGACGTCATTGCAATCGCTTGATTCAGAGCAAAAGGATGCTTCCGCCATGGATGGTGCAAAATCCTGGGCGTATTTCCGTCATATCGTGCTGCCCCATTTGTCGCGGCCGATCACGGTTGTCATCCTGATCCAGACCATCTTCTTGATGAATACCTTTGCTGAAATCAAGGTGACAAGTGTGGGTGGGTTTGCAGGTAACCTGACTTATCTCGTGTTTTCACAACTGCAGAATGCCAATGACGTGGGCGCTGCCGCAGCAGGTGGCCTGATTGCGGTGGTGCTCGCCAACATCGTTTCGATCTTCCTCGTGCGCCTCGTCGGCAAAAATCTGGAAAACTAGAATATGGCCATGAAAACCTCAGCAACCCGGACGCGTCTTATCGGTCTCGTCGCATGGATCATTGGCCTCCTGATGTTCTTCCCGATTCTGTGGACGGCCATTGCGGCTTTCAAGTCGGAGTCTGACGCCTATTCCTTGCCGCAAACCCTGTTTGTCTCGCCCTGGACCCTGGAGAACTTTGCCGAGGTGCAACGCCGTTCGGATTATCTCGGATATCTCATCAACACGATCATCATCGCCGGGATGTCCACGATCCTTGGTCTCATCTTTGCTGTGCCTGCTGCATGGTCAATGGCATTTGCGCCGCGGGCGGAACATGCCAGCAAACTGACGGGCATCACATGGCTTGGCATCGTGCTGGGCACTGGTGCCGTTGCTTGCCTCATTCTTTATGCGCAGGGTTGGGTGGTTACGAATGCCTGGCTGGGTTTTTTCCTGTTGTTCATGGTTATCATCCCGCCCACCATCTGGGTGTGGACCCGGCGCACGCAAGATTCTCTGCTTTGGATTCTGTCAACCAAAATGATGCCACCTGCGGGTGCGCTGGTGCCGATATTCCTTATTTTCAATCGCAACGGTTTGATCTTCAAAGACTGGGGCAATGGTGTAGACTTGCGTGACTTCACCATCTTCGACAGCCATTGGGGCATGGTGCCGCTGATGATGTTGTTCAATCTGCCGATCATGATCTGGATGCTCTATACGTACTTCAAGGAAATTCCGGTTGAGATTCTTGAGGCCTCCCGCATGGATGGTGCGGGATTGTGGAGTGAACTGGTTCGAATCCTCACACCCATGGCCATTCCAGGCATTGTCTCGACTTGTCTGTTGAGCCTCATCCTGTCTTGGAATGAAGCTTTCTGGACGTTGAATCTGACTACCAAAAGTGCTGCACCACTCAGCTTCCTGATTTCGGAATATACCAACCCGCAAGGCCAGTTCTGGGCCAAGCTGTCTGCGGCGTCGATCATGGCCATCACCCCCATCCTCATCATAGGCTGGTTCTCTCAGCGCCAACTTGTGCGTGGACTTACATTCGGAGCTGTCAAATAATGGGCCAGATTACACTCAAGAAAGTGCGCAAGGCCTTTGGTGATGCCGAGATCATTCCGGGTGCTGACCTTGAAATCCGAGAGGGCGAATTCATTGTCTTTGTCGGACCTTCCGGTTGCGGCAAGTCAACCTTGCTGCGCATTATCGCGGGACTTGAAGACACCACGTCGGGTGAAATCGTGATTGACGGCAAAGACGTTTCGGATGTCGGTCCGTCCGAGCGTGGTTTGGCCATGGTTTTCCAGTCCTATGCGCTTTATCCGCACATGAGTGTGCGCAACAATATCTCGTTTCCGCTCAAGATGGCGAAGATGCCGCAAGCTGAGATTGATACGAAAGTTGCCCACGCTGCAAAAACCTTGAACCTGACGGACTATCTGGAACGCAAACCGGGCCAGTTGTCAGGTGGGCAGCGCCAGCGTGTTGCCATTGGCCGAGCCATTGTACGTGAACCACAGGCGTTCCTGTTTGACGAACCACTCTCAAACCTTGATGCAGCACTGCGCGTCAACATGCGGGTGTTTATCATGCAGTTGCACAAGAACCTCAAGACCACCATGATCTATGTGACTCATGATCAGGTTGAAGCCATGACCATGGCGGATCGGATTGTGGTGTTGAACAAGGGCCATATCGAGCAGGTTGGCTCGCCGCTGGATCTTTACAACAAGCCGCAGTCACTTTTTGTTGCAGGCTTCATCGGTTCGCCGAAGATGAACTTCATGGAGGGTAACTCAATCGGTGTCCGGCCTGAGCATATCCTGGCTTCCGACAAAAAAGGTGAATGGCAGGGCACAGTCAAGCTCACCGAACACCTGGGTTCGGATACATTCCTGCACGTCGACGCTGGTCAGCGTGGCATGCTTGTGGTGCGGGCATCCGGCGAAAGCAAATTCAATCCTGGTGACAAGATTTGGATGACACCTGAACAAGGCCGCGTGCACCGCTTTGATGCCAATGGCAAGGCTGTCGCTAAGTGAATGACACTTACGATTACATCATCGTCGGTGGCGGTTCAGCGGGTTGCGTCGCCGCGTGGCGTCTGGTCAAGGAGAAATCAGCACGCGTTTTGCTGTTGGAGCGGGGGCCTGCGCGAGCTTCAGGTCTGTCGAAATTTCTTTTGCCCATGCCTGCTGCATGGATGAAAGGCATCACGGGCAGCGATGTTGTTGAGATGCATGAGCCTATACCGCAAAAACATTTGAATGGGCGAAAGCCAAAAGTTGGTCAGGCGAATATTTTGGGGGGCGGAACATCCGTCAATGCCATGGTCTACACGAGAGGCCAACATGAAGACTATGATCACTGGGACACATACCTTGGTGGCAATTCCGGCTGGTCCTTTGCAGATATGCTGCCGCATTTCAAAACCATGGAATGCAATCACAGTTTTAACGATGCATATCACGGCATCGGCGGTCCGCTACATGTGTCTGACACTGGTACCAAATCTCAGATCACTGAGGACTATATTCTGGCTGTGCAGGGCCTGGGCGTGCCCTTCAACCCGGATTTCAATGGTGCAGAACAATTTGGCGTTGGCACCATGCAATACACAACTTGGAACAAGAGGCGCTGGAATGGCGTTGAGGCGTTCCTTTCGCAAATCAGTGCCAACAAGAACTTCACATTGAAAACTGATTGTACGGTGACCCGCTTGGTCATCGAGAATAATCGTTGTGTCGGCGTTGTTGTTGTTGAAGCGGGACAAGAATCTGCGATCCATTGCGACATCGTGTTGATGGCAGCGGGCAGCTACAACACACCCAAAATCCTGATGATCTCCGGCATCGGTCCTGCTGCACATTTGAAGCAACACGACATCACAGTGAAAGCAGATCTCGCCGGGGTTGGCGAAAACCTGCAGGACCACCATGAAGTCCCCGTGGTTGCCGCAACTTCCGGCCATTTCGGCTATTACGGCGAAGACCGTGGTTTGCGCGCTTTGAAAAATGGGATGCAATACAAACTGTTCAAGTCCGGTCCGGTGACCAGCAATGGCGTTGAGGCTTGTGCCTATATCGATCCGGAAGGTGGCAAGCGGCCCACCATAAAAATGTATTGTGTGCCTTCGGTCTATCTCGACGCTGATGTGAAGAACGTAAGGCCTCAAGATGGAGTGACGCTGAATGCCTGCCTGTTGCGACCGAAATCCCGTGGGACGGTCCGGCTACGTTCGGCAAACATTCTCGACAAGCCTGTCATCGACAATAATTATCTTGCTGATCCAGAAGACCTCGCGCTTGAAATTGCCGGTCTGCGCTATGCCCGTGAAATCTTCAACCAAAAGCCTTTGAGCGGTCGCATCACCCATGAAATGCTGCCCGGTCCGGCCATCACCGATGACACTGGCTTGGCCGAACATTGCCGTCGCACTGTCAAAACCAATTGGCATCCGGTTGGCACTTGCAAGATGGGACCAGACAATGACGAGATGTCTGTGCTTGATTCCCAATTGCGCGTGCGCGGCATTGAAGGCCTTCATGTGATAGACGCGTCAGCCATGCCTTTCATACCCTCAGGCAATACCAATGCGCCAACCATGGCTTTGGCCAGTCGCGCGATTGAGTTTCTGTCATGAGACTCAAAGGCAAAACCGCAATTGTTACAGGTGGCGCACGCGGCATTGGTGCTGCGATTGCTGCTGCCTATGTACGCGAGGGGGCCCGCGTCTGCGTCGCCGATATTGAGTTCGATGTGGCGCAAGCCACAGCAGCTGAAATTGGCGGCGCATCCTTCGCATTTCATCTTGATGTCACCAATCTCGACTCGATTGAAGCTTGCTTGAAGCATGTCGAGAAGGATGCGGGTGGTGTTGATATTCTCGTGAACAATGCTGCAATTTTCGACATGGGCCGCTTTGAGGAAACCACCGAGAAGAGTTATGATCGGCAATTTGCTGTCAATGTGAAGGGCACATTGTTCATGATGACGGCTGTTTCGCGCTCCATGATTGCCCGGGGGAGGGGTGGCAAGATCATAAATTTTTCGTCGCAAGCCGGCCGTCGCGGCGAAGCATTGGTGGTGGTTTACTGTGCTTCAAAAGCCGCCGTTATCTCAATGACCCAATCGGCAGGTTTGGCCCTCATCAAGCACGGCATTAATGTCAACGGCATTGCACCTGGCGTCGTCGATACGCCGATGTGGGATGTGGTCGATGGTCTCTTCGCCAAGTATGAAAACCGCCCTCTTGGTGAAAAGAAGCGCTTGGTCGGAGAAGCTGTTCCCTTTGGACGCATGGGCAAACCTGAAGACCTGACGGGTTGTGCTGTTTTTCTCGCATCGAATGAAAGTGACTATGTTGTCGCCCAGACGTTCAACGTCGATGGCGGCCAATGGATGAGTTGATATGACAAGATTATCTTTGGTAACCGTTCGCAGCCTTCGCCCCGAGGTGATGACGCCACATTATGCGCGCACATCGCTGACACCGGGCATTGTGCATTTCGGTGTCGGTAATTTTCACCGGGCGCATTTGGCGGTTTACCTTGATGACCTTTTCAACATGGGACTTAACCACGATTGGGCCATTATCGGTGCTGGCGTCATGCCGTCTGACGAAGTCATGCGCGAGAAACTGGCGGCACAGGACTATTTGACGACAGTTGTCGAGCAGGATGCGAATTATTCTGCTGCCCGCGTTACCGGTCCCATGATTGATTTCATTCCACCGTCGGAGCGGAAGCGCCTGATGGCGGTATTGGCTGACCCTGCCATTCGCATTGTGTCGCTGACCGTCACCGAGGGCGGCTACATGATCAATCCGGCGACTGGAAAATTTGATCCGACACACCCCGCCTTGCAGCGCGATGCGAAACATCCGGATGACCCCACCACGGCCTTTGGTTTGATCCTGCATGGCCTGAAAGTCCGCAAGGCCGCTGGCCTTCAGCCCTATACGGTCATGTCCTGCGATAATGTTCCCCACAATGGGGTCGTCACTCGCAATGCCGTTGCAGGACTCGCCCGCCTTATGGATGCAACACTTGCCGACTGGGTTGAAGCAAATGTCGCCTTCCCCAATGCGATGGTTGACCGCATCACGCCCGCCACGTCAGACCGCGAACGCCAAATCGCGTCTGAGACATTTGGCATTGAAGACAGTTGGCCGGTATTTTGTGAAGAGTTCAAGCAATGGGTCGTTGAAGACAATTTCCCCGCCGGACGACCGGATTTCGAGAAAGTCGGTGCGCAGTTTGTGGCAGACGTTACACCCTTTGAATATATGAAAATCCGCATCCTCAACGGTGGCCACGCTGTCATCGCTTATCCCGGTGGCTTGCTGGACGTGCATTTTGTGCATGAGGCGATGGAACATCCTTTGATTCAGGGTTTCTTCGCCAAAGTGCAGCAGGAAGAAATCATTCCGACGATCATGCCCGTGCCGAATACCGATATTCAGGATTACTTCAAACTCATCAACCGCCGCTTTTCCAATCCGAAAATCGGCGATACAGAACGTCGATTGTGTCTCGACGGCTCGAACCGCCAGCCGAAATTCATTGTGCCGGTGATTGCGGATAATCTCGCAGCAGGGCGCAGCATATCCGGCCTTGCGTTAGAGTCAGCATTGTGGTGCCGTTACTGCGCGGGCACGTCAGACTCAGGCAAAGTCATCGAACCGAACGACCCCTCATGGGATCGTCTGCAAGCCCTGTCACTACAAGCGAAAGTTGATCCACTGCAGTGGCTGGGTATGGACGATATTTATGGCGATGTGGCCAGGGATGAAGGGTTTCGTGCAGCGTTCACGGGATGGTTGAATATGTTGTGGCGCGATGGGACTGCGAAGACACTGGCGACTTACATCGCGGCTTGAGAAGGTTGTTTCCTTACCAACCACGTCATAAGATGCGTTGCAACTGCGCACAGTTCGCCGCGCTGATTGACAATCGTAATCTCCGCCAGCGTCCGCGACTTGGCTTCATCTGCTGCCGTGATTTTGTAGTCCAGCTGGATGGTATCGCCGATCAGTACCCCCTTCAAAAACCGGATGCGGTCATACCCCGAAGACACAGGATGATAGCCCACAAGCGAAACGCACTTCCCGACAATATCCGTCGAACAGCCTGACATATAACCCACCAGCAAGGCCCCATGTGCAATGCGACCGCCATAGGGCGTGGTCTTCATGAATTCCTCGTCCACATGGTTGGGCGAAAGGTCGCCGGTTATGCCTGCAAACAAATAGACATCACTCTCCGAAACGGTTTTCCGGAATGTAGTGGCGACCCCGATGGCATGCGTGACAGACATGACGTTTCCTTTTGATTGTTGGCAGCACTTTGGCCTATCTCAGGGCAGAAGTGAATTGGAGGATGACCATATGAAAATTGCCCTTGGTGCCGACAGTGCCGGCAAGCCCCTTCTCGATGTGATCGAGGCCCATCTCAAAACCCGAGCCGACCTCACGGTTACCAATATGAGCGAGGGTGGCTTCTATGCAGACCTCTCAGGCAAGGTGGCCCATGCCGTGAAGGACGGTGAGCACGACCGGGCAATTCTCTGTTGCGGCACGGGTATTGGTGTCTGCATTGCCGCCAACAAGGTGCCTGGCATTCGCGCCGCACTGACCCACGACACTTATTCCGCAGGCAAAGCGGCAACATCAAACAACGCACAGATCATTACAATGGGTGCGCGCGTGATAGGTCCCGAACTCGCCAAAGCCATCGTGGATACTTGGCTCGCCTCGTCATTTGATCCGAAGGGTTCCTCAGCCAGCAATGTAGAAGCCATAAATAAACTTGACAGATCAATGACATGAAGACGCGTGCTGCTGTTGCCTTTGAAGCTGGCAAACCACTTGAAGTGGTTGAAGTAGATCTCGAAGGACCTCGCGTGGGTGAAGTATTGGTTGAGATGATGGCGACGGGCGTTTGCCATACCGATGAGTTCACGATTTCCGGTGCCGACCCTGAAGGCCTGTTTCCCGCCATTATGGGCCACGAAGGAGCAGGCATTGTGCGCGAGATCGGACAAGGTGTGACCAGCCTGAAAGTCGGGGATCATGTCATTCCGCTCTACACGCCGGAATGCCGTGAGTGCGAATATTGCCTCAATCCCAAAACCAATCTCTGCCAGAAAATCCGCTTGACGCAAGGCAAGGGTTTGATGCCGGATGGCACATCACGCTTCTCTTACAAGGGCCGGATGATCCATCACTACATGGGTTGCTCGACCTTCGCCAACCATTCCGTGATGCCTGAGATTGCACTGGCGAAGGTTCGGCAAGACGCCCCCTTCGACAAGATTTGTTACATCGGCTGCGGCGTCACTACAGGTGTGGGTGCTGTTATCAACACGGCGAAAGTTGAAGTCGGTGCAACGGCCATTGTCTTTGGCCTTGGCGGCATTGGCCTTAACGTGTTGCAGGGTTTGCGACTGGCAGGTGCCCGACAGATTGTTGGCGTTGACCTCAACGATGACCGTGAAGCCTGGGGCAAGCGCTTCGGCATGACGCATTTCGTCAATCCGTCGAAGGTAACTGGCGATCTCGTAGCACATCTCGTTGACCTTACAGGCGGTGGTGCTGACTACACCTTCGAATGTATCGGCAATGTCAAAGTCATGCGCATCGCGTTGGAGGCAGCCCACAAGGGTTGGGGTCAATCCATCATCATCGGTGTTGCTGGTGCGGGCCAGGAAATTTCAACGCGGCCATTCCAACTGGTGACAGGCCGTTCATGGCGCGGCACGGCGTTTGGCGGTGCGCGTGGCCGCACAGATGTGCCAAAGATCGTGGACTGGTACATGGACGGCAAAATCGAAATTGACCCCATGATTACCCACACCATGCCATTGGAGCGCATCAACGAAGCGTTTGACCTGATGCACAGAGGTGAGAGCATTCGCAGCGTGGTGATCTTCTGAACCCTTGAATATTTGGCATGGTATCTCCATTTCTCGTCTGCCCACGCTAATCCGCGTTCGGTCTTGAAAAGGAGATGCCAATGCATCCTATTGAAAAAATCACGGTTTCAGGCCGTGTTGAACATGTGTTCGCCCACCGTTTCACGGTGAAAACTTCGACCTCCGTCATCCTCGCAGATCTCACACCCCATGGTAGTCGCCATGTGCCTTTGAAAGGCGGTGACGAAGTGGTGATTGAAGGCGAACAAAGAGCTTCAGAAGTCCGCGTCGAGACGATCACCATAGGAAGCCGCACTTATGTGCTGCCACCAGGACCAGAACACCAGCGCCACGGCCCCGGTCATCATCGCGGTCCTCCACCTTACCGCAGACCGCATGACGATGTGATCAATACATCAGCCATGAAGCAGACTCTTGAAACCGAGGGTTACTTCATTGTCGGCGATGCGCGTCTGCGGCACCGCCACGCTGAATGGCTCGCTCGCAAGGATGGCCAGATGTTTGAAATCCATATGGATTTTGAAGGTGACATCCGCAAAGTGAGAGCGGCTGATGGCGAGCACAAATGGGAAGGGCGGGTGGCGTAAGCCCCCCTCAATTCCCAACCAATACATCCCTCAACTTCGACACCGCATTGCCATGGGCATCAAAGCCTTCATAATCAGCAAAGGTCTTGGCATGCGGTGCCAGTAGCATGTATCCCTGTTTGGTGACATCCACGATTGATGTGCGCTTCAGGAAATCGTGCACAGAGAGTGCTGAACCTGTGCGCGCCCAGCCGCCTGTGGGCAGCACATGCGATGGCCCCACCACGAAATTGGCAAGTGTGGACGGAGCATATTCGCCGAGCAAAATCTCGCCTGCATGTTGAATGCGATCAAGATAGCGCTTCGGTTCCTTTGATAGGATTTGCAAATGCTCCGGCGCATAAGCGTTAATGAAAGCGATAGCATCATCTTCATCCCGCGCCAGCACCACGCCACCCAGGAGACCAGACAACACTGCTTGTGCGTACTCAATGCGAAGCGGGCTCATGTGTTTGTAATACTCTGTAAAGCCCGCCTGCGCATCGCGCGCTACCGTCTCATCCCACGTCACAAGATAGCCTGACGAATCCGGTCCGTGTTCTGTTTCAATCAGCAGGTCCAACGCGGCCAGACGACCAGACGTCGTATCATCGGCCAAGACGACAGTCTCCGAGGGGCCTGCTGGCGTTCCTACGTCGACCAGATCAGCGACCAGACGCTTGGCCGCCGCCACCCAGGGCGAGCCCGGTCCCACAATCTTGCGCACCGGGGAAATTGTTTGCGTGCCATAAGTCACAGCAGCAATGGCTTGGGCACCACCAGCCTTGTACACCTTGCTCACTCCGGCAAGTCGCGCGGCAACCAGTGTGGCATCATCAATCTGCCCATCGGGACCCGGTGGGGTAATGATGCAGATATTTTCAACGCCAGCAACCGTGGCTGGAATGGCCGTCATCAAGACGGAGGAGGGGAACGACCCCTTGCCGCGCGGCACGTAACAGGCCACGGACGAGATGGGTGTGGTGCGATCGCCCGCGAATACGCCGGGGCGCACTTCCATCATCCACTGCTTCTCCGGCATCTGTGCGCCGTGAAAGCGGGTGATGGACTCCGCTGCAAAGGCCATGGCCTCGTGCATGGCAGGATCAAGTGTTTTCTCCGCGCGGCCAAAATCCTCCGTTGTTGCAGCAATGGCATTTGCGTCCACCGGAGCCTTGTCGAATTGCCGCGCAAAGCGCGCCAAGGCTTCGTCGCCTTCCTCGCGCACTGCCTGCATGATCGGCTTCACCTTCTCTGTGAAAATCGCCAGGTCAGTTTCTGTGCGGGTCAACAGGGCTTGGCGTTGTGCCGCAGAAAGCTCCGCGAGGCGATGGATATTGGCTGGTTTCAACATGGCAGCGGGTTTACGGCGATGGGCGAAATTGGGCAAGTGCATTGCATCCATAACAGCCCCGCGCCACAATGGAGCGACTCATTCCTTCGGAGGCTGATGATGAAATCCTGTCTGGTTGTGGCCATGGGCCTTGCTGTGTTGTTTCAGGCTCCTGCAGCCGAAGCGTCATTCAAGGGTTGTTATGAGCGGGTCTACGACAAGGCGTATCTGAGAAAACATCGCAAACAAGACCTGAACAAAATTCGCCTGCAACTCGGCGTTGGCAAGGGACTGGATGGTCCCTTCGAATTGCTGGACCGGGTAGATGCAGGCTTTCGCAAGAAGCCCATCTATCGTGGCAATCTGGTGGGATGCAAAACCGAAGGTGATGAGCTGTCCTGTGGTATTGAAAGTGATGGCGGCACTTTCATTGTGACTGACCGGGGCGACAACAGCTTGCGCATTACCAATTCAGCCTACATGCGTTTTGGCGATGGTGATAGCGCCACCACGATCAAAGCCAAAGGCGAACATCGGGAGTTCCGGCTTTTTAGAATAAGCGAAACGGCTTGCCCTTAAAAGCAGGGTTTATTTCATCTGCCTACGGATGAATTACCTCACGCGGTGTATTGCCCAAAGTTTTTGCACAATCATGGCAGAACTCGGGATCAACCACTGTCAATGATCTGTTTCACATTTCCGTCGCGGCTCACGTAATTTTGAACGGCCAGCAGCCATGCGTTCACGACATCGTTTTTGATGCGAATAGAACTTTTTACGGGAGACCCGCGTTCCTACATCATGACCACGATATCGTGCTCTGTAAAATTTTGAAACAAACACTCAAAGGAGACTACCATGTTTACACGTACCCTCGCTGCTTCTGTTCTTGCTCTTGGACTTTTGTCACCCGTAATGGCTTCGGCCCAGCCAAATTACAATTGCTCGCAGGACACGAACCAGCGCGCTGACTATGGTGATTGTGATGTTGTGAAGACCAGCAACGGCTCAGCTGCCTTGGCAGCACCATCTGTCACGAATGGCCTGAAGGCATCCATCGGTGATTTCATTGATGAAACAACCGTTGAAAAGAACCAGCGTTCCAGCAACAACTAAGCTGACGTGACGGCGAATATGGGCGCAGCCTCATTTGGTTGCGCCCATCTCGCTCGACCAAAGCCTCAATCCACCACGGCTCTGCATGACGCGTTCCATGTAGGAAATAATGTCATAACTTCCAAGTGGTAAAAGCGAGAGTCCTGTCAACATCAGGCGCTCTCTCAATTTGTCTGTAGACGGATCATTCATCACCTGTTGCAGGGCCGATCTCAGTTTTCCGACATCACCTGCGCGCGTGACAAAAGGCAAACCTGGCATGGATTGTGATCGGGCTACTTCAACAAGCCCGTCCAATGCTTCCGGTCTATATCTGCGCGCATAGGCAATAGTCACGCAGTCAGTAGCGCAGATATCGGCCCGCCCCTGTTGCACTGCTGCGAGCGACGCGAAGTGGCCGCCGGTTTCAACAGCGTTCTCAAAAAACACTCCATCTCTCGCCAAAGGCTCAAAGGTGAGTTGCAAGGCCAACATGCCGGACATCGAGTCGCGGTTGTTGAAGGCAGCGGTTTTTCCGCGAAAACTCTCCACAGAGGCCGCACTGCGCGCCAAGATTATTGAAGAATAGTTGGGACCTACACAACCATCCGCCGCGTAATGGGGTGTGGCGACATAGGTGAGATTACCGTCAAATTCGTGAGTAAAAGGATAACCACAGGTCTGGCTGAACAGAAGGTTTGGGTCGCGCCAGGGGGCGGTCCAGTCTTCAGCTCGGGTCAAAGTAAACCCCACGCCATAGGCCTTGGCCATGGCTGCCCAAAAGGCATCGGTGGAGTCCCGCACCTCAGGCAGATCATACATCGGTAGACTGGCTGGCATTGTGGTCCTTGGTTGCAAAATTTTCATCATCAGTCGTCATTCTGCGGCTTTGCGCCAGTGGAACAAATCTTCTGCCTGCTGTAAACAGGTGTTAGTGTTGAATTTTACAGACCATAGCCCATGAGCAAAGCCCACCGTTCGCGCGTCATTGAATGGCCAACAATCGTACTCGCGGTTGTAGTCTATGCTGTGCTTGGCGCCTTGGTCTGGCTTCACGCCAGCCTGCATTGGTGGGTCATCCTGCCGATTGGTGCGTATTGCGCTGCCTTGCACACATCGTTGCAACATGAAGTGCTGCATGGCCATCCCACCGGCAATCGTATTTTCAATGAAGCGCTGGTTTTTATCTTCCCGACAATGTGGTTGCCCTATCAGCGCTACAAGGACACGCACCTGCAACATCACAACAACCAGCATTTGACCGACCCTGCGAAAGATCCGGAATCGTTTTACCTGTTGCCGGATGACTGGGCTGCCATGCCCGGCTTGAAGCGCAGTTTATTTCATTTCAATCACACGCTGGCGGGCCGCATGCTGATTGGGCCTGCCGTTGGCATCGTCCGTTTCTGGTCTGCTGAATTTGTGGATATTTTGCGTGGTGACAGGGAAAAAGCCAAAGCCTGGGCGGTGTTTGCGCTGTCCTGCGTTTTGGTGCTTGCCTATGTCATCTGGTGCGGCATGCCGGTGTGGTACTATCTGCTGTTGATAGCCTATCCCGGCATATCGCTGGCTTTGGTACGATCTTATTGTGAACATCAAGCGGCGGAGGTTGTCGATCACCGCACAATTCTGGTGGAATGTTCGCCGTTCTGGTCGCTGTTGTTTCTCAACAACAACCTGCATGTGGCCCACCATGAACGGCCATCGCTGGCGTGGTACAAGCTGCCCGCTTATTATCAGGCTGAGCGAGATATGCTGCTGGCACGCAACAATGGCTATCGCATGAGCTATGCACAAATCTTCTGGCGCTATTTCTTCCGCGCAAAGGAACCGCTGTCCTATCCGGATGTCAGTTGGCTGAAGCCGTGATAGGTTGCGGGGCATGACAATCGCATCATCGCTTCCCGAACAGTTCTGGCGCAAGGCGCAGCCCTTGCCTGTTGCATCGCCACGCATTCTTGCCAGCAACGATATGCTGGCGCAGCAGCTTGGCCTTGGAGTGGATTTTTTCGCGCAGCCCGGCACATTGAATGCGCTGTCCGGCAATGGCCCTTGGCCGGGATTTGAGCCAGTAGCGCTGGCCTATAGCGGGCACCAGTTCGGCAACTGGAACCCCTTGATGGGAGACGGCCGCGCCCATCTCATTGCCACGCTCGACAGTGGTTTTGAAATTCATCTCAAAGGTTCTGGTGCAACACCGTTCTCACGCAATGGTGACGGGCGAGCCGCTTTGGGGCCCATGTTGCGGGAATACATCATCAGCGAAGCCTTTGCTGGCCTTGGCATACCCACCACACGCTCGCTGTCCGTCGTTGCCACGGGCGAAGAAGTGTATCGCCGCCGCCGGGAACCAGGCGGCATTCTCGCCCGCGTCGCCAAGAGCCATGTGCGCGTTGGCACCTTTCAATATGCGGCAGCCCATCTTGGCAAGGAGGGTGTGGCAACTCTTTATAAGCACGAGTGCAGCCGCAGTCATCCGCAGGCAGAAAGCCCACGCGCTTTCCTTGCCAGTGTGATCACAAGACAGGCGCAGCTGATTGCCCGCTGGATGTGCGTGGGCTTCATTCATGGCGTGATGAATACTGACAACATGTCGATATCAGGTGAAACCATCGACTTTGGCCCTTGCGCTTTCATGGACGTATTTCATCCGCAGAAGGTATTCTCCTCCATCGACGCCCATGGCCGCTATGCCTGGGACCAACAGCCCGGCATCGGTCACTGGAACCTCACACGCTTGGCGGAAAGTTTGCTCTCGCTGCTTGATGTAAATGTCGACAAGGCGGTGGAAATTGCCAAAGAGGAACTGGCCAATTTCAACCCGCAATTTGAAGCGGCCTTTGAAATGGGGATGCTGGCGAAACTGGGGATTGCCTCAAGGCGAGAGGAGGATGGAGAGTTCATCGCTGAAATACTGCGTGTGATGATGGATGAGAAATTGGATTACACCCTGTTCTTCCGCAACCTCACCCGCGGTGAGGAGATGTCATCGCAAGCCGGAGCCATTTGGCGAAAACGTCTGGATGGTGCGGCGCCGGATATGGATCTCATGCAAGCGCACAATCCCATCTATATTCCACGCA
Organism: Hyphomicrobiales bacterium; assembly: GCA_031430915.1. GTDB lineage: Bacteria > Pseudomonadota > Alphaproteobacteria > Rhizobiales > Aestuariivirgaceae > Aestuariivirga. The sequence continues at coordinate 23,998 of JANPCL010000046.1, forward strand.
ACCACCAAGTAGAAGCGGCACTTTTGGAGGCCGAAAGCGGAAATATGCTGCGGTTTGATACGCTGGTTGAATTGTTGCAAACTCCTTTTGTGGAGCTTGACAATATGGCGGGCTTTGAGGCCCCGCCTGGGTTGGATGAAGAAGTCACGCAGACGTTTTGTGGTACGTGACCGCAAGCCGACGATGACAGTTTGCGAATATCACTTGTAATATACATGCAGGCGCAGCAGATATGGCTGCGCCCGCATGTCAGAGGTCATTGCGTTTAACGGCTGGAGCGCTGGTTGCGCTCGGCATTTGTTTCATCGATATAGTCACCGGTATTGAACTGCTTTTCTCCAATGTCGGAAGGCAAAACAACGAGGGCTTCACTGGAGCCACCTGTAACCGTATCGACAGGATAGTCGGCCAGCTTGTTGGTCACTTCAGAACCAGCGGGGGCGTTTGGATTGCCAAAGTTGTTGCCTGCAAAAGCAGCAGGTACAAGCAGTGAGATTGCGAGAGCAGCGGCGGCAAGTGTACGAATAGTCATGATAACGTTCCTTTTGAAAGTTGGGTTACTTGGTCTAGGCACCGCGTTCAGCGCGGCGTCATGAACCCCATGTGGGAACGATTTTTTAAATCGCAATAAATAAAGTTACGAATTCACTTACCTGTGATCAACGTCCAGAGCAGCGTGAGGTCATGATATTGCATCCTCAAAAACTGCCACCTGATGCACCAGTGTTCCAAACAGCCGATGTTCCACATGCAGGTTGAACTCGAATCTGCGCACATCAATTGCACGGTGGGTGACTGTAAGGTTGCCGGGGCTCAGCCAGCGGGGCAGGCGTAAGCGCCGTTGTCCCAGCATCAAAAAATAATGAGCAGATTTGAACAGAAGTGCCCCGTTGCTGACCTCAATATGCAATGCCATGCCAAAGCCGCCACCAATATATTCTTCAAGACCAGTTGAACCCTGAAAACGTTTCGATGAATGAATGACCTGTGGAAAGCCTGTGTGACGATTGTAGTGCCTGCTCCAGAATTGCCCGTGTGATTCCGGATCTTCGGTGACAGTCACAACGGCTGGCACATGTTCGTCGCGTGATAGTGGCAACGGTGCGCCAATCAACCGGGTCACTTGCGCCAGCAGCATGCCGGTCCAGTTCATATGCGTGTGAACAACTTCACCTTTGTAAACAACGCTGCCAGTTCCGGCGAGGCGTTTGGAGAATCTCTTTCGCACTTCAACAGGCAAACTTGCCCAGCTCTCAGCGTTCAGCAAGGCACGGAAGCGCAAATCTCCCAAAGCTTGATCAGATGTTGGAAGACTTGCAGGCAGTACGTTTTCTTTTGTCTTCAGCATCTTCTGTCTCCTTCTATTTGGCACGCGGCAAAAAGCCGATTATTTTCGCGCCAAACTTCATCAGCATTTCCAGTTGCCCACGCGGAATGCGCTGCATGTCGCCATACCAGGCATCAAGCCTCTCGGTGAATTGCAACATGGCGTTCAGGCGCTTGATGGTCTCCGGGTTTCTCTCGCCTTCTGCCAGCACCACAGATTTTCGCAGTGCCGAAATAGCGGGATCAATCTCCAATTCTTTCCGTCGAGCGGAGATGCGCCTCGCGATTTCCCACACATCAAGCTCGGCAACAAAGTGATCGCGCCTGTCATTTGGCAACGGCACACGGATGATGAGGTTCCAGCTCAACAGTTCTTTCACTGAGGTGGAAATATTTGACCTCGCCAGCTTCAAGGCATTGGCAATGTCTTCAGCATTCATTGGCTTCTGCGCCAGATAAAGCAGGGCTTGGATCTGACAGGTGGAGCGGCTCATGCCCCAGCTCACTCCCATGTCGCCCCAATGCAGAATGAAGCTGAGTTCCGCAGGTGTAGGAATGTCTCGTAATTCTGTCATGACAGAAATATATGATATAACGGATGAGACAGCAAGCACTTTCTGCCTGGAGCGCAGTTGTGATTAACAAAACCTGCACCCTTCCCATTGCTGACGGCGTCCTCTAAGTCGCGCCCATCATGATCCGCATTGACTCTGTCTCCAAACAAAACGGCCACCAAATTCTCTACGTCGAAGCCTCTGCCGCTTTGAACCGGGGTGAAAAAATAGGCCTTGTCGGCCCCAATGGCTCCGGCAAGACCACATTGTTCCGCATGATAACCGGGCAGGAAGAAGCAGACGAAGGCCAAGTATCCACTGACCGTGGCATCAGCATCGGCTATTTCAGTCAGGACGTTGGCGAAATGTCGGGTCGTAGTGCCGTGTCGGAAGTCATGGACGGTGCTGGCCCCGTCAGCGCCGTCGCTGCTGAAATGGCGGAACTCGAAGCTGCCATGGCGGACCCAGATCGCATGCATGAGATGGACGCGATCATTAGCCGCTATGGTGAAGTGCAGGCACATTTCGAAAAACTCGATGGTTATGCGCAAGACGCCCGCGCCCGCGAAGTGTTGGCGGGTCTTAGCTTCAGCCAAGAGATGATGGATGGTGATGTTGGCAAGCTCTCCGGTGGCTGGAAAATGCGTGTGGCCTTGGCCCGTATCCTGTTGATGCGGCCTGATGCCATGCTGCTCGACGAACCGTCCAATCATCTCGATCTTGAGAGCCTGATTTGGTTGGAGGATTTTCTCAAAAGTTACGATGGCATGTTGTTGATGACCTCGCATGATCGCGAATTCATGAATCGTATCGTCACCAAGATTGTTGAAATTGATGGCGGTGAACTCACCACCTTTTCCGGTGACTATGAATTCTATGAACAGCAACGCGCCCTCAACGAGAAACAACAACAGGCATCGTTTGAACGGCAACAATCCATGTTGGCCAAGGAGCTCAACTTCATCGCACGCTTCAAGGCGCGAGCGTCGCATGCCGCACAGGTGCAATCGCGCGTCAAGAAACTGGAGAAGATTGACCGCGTCGAACCCCCGAAGCGCCGCACTTCTGTGGCCTTTGAATTTGCGACAGCACCCCGCTCCGGCGAGGATGTGGTCAGTCTGGCGCAGGTGCACAAGGCCTACGGCACACGCACCATCTATGCCGATCTTGATTTCCAGATTCGTCGCCGTGAGCGCTGGTGCATCATGGGTGTGAATGGGGCAGGCAAATCTACGCTGCTCAAACTCATCACCCGCTCCACCGAACCCGACCAGGGCCAGGTCACCATCGGTGCATCGGTAAAGATGGGGTATTTCGCACAGCATGCCATGGAATTGATTGATGGCGAAGATACGCTGTTTGAATCCCTTGAGGGCGCGTTCCCGCAGGCCACACAAGGTTCATTGCGTAATCTTGCAGGTGCATTTGGCTTTTCCGGCGATGATATCGAAAAGAAATGCCGCGTGCTTTCAGGTGGCGAGAAAGCCCGCCTCGTCATGGCGCGCATGTTGTTTGATCCGCCAAACTTCCTGGTTCTCGACGAACCGACAAACCATCTCGATCTTTTCACAAAGGAAATGTTGATCAAGGCGTTGTTTGATTTCGAGGGAACCATGCTCTTCGTCAGCCACGACCGCCACTTCCTGGCTGCCCTCTCAAACCGCGTGCTTGAACTCACACCGGATGGCATCCACCAATATGGCGGGGGATATACCGAATATGTGGAGCGCGTGGGCTATGAAGCGCCAGGATTGCGGCCATGATCACAGGCTCGCCTCCACAATCGGGTTTTGCTGCAATGGCGATTGAACTCATCGTCAGCAACTACGACAAAAGCCTCGCATTCTGGACTGGCCCCATGGGTTTCACAGTCTGCTATACCCGCCCCGCCATGAAATTCGCGTATCTCGAACACCCCGATGGTGCGCAGATGATGTTCTATGAACGCGACGGTGATTGGGAAACCGGACTTCTTGAAGCCCCCTTTGGTCGCGGTGTGGTTTTGCAAATCGGTGTTTCCAATATCGACGCTGCTTACGCTGCATTGGTTGCTGCGGGCATTCCGCTCTATGTCGAACTGCGTGAGCGATGGCGGCACTGGGGCGACCGCGAGGGCTGTCAACGGGAATTTCTGGTTCAAGACCCCGATGGCTATTTGGCAATGGTGAACCAGAAGTTGGCAGTGCGCGAGATCAATCGTTAGTGCAGCATCCGCTTCAATGTATCATCCCTGTCGTAGAAATGATGTTTGAGTGCCGCTGCCACATGCAATGCGATGAGCGCCAAAACCAGCTTGCCGCCCCAATTGTGGATTAAATGCCAGTTGACACCGAAATCCGGCAAAAGTGGAATCCGGAAACCAAACAGACTCGCTGGGCGCATGCCAAGTGAGCGACGGACGTGCTCGGTGTAGGCCAGCCAGCCCGACAGCGGGATCAGTGCTATGGCAAAATAAAGCGTGGTGTGGCTTGCCTTGGCAGCAAGCGCTGCCCATTGACTGTCCTGCATTGGTACGGGGGGTGGATGTTTCCAGCGCCACCACAGCCGGATAACCAGAAGCGCCAACAACGAAAACCCTGCACTCGCATGAAGGGTCGGCAGAAGCCGCGCGTCATGGCTGCCCATGGTCTGTTCGCCCAGCAGCAACATGGGCACTAGAATAAGTGCCATCAGCCAATGCAGGACACGGGCGGTTCTGGTATAAGGAGCAGGCACAGCGTTTTTATTTCGCCATTTTCTTCAGCCAGGATTCCATGAAGGTGATCTCACTTTCTTGGGCGGTGGTAATTTCCTGTGCCAATTTCAATACGTCGGGGTCCTTGGCGAATTGCAGTGCCACCTTCGACGCATCAATGGCTCCCTGGTGGTGTGGAATCATGCCCTTGATGAAGTCCACATCAGCGTCGCCCGAATAGGGCACCATCATGTCTTTCATCATCGAGGCCATGGCAGCGGCGTTGCCTTTTTGGGATTCAGCAGATGTAGGCAAGGCATTTTTGTCAGTCTTTGCCAGCCATGCATTCATGAAACTGATTTCACCTTCTTGCGCCTTCACCACATTTTCAGCGAAGTTTTTGACTTCCGCATCCTTTCCGTATTGCAACACCACCATGGCCATGTCGATGGCACCCTGATGATGCGGTATCATGCCTTGCATGAAATCCAGATCAGGTTTGCTGGTAGGTGCCACCATCATGCCTTTCATCATGGTCGTCATCGCATCGCCAAAAGCCTTGGTGGCGGGCGATGCATCCGAAGTTGCCATGGCTGAATGATCCATGCCCGGCATCGGGTTCATGTCCACAGGACTGGCGAATCTGTAGGCAACGATTCCGAGGGCCGCAATGGCGATGGCACCGATCAGAATATTCTTGCTGTTCATTGGGTTTGCTCCAGAGGATTGATTCTTGGTGGCAACTCCCCTAAACCTTACCATGGTAGTAAGGTCAAGACTTTTATCAGGTGAAGACAATGAACATCGGTACGGTGGCAGACAATTCCGGCGTATCAGCCAAAATGATCCGCTATTACGAAGACACAGGCCTCATTCCACATACACGCCGATCAGACAGCGGTTACCGCAAATATGATCAGGCCGACGTGCACACCCTGCGCTTCATCCGCCGCGCCCGCGATTTGGGTTTCTCCATGGACCGCATCAAAGAGCTGCTCAGACTCTGGCAAGACCGCACACGCCCTAGCCGCGAGGTGAAAGCCATTGCGCTCAATCACGTTTCAGAACTTGACGCCGACATTGCCAAACTGATCAGTCTGCGCAATGTCGTGAGCCACCTTGCCGGACTGTGCCATGGCGACGATCACCCGGAGTGTCCGATACTGGATGGCTTGAGCGGGGAAATCTGAAACAATCTGACACATTCTCCGGTGTCGTGAATCATCCCTGCTGTGGCGAAAAACATCCCGTGCTATATGCGCGTCATGTTATCACAGCGACATAACGCACAAAAACGACAGGGACCGCCATGACCGTGAAATCCGATATTGAGATTGCCCGCGAAGCCAAAATGAAGCCTATCATGGAGATTGGTGCAAAGCTGGGCATTCCGGCGGAAGACCTCATTCCCTATGGCCACACCAAGGCGAAAATCCAGCTGAGCTACATCGACAAGCAAGCCTCCAAGAAAAACGGCAAGCTGATCCTCGTCACCGCCATCAACCCCACGCCCGCAGGTGAAGGCAAGACCACAACGACGGTGGGTTTGGGCGATGGTCTCAATCGCATTGGCAAGAAGGCGATGGTGGCGCTTCGCGAACCGTCGCTCGGCCCCTGCTTTGGCATGAAGGGTGGTGCGGCTGGCGGCGGCTATGCCCAGATCGTGCCGATGGAAGATATCAACCTGCATTTCACCGGTGACTTCCACGCCATCACCTCTGCCCACAACCTGCTGTCGGCAATGATCGACAATCACATTTACTGGGGCAATGAACTTGGCATCGACACGCGCCGCGTGGTTTGGCGTCGTGTCATGGACATGAACGACCGCGCACTGCGCGAGATCGTCTGCTCATTGGGCGGCGTGGCCAACGGCTATCCGCGTGAGGCAGGTTTTGACATTACCGTTGCGTCGGAAATCATGGCCATTCTCTGCCTGGCCAATTCGATTGAAGACCTTGAACGCCGGATCGGCAACATCGTCGTGGCCTACAAGAAGGACAAGTCTCCCGTTCTCGCCCGGGACATCAAAGCGCCGGGTGCCATGGTGGTTCTGCTCAAGGACGCGCTGATGCCGAACCTGGTGCAGACGCTGGAAAACAATCCGGCCTTCGTGCATGGCGGACCTTTTGCCAATATCGCCCATGGCTGCAATTCGGTGATGGCGACAAAGACCGCGCTGAAACTCACCGACTATGTGGTGACGGAAGCAGGCTTCGGTGCTGATCTCGGCGCTGAAAAATTCTTCGATATCAAGTGTCGCAAAGCCGGGCTTGAACCTGCCGTCGCGGTTATCGTCGCAACCGTCCGTGCGCTCAAAATGCATGGCGGCGTGGCCAAGGAAAACCTCAAGACCGAAAATGTTGAAGCCTTGAAGAAGGGCCTCGCCAACCTTGGTCGCCACATCGAGAACATCAAGAAATTCGGCGTTCCGATTGCTGTGGCTGTCAACCACTTCATTGCCGATACCGAAGCCGAAATTGACGCCGTAAAAGCCTATTGCAAAGAGCAGGGCGTTGAAGCCTTCAAGTGCACGCACTGGGCCCATGGCGGTGCCGGCATCGAGGATCTCGCCAAACACGTGGCCATGTTGGCTGACAAGGATGCAGCACAGTTCAAGCCACTCTACGACGAAACCATGCCGCTGTTCGAAAAGGTCCGCACCATCGCCCGCGAAATCTATCGCGCCGATGACATTGCTGCCGACAAGGCGGTACGCGACCAGTTCAAGGCTTATGAAGCTGCGGGCTATGGCAAGTTCCCGATCTGCATGGCGAAGACACAATACAGCTTCTCCACCGATCCTAACCTGAAGGGTGCCCCCAACAATCACATGGTGCCGATCCGCGAAGTGCGTCTCTCCGCCGGAGCAGAATTCATCGTCGTTGTCTGCGGCGACGTGATGACCATGCCGGGATTGCCGAAGGTGCCGAGTGCCGAAGTGATTGGGCTCGACAGCACGGGCCGGATTGAGGGATTGTTCTGACGTCAACCACCGTGTCCCTCGTCCTTCGAGGCCCGCGAAGTGGCGGGCACCTCAGGATGAGGGACACTTAATTTTCCCCTCATGCTGAGGTGCATTGCCCTTGCAATGCCTCGAAGCATGCGCCCCAAGCGAGAACCCCATGGCCACACTCATCGACGGAAAAGCCACTGCTGAAGCCCTGCGCGCCCGCATCGGCACAGCTGTTGCCTCACTCAAATCCGACCACAACTTCACGCCGGGTTTGGCCGTGGTGCTGGTCGGTGAAGACCCCGCCTCAAAGGTCTATGTCGCCAACAAGGCCAAGCAAACCGTCGAAGTCGGCATGAATTCTTGGGAACACAAACTCCCCGTGGAGACCAGCGAAGCTGATCTTCTGGAGCTGGTGGAAAAACTCAATACCGATCCTTCCGTACACGGAATATTAGTGCAGATGCCACTGCCCAAGCATATCGACTCCGCCAAGGTGCTGAACACCATCAACCCGGACAAGGACGTGGACGGTTTCCACGTTGTCAACGTCGGGCGCTTGAGCACAGGTCAGGACGCTCTCGTCGCCTGCACCCCCACAGGCTGCGTCATGCTGGCCAAAGCCACACTGGGCAAACTCGACGGGCTGAATGCCGTTGTCATCGGCCGCAGCAACATCGTGGGCAAGCCCGTGGCGCAATTGCTGCTGGCGGAAAACTGCACGGTCACAATCGCGCACTCAAAGTCAAAAGACTTGCCAGCCATCGTGCGCCAGGCCGATCTGGTCATCGCCGCAGTGGGCCGCCCGGAAATGGTGAAAGGCGACTGGATCAGACCCGGTGCCTGCGTGATCGACGTCGGCATCAACCGCATCGAACGCGACGGCAAAACCAGGCTGGTGGGCGATTGTGATTTTGCATCGTGTGAGCAGGTGGCCGGATCAATCACCCCAGTCCCCGGCGGCGTGGGGCCAATGACGATTGCCTGCCTGCTTTACAACACAGTGCGCGCGGCCTGCGCGATCAAGGGTGTGAAAACACCGGAGATGTAAAATCAATGAGGCAAAAGCACTGTCAGGTACATGTTGAACCGGTGCACAGTTGCATCATTCAACGATAACACCATCGATACTGCACATATCAACATTCTGCTGCACAATCTGTTCTCCTGAGGCGAGAGTGTAGGTCACATCAACCACGCAGACACCTTTGGGCAGATCGATGCTGGCACTATCGGATTCGAGGTTTCCTATCTCGCCGGAGAAAACAATGGCGAGCACCGTATCAGGGGCAGTTTTTTCCACGGCTGTGATGGAAGTTATTGCGCTGCCGGATTGATTGGTGAGAGCCAGGTTAAGGGGCGTAGAATCCGCCATGGCTAATGTGGCGACCGACAAAAGTGCAAGCGACCGCAGGAATATGCCAACAGTCTGCATGACGACCTCCGCCAGTTGTCAGATCATGTTGGCAAGCTCTCGCGTCACAGTCCAGTTCCAAACCGATTCTGCAACTTGCTGTGGATAAGTGGCGGGCGTGCAATTGCGGAATTGAGAATCTCTCGGCAACCTCTCGAACATCGGGGCTATGCGGGAGTGGGTTACCATGCAGAAACTGCGCGCTATATTCGGGCTGCTGGCCATAATCTGGAGCTGCATGGCTAACGCCCAGGAAATCGGCATTCCGAAACCGCAAGCCGCCAAAGGTCCGCAACCGAACTATACCGCTTGGAACGGCAGTTATGTTGATAGCATCGAGATTGACGTGCCAAGCTTTCGCGGCATCGACCCTGATCTGGCGTTGGTTTATGACTCTTCACGCGGTATCAGCAATTTCAAGACCGTCGGTGGATCTTTAGGTGTAGGCTGGACGCTGCAAGGATTGTCGGCGATCGAACGTACAGCGGGCTCAGTCAAACCCGCAGCAGGCATGGACCCGCCACCGGGTGGGCGCGGCGTTCCGGCCTATGATGCACCCGGCCTGCCGCCCGACGGTTTTAGCCTCGATGGCATCGAACTCGTGGCCTGCGTGGCAACTGCGACAGTCGGTGCCGTACAAAATCCAGCGGCAACTCCCTCCTGCGCAGTTCCCACCGCCGGTGGCTGGACCGCCTATGCGACACGCAATGAAAGCTACCAGCGGATTCGATACAGTGCGACCAGCAACGTTTGGGAAGTCACCAGTAAGTCGGGCATAAAATCGACCTATGTCTCCAAGGAAGGTGCTGATCCGAAACCGTTCCGCTGGTATCTTGCGTCAGTAACGGATCGCAGATTGAATCATGTCGATTATGCATGGGTTTGTACAGCACTCCATTGTGACATCGAAAGCATCAAAGGTTTCAATCAAGGCCTTGGAACCGCCTACTTCGAAATCGCATTCAAATACGCAGTCCGTATCTCGGACAAGACAACCTATGCAACAGGCAAGGACATCCGAACGGTAGGAAAACGGCTTGGGGCGATTGAGATCAAGGCCAATCAGCAGGTACTGCGGGCTTACGCTTTGAACTATCAAGAAAGCTTGGCAACCAAACTTTCGCAGCTTGTATTGGTGCAACTATTTGGCAAAGATGCCTCGGTTGGTTCAACTGGGACAGTGACTGGTTCTCCGACGCAACCACCGCATCAATTCTCTTACTCAGGTATTGCCTTTGGAGGTCAGTTTGTTCAAAAATCATGGCCCATTCAAAACAGCTTGACCTACTATCCAAGCGGAGGTCTGTTGCCGGACTCCGCGTGGGCATTTGGTGGTGACTTCGATGGTGACGGTCGAAACCTTGACCTACTCTACACGACAATTTACCAAACCGTATATCAGTCCAATGGGATGCATCAGTATGGTTGCAAGCAGCATGGCACTTTCAGGGGTAACGCGGTTTTCCTCGGTCGCCAAGTGAGCTGCAATAACCCTTTAGACAACGCCAACATTTCAAACATTGAAACGGAAGCAACGTTTCCAATTGCGGATTACGATGGAGACGGAGCAGAGGATTTTAGTCGGATGACTAAAGAGACAATGGATTGTCGCCACGACGTCATAAACTATTGTCCGCCCAAATTCAATCTCAACTTCTATAAGTGGGTGGAAAGCAGTGCATCGCCGAAGAATGGAAGCTATGGAGCATTTGCATCACACTCGACAACATCTCAATCGATAATTAGCACGCAAGGTGGAATTGGACTCGTTGCTGATTTTAACGGGGACGGCAAAACAGAAGTCTTGATGCGGAACGGGAGCATTTGGGGGGTATATAATTCTACTTTTGTGGCGAGCGCTTCAACTTCAATCTCGTTTCCTGGTGCAAATGATTACAATCGCCGCGTAGACGACCTCGATGTCAACGGTGACGGCAAGTCAGACTTGCTTGAGCATTGGTTTGCCAACGGCAATTGGAATGGGAAACTGCATATTTCTACTGGCACAGGTTTCCAGGTGCAAAACCTTGCGACAATGCCCTGGGCAGAAAACTTTGATACAAGTGGTTGGCTTGTGGCAGATGCAAACAGTGATGGAAATACTGACTTGATCACTGTTCGGAAATTCGATTCGACAAGTTATCAGACGCGTGTTTTCTTGAGTACGGGTACTCAATTTGATTTTTCCGGCGTAACTGCAGCGCCAAAATTGACATCCGGTTTTTTAACTCCTGCAGCAGATGGCTATATGGGAAAGGGAACGGGTACCCAGTATCGATCTCCCGCTGCCCATGTTGGAAACTTCGATAGTGACAATCGTGCTGACCTCATTGTGAGAGATGGTTTCAGTTTCCGGGTGCTACACAACATTGTTGACCAACCGATCCTCGGCGCAAGTATCGCTTTGCCGGGCAATCTCATGTCCGTTGTAGGTGACTTCACTGACGACGGGCTTGATGATCTGTTTTACAATCAGGCTACAATGCATGCCAATCCCGGCAAATTCCCCGACCTTCTCACCTCCATCACCACGCCGCTTGGCGGCAAAACCACTGTTACTTACCGATCTTCGGTCGGACTTCCCGACACACGCGTGCCGTTCAGAATGCAAGTTGTCGACTCTATTGGGACTAGTGATGGGCGGGGTGCTGTTGCCAAAACGGAATTTACCTACGAGGGCGGTATCTGGAACAATGCAGAACGCCAGTTCTTCGGTTTCCGAAAGGTCACAGCAACGCTTCCCGCCAATGCCGGTGAAGCGGCGGGTCCGCGCGTGGAAACCTATCATCAGCAATCCATTGGCTGTGTCGGCAAGGTGAGTTCCGTCATCCAGACCACGGCGACGGGTGTGCCTTTGTCGGAACAGCGGCAAGGCTTCACCATCGATTCAAACTTACCCTATACCTGCGTCAATTCGTCGACGATGAACCTCACCTATGATCCCGCCCTCACGGGCGCGGTGAAAACCACCAAGACCATTCGCGGCTTCGACGGTTACGGCAATGAGACCAAGGTCATTGACTATGGCAATCTGGATGTGGCGGGCGATGAGTCGACCATCACGACGGGCTTCAAGCCTAATGGCACGGATTATATCGTGGGCTGCCCGGCGTCGCAGTAC
>JANPCL010000047.1:0-3054 GCA_031430915.1 Hyphomicrobiales bacterium
CCCGGCGCTTCGCGCCTCCCCTCCCGCAAGCGGGAGAGGTGAAGAGTTCTTCACTTCTCCCGCTTGCGGGAGGAGGTGGATCGCGCAAAGCGCGAGTCGGTTGAGGGCCGAAACCAAGGAGACGATTCCATGTTGATCAAAGAAACCGACTACGGCACGCCCGCTTCAAAATCCGAAGTCATGGTCACCCTGGAAATTGACGGCCACGAGATCACCGTGCCCGAAGGCACCTCCATCATGCGCGCCGCCATGGAGCTTGGCACCAAAATCCCCAAACTCTGCGCCACGGATTCGATCAATGCTTTTGGCTCCTGCCGTTTGTGCCTCGTCGAAGTTGAAGGCCGCAAAGGCACACCTGCGTCCTGCACTACGCCAGTTGCGGCAGGCATAAAGGTCCGTACACAGACGGATCGTTTGGCCAATCTGCGCAAGGGCGTGATGGAACTTTATATCTCCGACCACCCGCTCGACTGCCTCACCTGTGCCGCCAATGGCGATTGCGAATTGCAGGACATGGCCGGAGCCGTGGGCCTGCGTGATGTGCGCTACGGATACGCTGGCGACAACCACACCACCGCCATCAGACCATCCGGCGAGGAAAATTTCCGCTTCAAAGCGAAGGATGAGTCAAATCCCTACTTCACTTTCGACCCCGCAAAGTGCATCGTTTGCAATCGCTGTGTGCGCGCCTGTGAAGAAGTGCAGGGAACTTTTGCGCTCACCATAGATGGTCGCGGTTTTGCATCCCACGTTTCCGCAGGCATGGACGAAGGCTTCCTGAATTCCGAATGCGTCTCTTGCGGCGCCTGCGTGCAAGCCTGCCCTACCGCCACCCTCACTGAAAAATCCGTCATTGCCAAAGGCCAGGCAGAACATTCAGTCGTCACCACCTGCGCCTATTGCGGCGTCGGCTGTTCCTTCAAGGCCGAGATGAAAGGCGATGATGTCGTTCGCATGGTGCCCTATAAAGATGGCGGTGCGAATGAAGGTCACTCCTGTGTGAAAGGCCGCTTCGCCTTCGGCTACGCCACCCACAAGGACCGCATCACCTCGCCGATGATCCGCGACAAGATCACCGACCCGTGGAAGGAAGTCTCCTGGGACGAAGCCATCACCCACACCGCCACCCGTTTCAAATCGATTCAGGAAAAATACGGTCGAGGCTCCATTGGCGGCATCACCTCGTCCCGTTGCACCAATGAAGAAGTCTTCGTGGTGCAAAAAATGATCCGCGCCGCCTTCCACAACAACAACGTCGACACCTGCGCCCGCGTTTGTCATTCCCCCACAGGCTATGGCCTGTCGAAGACCTTCGGCACATCGGCGGGAACACAGGATTTCAAATCGGTGGAAGAAGCCGATGTGATTTTGGTCATCGGTGCAAACCCGACTGACGGTCACCCGGTTTTTGCGAGCCGCATGAAGAAGCGTTTGCGCAGCGGCGCCAAACTCATCGTTGTCGATCCACGCAAAACTGACTCGGTCCGATCTCCACATGTGAAAGCGCAATTCCATTTGCCGCTGATGCCAGGAACCAACGTCGCGATTATCAATGCGATGGCGCACACCATCATCACCGAAGGTCTCGAAAACAAAGCCTTCATTGCAGAACGCATTGATCAGGCGGAATTCACCCGCTGGACTGAATTCATCAGTGAACGGAGGAATTCGCCTGAGGTCCTTGGCCTTGTCGCAGGTGTCGACCCCGAAGCCATTCGCGGTGCAGCCCGCCTCTACGCCACTGGCGGAAAAGCCGCGATCTACTACGGCCTCGGCGTAACTGAACATAGCCAAGGCTCCACCATGGTCATGGGCATGGCCAATCTCGCAATGCTCACAGGCAACATTGGCCAGCGCGGCATGGGTGTAAATCCCCTCCGTGGTCAAAACAACGTGCAAGGCTCCTGTGACATGGGCTCCTTCCCCCATGAATTACCAGGCTATCGCCACGTCAGTGATGACGTCGTGCGCCAGCAATTCGAAACCGTCTGGAACGCAACCCTCGATGATGAACCGGGCCTGCGCATTCCCAACATGTTCGACGCCGCCGTTGAAGGCACCTTTAAAGGCCTTTACGTGCAAGGCGAAGACATTGCCCAGTCCGATCCGAACACCAATCATGTGACCCACGCACTTGAAAGCATGGAGTGCGTCGTCGTGCAGGATCTGTTCCTGAATGAAACTGCAGCCTTCGCCCACGTCTTCCTGCCGGGCACCAGCTTTCTCGAAAAAGACGGCACATTTACAAACGCAGAGCGCCGCATCAATCGCGTGCGGCAGGTAAAAAAGCCGTTACAAGGCAAGCACGAATGGCAAGTGGTCTGCGACCTCGCCCAGGCCATGGGCTATGACATGCGCTACAATAACGCCGCCGAAATCATGGATGAAATCGCGGCCCTCACTCCAACTTTCAAAGGCGTGTCCTTCGCCCGGCTCGACGAACTGGGCTCCCTGCAATGGCCGGTCAACGACGCGGCCCCAGATGGCACTCCTATCATGCACATCGGTAAATTCGTGCGCGGTCTCGGTCGCTTCATGATCACTGAATATGTGCCAACGAACGAGCGAACCACCCGCGAGTATCCGCTGATTCTGACAACAGGTCGCATTCTCTCACAATATAACGTCGGAGCACAAACCCGTCGTACAGAGAACATCACCTGGCACACCGAAGATGTTCTGGAAATCCACCCGCACGATGCCGAAGTGCGCGGTATCCACCACGGCCAAATGGTGTCGATCGCCTCCCGCATGGGGGCCACTTCACTCAGGGCTGATGTAACCGAGAGAATGGCGCAAGGCGTAGTCTACACCACCTTTCACCACCCGGTGTCAGGTGCCAACGTCATCACCACGGAATTCTCAGATTGGGCCACCAACTGCCCGGAATACAAGGTGACAGCGGTGCAGGTAACCTTGTCGAACCGTCAGTCGGATTGGCAAGACGAATGGGAAACCCGCGAGCGTGAAAACAAGCGCGTGGCAGCGGAGTGAGTTAAAATCGCATGCGTGGAAACACCCCCTCCCCCCTTCGGGGTACTCCCCCGGCCAAGG
>JANPCL010000048.1:0-3585 GCA_031430915.1 Hyphomicrobiales bacterium
CCATGCTGCGCAAGGCCGCTGCCAGAACTGTCAAAGTGTTGTGGGAGGAAATCGCAACCACCCTCCGCTCATTCTCCCCGCAAGAGTGCCGAGCCTATCTCAAAAACTCTGGCTATTCGAATTAAATGGGAAATGCTCTAAACGGTGGCGAATTGGCGATCATGTTCTGCTTTGTCTTCCTTTGGTTGGCAACAGCAGGCGCTGGTCCTTTCAGCGTAGATGCAAACCGCAAGTAACGTCAAAAGGCCGGGCAACCGGCCTTTTTCACGGCTTGCGTTCCTTGCGCAACCTCTCCCAATACTCCAGACGCTTTGCCAGATCGCGCTCAAAGCCGCGCTCCACAGGGTGATAAAACTTCTGCCGCACCATGGCATCCGGGAAATAATTCTGGCCGGAAAATGCATCGGGCTCGTCATGATCATAGCGATAGCCTGAACCATACTCCTGCTGTTTCATCAACTTGGTTGGCGCATTGAGAATGGTCTTGGGTGGCATCAACGATCCGGTCTCCGCCGCCTTCACCATGGCAGCCTTGTAAGCTTTATAAACCGCATTGGATTTCGGTGCCGTCGCCAGGTAAACCGTGGCTTGGGCCAGCGCCAGTTCCCCCTCGGGCGAACCCAGAAAATCAAATGTATCTTTTGCCGCCAGTGCCTGTTTCACGGCCTCCGGGTCGGCAAGGCCAATATCCTCTACTGCCATGCGAACCAGACGCCGCGCCAAAAACAGCGGGTCCTCCCCGGCAGACAGCATACGCGCGAGATAATACAAGGCTGCATCGGGGTCCGACCCCCGCACCGATTTATGCAGCGCCGAGATCAGATTGTAGTGCCCATCACTGGCCTTGTCATAAAGTGGCAAACGCTTGGCCACCAACTTTCCAAGCGCCTCAACGCCAATCGGCGCGCTGTCTTCAGCAACACCCGCAAACACCTCTTCAACCAGATTGAGAAAATACCGCCCGTCGCCATCCGCCATCGCCAGCAACGCCGAACACGCCTCATCTGTTACCGGCAGTTTGCGCCGCTCAAACACCTCGGCCCGCGCAATCAAAGCCTCCAGAGCCGCATCATCCAGCCGGTTCAACACCAACACCTGACACCGTGACAGCAAAGCGCCGTTCAACTCAAACGATGGATTTTCCGTCGTCGCCCCGACAAGCGTAATGGTGCCATTTTCCACAATCGGCAAAAACGAATCCTGCTGCGATTTGTTGAACCGGTGAATCTCATCCACAAACAACAGCGTCGCCCGGCCCTGCTCCCGCCGCATCCGCGCCTGCTCGAACGCCTTCTTGAGATCAGCCACACCGGAAAAAATTGCCGACATCTGCTCGAACACCAGCCCCGTGGACCCCGCCAGCAAGCGCGCCATCGTTGTCTTGCCAGTACCGGGCGGACCCCAGAATATAAGCGACGGAATGCGCCCCGACGCCAGCATGCGCGTCAGCGTGCCTTCCGGCCCCACCAGATGATCCTGCCCGACAACATCCTCAAGCCGCTGCGGGCGCAACCGATCCGCCAGCGGACGTGGCCCACCGGCCCCCAAACCCGCCGCCTCGAACAGCGATATCATTCCTGATACCTGAGAACCAGTTTACGCGAACCGCGCACCACGCCAATGGTCCAGCGCCGTTGTCGCTCGCCCAGAGCCGCCTTCAATGTGGCCACACTGTCGATGCCCTCGCCATTCACGGCGCTGATCACATCACCCTTCTTGAACAGCTCCGCCGGCGAACCCGCTTTTACATTCACCGCCACCACGCCAACAGTTTCAGCAGACAAGCCTACTTCCTCCGCAACAGCAGGCGACAGATTTGCCACCGTCAAACCAGACAGCGGAGAGCGCGCGTCCAGTTCGCTTTCGTCCCGCGCCACAGTCTCCGGAGCCGCAATCAGCCGAATGCGCGTTTCAAAACTCTTGGTCCCCCGGCGATATTCAACAATGCGGGTTTCGCCGATTTGTGCCGTGCCAACGCGAAAACCAAATTCCTGCGCACTCTCAACTGGCCGCCCGTCGATCGCCACCACCACATCGCCGCGTCGCAACCCCGCCGCCAACAACGGACTGGCGGGATGCAGCTTCAGGATCAACGTGCCTTCAGGCCGCGCGAAACCAAGACTCTCCGCCACGTCCGGAGTCACATCCTGCAATTCCACCCCAAGCCAAGGCCGCTTGATTTTCGACGATCCACTCTCGGCTGTTTCTACAACCGTGCGCACCATGTTGGACGGAATAGAAAACCCGATGCCAATGGACCCACCTGACTTTGAAAATATCGCGGTGTTGATGCCCACCAACCCGCCGTTCATGTCCACCAAGGCGCCCCCCGAGTTGCCGGGGTTTATGGCTGCATCGGTCTGGATGAAGAACTGATAATCCGTCACCCCAACCTGCGTGCGCGCCAGTGCCGAAACAATGCCGCTGGTCACAGTCTGCCCCACTCCAAACGGATTGCCGATGGCCAGTACCAGATCACCCACTTCAAGGTCATCCGAGTCAGACAACAACAGTTTTGGCAAGCGCTCGTCGCCCGCATCGATTTTCAGAACAGCCAAATCCGTCCGGTCATCGGCCAGCAACAGCTTCGCCTCAAACTCACGCTTGTCCGACAAGACCACGCGAATATCAGAGGCATCCTTGATCACATGGTTGTTGGTGACGATATAGCCCCGGCCATCCACAATCACACCAGAACCAAGCGAATTCGCCACCCGCTCCCGCGGCCGCCCGAAACTGCCATCCTCACCAAAAAAGCGGCGGAAGAAAGGATCCGACAACATGCCGGTTTCCTGCTGCCGCTGAATGGTGCGGGCATAGACGTTGACCACAGCCGGCGCCGTGCGCTTCACAATGGGCGCAAAACTGAGCTGCACCTGCCCGCGCGACTGCGGCACCACAGTGTCCGCAAATCCAGGCACAGCCAGCATCAAACCCACCACAACAAGAACTATCCGCAACATCTCAAATCACTCCCAATCAGGCAGGCTTACCTGCGATCCAGTTTTGTTGACAAGATGACCGCCGTCTCAATATCGCTGACACCTTTCAACTGGCCAATCTTGTCGATCAGCTTGTCCATGTCCTCTGACGTCGCTGTCTTCACCATTGCAACGAGGTCAAATTTGCCACTCACCGTATGCAGTGTCTCCACTTGAGGATAGGTGCCAATGATACGCGCCACCTCAATCTGCTGGCGCGGCTCCACCCCCAGCGTCACCAGTGCCGCAAAGCCCGGCACCCGCGCCGCTTTGCCCAGCCGCACGGCATAGCCCGAGATCACGCCAGTCTCTTCTAGCCGTTTCAGGCGGTCCTGCACTGTGGTACGCGACACCCCAAGTTTCCGCGCCAGCGCCGCAATCGGCTCTCGCGCATTGAGTTTCAGCAGCCCCAGCAAATCTTCATCTTTGTCAGTCATCATCACATCGCCGATTATTCCGTCATAATGACGGAATATCCGACAGAATTCAACAGATCACAGTCTTCATTTCGTCAAGACCCCGGCGCATCTTGGCGTGCGACTCAGAACGGGCGCTTCGCTTGTGGCCCCTCATCCGCCCTTCGGGCACCTTCTCCCGTTAGAAG
>JANPCL010000049.1:0-3477 GCA_031430915.1 Hyphomicrobiales bacterium
CCGACGCCGACAGGCACGGGGCCAGACCACCCGCCGTGAGCAATGCGATTTTCTGTTTCTTGACTGCAGCCTTGGCCATGATGAGCGTTCCTCAAAAATTGAATGACTGCTTCCTAACCGAGTCACATGGGAAACGCCAGACGGCTTTAACGTGTTATGTTGCCGGCAACCTGGAGACGCCCATGACCACCGACGATCCCGTGAAACTGCTGGCCCAGCGCCTGCTGGAAAGTGACTACGACAACATTCCCCCGCGCGAACGCAAGGTGATCGAGCGCATTGCCCGCAAGGTCGCGGTCTCACGCAACATCAACACCGAACATGACAAGACCCTCACCTTCGGCGAAAAATTGGCTGATCGCGTGGCCAGCTTCGGCGGGTCCTGGACCTTCATGATCAACTTTGCAGCCGTGCTGCTGTTCTGGGTCGCGCTGAATTCCCTGATGTTGGCAAAAGCCTTTGACCCCTACCCCTACATCTTGTTGAACCTGTTCCTGTCCATGCTGGCATCGATCCAGGCTCCCATCATCATGATGTCGCAAAACCGCCAAGCCGCCAAAGACCGCCTCGACGCCGCCCATGATTACGAAGTGAACCTGAAAGCTGAAATAGAAATCATGGCGTTGCATGAAAAGCTGGATGAGATGCGAACGAAAGATTTGGCTGAACTTTTGCGGCAACTGTCACACCGGAAGTGACAGCTCCAAAATTGTAACATCCGGAATCCCTTGAAGCCTGCCCCCACCGTCACCAGATGTTGATTGTAACAAACCGGAGGCTCGATACGATGAACACGACTGCCACTGCCGACAGCATTGACCAAGGCTCGGCCAATTATTCGCACTCCCACATGAAGCGCGGCGCATGTTCAAGCCGTGGCAAGTGGTCCAAACTTGAACTCGCCACAATGATTGGCGGCTTCATCGTGTTTTGGCCCGCCGGCATCGTCGCACTTGGTGCCAAGCTGGTGAAAGGTGAAATGTGGACCGGATCGAAGGAGAACGTGATGCCCTGGACAGCCTATGCGAACTGGCGTGAATCCCGCGGTGAAAAACCTTTTGGCTTTACCGCACCAAACTGGAACAGCCCGCGCTGGTCGCAAGCAACTTCAGGAAATGCGGCTTTCGACGCGTACAAGCGCGAACAGATGGACCGTTTGGAAGCTGAGCGCCGTAAGCTCGACGATGAGCAGAGGGCTTTCGCAGAACACCTGATCAAGCTGCGCCAAGCCAAAGACAAGGAAGAATTCGACCGCTTCATGGCCGAACGCACAGCACCAAAAGCTGAGTAAACTTCACCAGCAGGTGTAACCGCCATCCACCGACACGATGCTTCCAGTCATCAGACTGGAGGCATCGCTGGCCAGAAACAAAATAACACTCGCAATCTCCCACGGCTGGCCCATCCGCGCCATTGGCGTGCCACCAATCCAGTGTTTGCGAATTTCAGGATCAAGCGCCACGTCTCGGGTAAGGTCAGTCTCGATGTAAGTTGGTGCCACTGCGTTTACCCGCACGCCCCGCTCCGCCCATTCTGCGGCGAGTGAGCGAGTCAAATGATGCACCCCCGCCTTCGATGCGTTGTAGTTCGCCTGCTCCTGCGGATAGTTCACGATATCGCCGGACATCGAACCCACATTGACAATCACACCACCACCCTGTTCCAGCATGGCCTTGCCAAAGGCCCGGCAGCACCAGAACACGCCGTTCAGATTCACGTCGATGACCTTGTTCCAGGTGTAGTCATCCATGTTCTCAGCTGGCTTGAAGGAAATGGCGATACCGGCGTTGTTGACCAGCACATCGACCTTGCCGTATCGCCTCGCGATCTCCGCCTGCACCTTTTCGACGGCGCGAGGATCGGTCACATCAAGCGCAATTGAATCAGCTTTACCGCCCAGCTGTGACGCCGCCTTGGCCGCACCTGCACCGTCCATATCTGCGATCACCACCAGCGCGCCCGCTTCAGCCAGAGCCTCAGCCGTAGCAAAACCAATACCCCGCGCAGCACCCGTAACAACCGCAATCTTGCCGTCCAGCCTGAATTTCTCGAGATACATTCCACATTCCTTCTAAGGATAGATGGTGTGACACTAGCCTTCCCTAGGGTTTGCGAAAGTGCTATTTTGGAGGTTCCGAGAGATGATTATTAATTGTGCAAACTGATTATTTTTAAGGCAAATTGTTCCTGCAACCCCAAGGTCTTGTCCACAAGTTACTGAAATCATTGCCTGTGTAAACTGGCATAGCCCCTGCAACTCCGCGTTCGAACCTTAAAGAGGCGTAAACTCCACATGAAAAAAATCGAAGCCATCATCAAGCCGTTCAAGCTTGATGAAGTCAAAGAGGCGCTGCAAGGTGTCGGGCTGCAAGGCATAACCGTCACCGAAGCAAAGGGTTTCGGACGCCAAAAGGGCCACACGGAACTCTACCGCGGCGCCGAATATGTTGTGGACTTCCTGCCAAAAGTGAAAATCGAAGTTGTCATCGCCGACGAGCTCGTCGACAAAGCCGTAGAAGCCATTCAAAACGCCGCCCGCACGGGTCGCATTGGAGACGGAAAAATATTCATTTCCACCATTGAGCAAGCTATCCGCATCCGCACCGGCGAAGCCGGCACGGACGCGCTGTAAGTTTCATTAAAATCAACAAAAGCCAGATCTAACAAGAGGACAACATGGCCAAAGACAAAGCAATCGAAACTGCCCTGAAGATGATCAAGGACAAGGACGTCAAGTTCGTGGACCTGCGCTTCACCGACCCCAAGGGCAAGATGCAGCATCTGACAATGGACGTATCCCAGATGCATGAAGAAGCCTGGGAAGAAGGCCTGATGTTCGACGGCTCTTCGATTGCCGGCTGGAAGGCCATCAACGAGTCCGACATGATCCTTATGCCCGACGCAACCTCTATCCACATGGACCCCTTCTACGCCCAATCCACCATGAACGTGTTCTGCGACATTGCAGACCCGGGCACAGGTGAAGGCTACAACCGCGACCCACGCTCCATCGCCAAGCGCACCGAAGCCTATCTCAAGTCCACCAAGATCGGCGACACGGTCTATGTTGGTCCCGAAGCAGAGTTCTTCGTATTCGATGACGTGAAGTGGTCCACCTCCACCTACAAGACCGGCTTCCAGGTTGACGGCGTAGAACTGCCCATCAACTCGGACCGTGACTACGAAACCGGCAACATGGGCCACCGCATGCGCATCAAGGGTGGTTACTTCCCCACCAACCCGATGGATTCAGCTCAGGACATGCGTGGCGAAATGCTCTCCGTCATGGGCGAGATGGGGCTTGTCGTTGAAAAGCACCACCACGAAGTGGCCTCCGGCCAACACGAACTCGGCACCAAGTTCCAGTCACTGGTGACGGCTGCCGACCACATGCAAATCTACAAGTATGTGATCCACAACGTTGCCCACAGCTACGGCAAGACAGCAACCTTCATGCCAAAGCCCGTGTTCGGCGAC
>JANPCL010000050.1:0-17310 GCA_031430915.1 Hyphomicrobiales bacterium
AAAAGACCCCCCTTTTTCAAGGCGACGGTCGCCAAACCGCCCCAGCGTAACAATCTCCATCACAATCCCTCCAAATCACGGACATAAGTGAATCAGAAATCAGGACAACCTGCAAATGCGAGATGTGTGAATGCGGTAGCCCTTGTGGGGAGGGGACTGGAATGGAATTGCTTGGACGATTTCGTTTCCAGCCTCAGGTGCGCGAGAATTCGAAAATGGTCCATATCGATCGTACAACTTCCAAAGGAGAAGTTCCTCAACCGGACAGCACTGAGCTTGTCCCGGCAATCCATAGTGCAGTATGCGAAATACTTGGAAATTGTGATCGCAGTCAAACTTCCGCACTCTATTCTTGTTGAGTAACGCAGTACCGCAACAAGTGCGGTATTGACACTAAACGAGAGAATAGACGCAGATGTTTCCCCTTATAACGGTTTCCCCAGTGGTTGATGTGATGCAGCCTGTAAATCAAACAATACAAGTCAAACGTGGCAAGCGATTGGTCGAAACGGCTCGTATACAGACTAGAGGGTAAAGCTATCTTATCTTTCATGCATAATAAATGGTAACGTCCTCTTATCCACAGGGTAACGTCCCTCATCCGTAAAGGGTAACGTCGCCTTATCCATTGGGACACATCATCAGGCCTGATCTGCGACCAGACCATCAGGCTCACAGGCAAGCAGGCCGCAATCTCCTACCCGCACAAACTTCGCCGCGTGGCTTTCCGCGATCTTGAAACAGGCAAGCGACTAGCTGTTCTCACCAACAACTTTGATCTGCCTGGGCTCACACTCGCCCAACTCTATCGCTGCCGCTGGCAGGTTGAATTGTTCTTCAAGTGGATCAAGCAGCACCTGCGCATCAAGGCCTTCTACGGCACGTCAGAAAACGCCGTACGCTCGCAAATCTGGATTGCTGTCTCAGTCTATGTCTTCATTGCAATTGTCAGGAAACGCCTTGCCATCAAGGCCAGTCTTTACACAATGCTACAGGTCCTCAGCCTCACGTCCTTCGAGAAAATGCCCCTGGACAAAGCCTTTTTCGACGATGACTACAGCGAACAACATACATCAGAAATCAACCAATTGAATTTGTTCGATTAACAACCGGACAGTAACGGAAGTGTCGCCTTTCCGAATGAGGCAAAACGTACCCTCGAAGTAGAAAGGTAAGCGTCTAATTTTCCTCTCACAGAGTTACATCCTAGATTTTGCAAGCACCTCGACGGCGATATTTACAAGGCGGCTTGCAAATCCCCAGAGCACCAATGCAATGATTACGTTGAAAACTAAATCAAGCACTTCCCCTGTTTTACCCCATCCGAGATGTTTGAATAAATGAACATACCATGAAAGTATGTAACTGGGAATGAGCATTAACAAGACTACGAGTGACGTATGGTAGGCAACCCAGAGCAATATACTCTCAGATTTGTCACTGATATACTTAAGAGCACCGACTACAAACAAGCTTCGAAAAATATCGAAGTAACCCTTTGCAAAATCTCTCACAAAAGCGGTCCACGCCCGGTCTTCCTCAATCATCGAGAAAAATTTCTTCAGTCCGGGCTTCAATTCGTAGGACATGCTTGTGCTCTCAATCTCTCTGGTTCTCGTAGATGTTGCCTGCAACGACATGCTCCCCGACAAGCCATCATCTCTAGATTAGGCCCGTTCAGAATTTGGTCCAAGTTGTACCGATTTGCAAATTCATTTAGAATGCGCTTGTCGAGAATTAAGCTGACAGTGCATTCAACTCATCTCACCCCCACCACCATCTTCACCTTCAACGCCCACATCACCGCTGCCACAGTTTCATACCTCAGAAACAAAGGGAGAAACAAAGGGGACGTTACCCTTGAAACAAAGGGGACGTTACCCTTTACCAGGAAACAAAGGGGACGTTACCCTTTACCAGTATCCATTCACTTCAAACAAAGAGGACGTTACCCTTTACCAGCATCCGTTCACTTGATTTACAACGTCTTTGGCCTGCCTTGTGGCTTGTAGTGGAGATTTCGTCCCGTCTCTTTCTCTATTCTTTTGAGGAACTTCTCGCCGCCGCACGGCAGGTTCATCATGGTGTTGCGGCGCAGGATGAGCAAGGCTTCATCGGTCTCGGGTTCAGCAAGAAAGCCAGACCAGTCCGCAATGCCGTTAAGGCCAGCCCGCCAGCGGGGGTTGGCTTTCAGCAGTTTGTCCTTGACCAGATCACAATGCCCGCGCGCACTTGACCATTCATATTTCTCTGCTTTCCGCACAATGCGTGCCCGAACCGGATTGCGTTCAACATAGCGCAGGCAACTCCGGAAATAATCACCATCCAGCACCGATGAAAAATACCGTCCCTGCCAGACATGACCCTGCTGCTGTCGCACACGGTTGAGGCGCTGGGCATAGCGCATATGCAGCGGCTTCAACACCTGCTGCAACCCCTCCTCGGTCGAAGGCATCAGAATGAGATGGACATGATTTGACATCAGGCAATAGGCCACCACCTCCACCCCGAATTTTGCAGCATACTCTCCCAGCAACTCCAGATAAAACTGATGATCTTCATCATCAAAGAACACATCCTCCCGGCGATTTCCCCGCTGGGTGATGTGATGCGGCATATTGGCGAAAACAGTACGGGCAAGACGTGGCATCAGCGGATGATAGCAGTGATATGAACATCTGCAAAGGGAAACGTCCCCTTATTTCCTTAAAGGGAAACGTCCTCTTATTTCCGGCAGGCGTAGCACCTGTTTCCGTTTTCGGCACGTCGATGATTTTGGACGAAACGCTGAGCAGCCCCAGCAGGGCCTCAATTGCCGCAAAGCCGGCACCTTTTCGTGCGTAGAGTTTGTACATGTCTGAGTTCCCCCTTAACCGCTCACGCCAGCGGAAAGCCTTGGTGTTTGAAGTGTTACATTATGCTAGCTGTTTACATCCGTCGCCAACGTCGTTTTCATGATCGGCTCAAAACTGTTGCTTGGAGACGGCGGATGGGAAACCCAATTCCGGAATATACGAACATATAGCGTAACGACCGCGCGGTGTCAAGCATTTTTTTCCTTTTAGTGTAAAATAATGCGAAGCCAAAATGAATTCAGTCACACCCCCCTCCATCCTCAGCATCTTCGCTGGGGGAATAATCCACACCTCACATCCGGGGTTGGAATCGTCCGCCTTCTCCGCTAGGACACCCCAAATCGGGATCCCACATGCCAAAACGTACAGATATCAAATCCATCCTCATCATCGGGGCGGGGCCAATTGTGATCGGCCAGGCTTGCGAGTTTGACTATTCCGGAACACAAGCCGTCAAAGCTCTGAAAGAAGAGGGTTATCGCGTCATCCTCGTCAATTCCAATCCGGCCACCATTATGACCGACCCGGATCTGGCCGACGCCACCTACATCGAGCCCATTACCCCCGAAGTGGTGGCCAAGATTATCGAAAAAGAGCGACCAGACGCAATTTTGCCAACCATGGGCGGCCAGACGGCGCTCAATACGGCTCTCTCGCTCAACAAAATGGGCATCCTCGAAAAATACAATGTCGAACTCATCGGCGCCAAGGCCGAAGCCATCGATAAGGCCGAAGACCGCGAATTGTTCCGCGACGCCATGACCAAAATCGGTCTGGAATCCCCACGTTCGAAACTCGCCAATGCCTCCGTCGAAAAAGACAAGGACAAGGAACTCTACGCCAAGCTCAAATCCGAGGCCCAAGACCACGACGCCTTCGAAAAGCAATGGGCCGACGGCGAGCCGGAGCGCCAGAAAAAATATCGCGACCGCGCCATGGTCGAAGCCTACGAGGGCATGCTTGCCATCGGCCTGCCCTGCATCATCCGCCCTTCGTTTACGCTGGGCGGCACGGGCGGTGGCATTGCCTATAACCGCGACGAATTTTTCGACATTGTGGAAACAGGACTCGACGCCTCCCCCACCGCCGAAGTGCTGATTGAAGAGTCAGTGCTCGGCTGGAAAGAATATGAGATGGAAGTAGTGCGGGACACCGCCGACAATTGCATCATCATCTGTTCAATCGAGAATATCGACCCCATGGGCGTACACACCGGTGACTCGATCACAGTAGCCCCTGCCCTGACTCTCACAGACAAAGAATATCAGATCATGCGCAACGCCTCGATCGCAGTGCTGCGCGAAATCGGAATCGAAACTGGCGGCTCCAACGTCCAGTTCGCCGTGAATCCTGTGGATGGCCGCTTGGTCGTCATTGAAATGAACCCCCGTGTATCGCGTTCATCCGCACTGGCCTCCAAGGCTACCGGATTCCCGATTGCCAAGATCGCGGCAAAACTCGCAGTTGGCTATAGGCTGGACGAACTCGGCAACGATATCACCGGCGGTGCCATGCCCGCTTCATTCGAACCCACAATCGATTACGTCGTCACAAAAATCCCGCGTTTCACCTTTGAAAAATTCCCCGGCGCCCAGCCCTATCTCGGCACCGCCATGAAGTCCGTTGGCGAAGTCATGGCCATTGGCCGCACGTTTCAGGAGTCATTCCAGAAAGCCTTGCGCGGTCTGGAAACAGGCCTCAGCGGCATGAATGAAATCGCAATTCCCGGCATCGGCGAAGGTGACGACAAGAACGCTATCCGCGCCGCCCTCGGCTTGGCCACGCCAGATCGCCTGCTGAAAATCGCGCAAGCCTTCCGCCACGGCGCGACGGTGCAGCAGATTTATGAAAGCTGCAAATACGAACCCTGGTTCCTGCGGCAAATTGAAGAACTCGTGCAGATGGAAGCGACCATCCGCCAGAAGGGTCTGCCCAACGACGCGACGAATTTCCGCAAACTCAAAGCCATGGGCTTCTCCGACAAGCGCCTCGGCGAACTTGTCCGCATCAAGGAAGCGCGCGTCTCGGCCCACCGCCGCAAGTTGAAAGTGCGCCCGGTATTCAAGCGCATCGACACCTGTGCGGCAGAATTCGCCTCCCCCACGGCCTATATGTATTCGACCTATGAAACCGGACTCGCTGGAAATCACGGTAACGAAGCACAGGTATCCGACAAGAAGAAAGTCATCATTTTGGGTGGCGGACCAAACCGCATCGGCCAGGGCATAGAGTTTGATTACTGCTGCTGCCACGCCTGTTTCGCGCTGCATGACGCTGGTTATGAATCGATCATGGTCAACTGCAATCCCGAAACTGTATCGACGGACTATGATACCTCCGACCGCCTATATTTCGAGCCGCTCACAGTCGAAGACGTTCTCGAAATCATCCACGCCGAAAAGCGCAAGGGCACTTTGCACGGTGTGATCGTACAATTCGGCGGGCAGACACCACTGAAGCTGGCGCAAGCCCTTGAAGATGCGGGCGTACCCATCCTCGGCACCACGCCGGACGCCATCGACTTGGCAGAAGACCGCGATCGCTTCTCGAAGCTCGTGCGCAAAATCAAGCTACGCCAGCCAGAAAACGGCATCGCCTACTCCGGCGCAGAGGCAAAAAAGATTGCGAAGAAAATCGGCTTTCCTGTCGTTATCCGCCCGAGCTACGTGCTCGGTGGCCGCGCCATGGAAATCGTGCGGGATGACATTCAGCTGCAGCGCTATATCACCGAAGCCGTTGTTGTCTCCGGTGACTCTCCGGTGCTGATCGACTCGTATTTGTCCAACGCCATTGAAGTTGATGTGGATTGCATTTGCGATGGCAAGGACGTTTTCATTGCCGGAGTCATGGAGCATATCGAAGAAGCAGGAATCCATTCCGGAGACTCTGCCTGCTCATTGCCGCCCTACTCGTTAAAGCCAGCAGTAATCGCAGAGCTTGAACAGCAGTCAAAAAAACTCGCGATGGCACTCAACGTTGTCGGATTGATGAACGTGCAATTCGCCGTGAAGGATGATGTTGTCTACATCCTCGAGGTGAATCCCCGCGCCTCGCGCACTGTTCCCTTTGTTGCGAAAGTCATTGGCGAACCCGTCGCCAAAATTGCGGCCCGCGTCATGGCTGGTGAAAAACTCGCAGACTTCAAACTGAAACCCAAAAAGCTGAACCACGTCGCGGTGAAAGAAGCCGTCTTCCCCTTCAACCGCTTTCCTGGTGTAGATGTTTTGCTCGGACCCGAAATGCGCTCTACAGGCGAAGTCATGGGCCTTGACAAGACTTACGACATGGCTTTCGCCAAAGCACAACTCGGTGCTGGCATGCGCATTCCAAAATCAGGAACTGTTTTCGTATCCGTGAAAGAATCCGACCGCGCCAAGGTATTGCCGTCCATCAAGAAGCTCATTGAACTCGGCTTCCACATCAAGGCCACAGGCGGCAATCACGCTTTCTTTGAAGCAAAGGGTGTGCCCTCCAGCAAGATCAACAAGGTCCTCGAAGGCCGCCCCCATGTTGTCGATGCCATCAAGAACGGCGATATCCAACTGGTGCTGAACACCACTGAAACCCGCTCATCGGAATCCGACTCAAAATCGATCCGCCAAACAGCGGTGATGCAAAAAGTACCCTACTACACGACACTGCCCGGCATCATTTCAGCGACAAAAGCAATTGCCGCGCAAAAGGCTGATACAATCACCGTCCGGCCATTGCAGGACTATTTCAAGTAACCTCAGCGGAGAATTCCAAATGCCAAAAACAGCGTTGAAAACTCTCACCCTTGCGTCCTCCGGCTTGAGCATACCCAACATTTGCTTCGGAACGACAGCTTTGGCCAACATGCCGGATACCTACGGCTATTCAGTTGGCGAGGAACGCGCAAGAGCCACGCTCGATGCAATTTTCGACGGCCCGATTGCATTTCTCGACACATCGCGAAACTACGGTCTGGGCGAAAGCGAAAAGCGCATCGGCGATGCGCTACGCGCAAGAAGCGGCCCTCCGAAAGGCTTTGTGATTTCCTCCAAACTCGACCGTAACATGGACACCATGAAGTTCGATGGTGACCGTGCGCGGGAATCGCTTGAGCAAAGTCTGAAAGCACTCGGCGTGTCTTCCATCGATCTCTTGCATCTGCACGATCCAGAATACGCATCCGACCTGAACGATGTGACAAAGGAAGGCGGCGCACTCGACGCGCTCTTCCGCATGAAGGAACAGGGACTGTGCAAGGCCGTGGGCCTCGCCGCCGGCCGCACCGACGTCATGATCCCCCTTCTGCGCGACTATGACTTTGACGCGCTCATCAGCCACAACCGCTTCACCCTGCTCAATCGTCAGGGTATTGAGATGTTTGAACTGGCCAAGTCCCGCAACATCGCCGTGATCAATGCGGCCCCCTATGCCAGCGGCATTCTGGCCAAGGGTGCTGCCAAACAACCCCTCTTCGCCTATATGCCAGCGGGTGATGACATCAAGTCCCGCGCGAATGCAATTGAAGCTGTCTGCGCAAAATACGGCGTCCCCATGGGTGCCGCCGCACTGCAGTTCTCGATGCGCTCACCGCTTGTTGCCTCCACAATTTGCGGCGTGTCTTCACCCGAACGGGTGCAACAAACTGTGGATTGGGCCAATCACCCAATTCCCGATGTGCTGTGGGATGAGCTTGCAGCCGTGCCCTTCGACATGGAAGATCCGGAAGCAAAGCGGGTATATCGTCCTGGCTGATTCATTTTGCGGTCATCCATAAAATACCGCATTATTTCTGCTCCCAGATTATACTTTGATTTTCCGCGACCTGTGATAGTCTGAAAGCAATCCGGGGGCGGAGAAGTTTGCCATGAGCGCACCTCCGCATGTCTCTGCATCATTGCGAAAGCGCGTCATTCGCTTGGCACGCCCACATTTGCACCGTGCAATATCGCTATTCAGCTGCGCTCCAAAACGTCTTCCCAGAAAAATCGTCAATCCGAAATGCATCCCACAAACGTGTGAGTAAGCGTACCTGCGGCACACTTTCAACAGGAGGATTATAATGGTCAAACCCGCGAAGAAGGCTACGAAGAAGTCCACGGCCAGGAAGAAGGCACCGGCCAAAAAGAAGGCAAGTACGCGAAAAGCAGCTTCAGCCAAGAAGTTCAAGGCTGGCAAACCAAAATCCGTGGCCTCAAAGCAAATGGCGTCGTTGGAGGAAGTCGCCTTCAACATGTGCGAACACGATTCAGCAGAATTGGCGCCACCGCAGAAAAAGGGTCTTGCTGGCAGCAAACCGAAATCACTGACAAACCCCAATATTGTCTGGCGCGTTTGCAAAGCGCTTGAACAGTTGCGCGCACAAATCAATGTCGCGGCACCCAATCGCAAAAAAGACAGTGATGGGGGAATTGGCGACATTGCCCATTGGCACAAGGGCAGTGCATCAGATCACAATCCCTGGATTGCCGATGGGCCCAACAAAGGCGTCGTAACAGCCCGCGATTTCACCCACGACAAGCTTCATCAGTGTGATTGCGCAGTGCTGGTCGCGTCACTGCTGGTCGCAAAAGATTCCCGCATCAAATACATAATCTGGGATTCCGTTATTTATAATGCAGCTCCAACGCAGGGCTCCGCAGCTTGGGCAGGTAGGCCTTACACAGGGCCCAACAAACACAACAAACATGCCCATATTTCGGTGAAATCCAGCAAGGCAAGCTACGACAATACCTCTGCCTGGACTTTCAAACTGACGTGAAACCTTTTGGGCAGTGATTTTGGCGTAGCCCTGCACCAAGGCCACTCTGGTGAAGCAGCCTCTTGCAAATTCACCCATTCTGGGCCACATTAGGAAATACCCGGCTGGGACTTGCATCCCTTGTGCCGGGTGTTTTCTTGAACAGGCGTTGGTTTTTGAGCCCGGTCACGGGTTTCGGAACACTGCCATTTTGGACGATACGATGATGGAAAAAGTACCGATGACCGAGACTGGCTATAACGCCTTGGTTGACGAGGTCAGGACCCTGAAATCTGTGGAGCGCCCGCGCATCATCCGCGCCATCGAAGAAGCACGCGCCCATGGTGACCTGTCGGAAAATGCTGAGTACCATGCAGCCAAGGAAGCCCAGGGCTGGAATGAAACCCGCGTGGCGGAACTCGAGGACAAGATTTCCCGGGCTGATATCATTGATGTGGCCAAACTCTCTGGCGATACCGTTATGTTTGGTGCGAAGGTCACTCTGATAGATGAGGATACCGACGCCAAAGTAGTCTACCAGATTGTGGGCGACATGGAGGCCGACGTGAAGAAAGGCCGCATCTCGATTTCTTCCCCTATCGCCCGTGCCATAATTGGAAAGAAGCAGGGCGACAGCGTGGACGTGAACACCCCGGGCGGTGGCAAGTCCTATGAAATCGACAAAGTGGCGTGGAACTGATTTCGACTTCGCTACCGAAAACAAATATGCCCTAGCTCAAAACCGGGGCACATTCAACTGGTCTTGTCCCAGAAGATTAGGCGAAAGATGTCTTCGCATTCTTGCGACGGCGCACGGCTGCAAAGCCCGCAAGGCCTGTGACCAACAACGGAAGGGCCGCAGGCACAGGAACGGCGCTGACTGAACTGCGCACAAGCAAGGTCTCGTAGTTGTTGCCATTGGGTTGGCTGACGACCGCGCCATAATAGGAAAAGTCACGCGCGTCACAATGCGTCCAAATCGTATCAAAATATTTGGAGGCGCACTTAATGCCCAACGGTTGATTGGCATCCACAAATGCAGCAAAGACGGGATGCAGAAGGAATTCCGAAGATGTAGCAAAACGCCAGCCAAGTGGGCCTTGGAACGAAAAGTCAATCGTGCTGCAACCACCTGAACATGGCGAAGCCCACACCCATTCCAAACCTGATGACGTAACGATCAAGTCTGAGGTGACAGGCGCATGCACAGGAATCGCCTGAGCCGAACTCGCGCCTAAAAATAGAGCCCCCATCAGAAAAAAAGACTTAATTCCCAACATATTGTTCTCCCGAGATGCAATCCTGCCGCAACCTCTGATGGTTTAGGTTAAGCTAGAATTAAATCAACAAGTATTTTCCAGCATATTTAACGTTAGAAATCGGTCACAATCGGCTCAAAAATCCGGCAAAACTCATCATACCTTCAGGCCATGGACCATGGCCTGAGGCGGTATTTATGTGCCCCTGCTCGCCAGCTTCAATGAGTTTCGATCCCCAGGCCGCCGATATATCCGCAGCATCTTCCATCGTTGCAAAGGGGTCGTTGCTGCTGGCCACCAGCACAGAACGAAACGGCAAGGGTTCCCGCGGAATATTGCCAAAGGCAGGGTCGACAGCAGCCAATTCTGAAAGCGCCCGCGCAGTTGGCACCGCTACGAGATAAGCTCCTTTGATACGTTCAATCAATCCGGCACGCGTCAGTTCCGGAACTGCCTGCGCCACCAGAATATTTCCCAGGGAATGCGCAACGAACACGATCGGTCGCGTTGCTTCGTCCACCGCCTTCACGATTTGCGCCAGCGCCACAACTTGCGAGGAATGCAGCCAGTCTGGCTGGTCGACAATGCGAGCCGTGGAAAGTTTCCCCACCATGCGCGATTGCCAATGCACTGGACCTGCGCCTTCATAGCCGGGGATTACCAGAATATCTGTTTCAGAGGATTTCATACTGCTGCGAGATGTGGCGTGACGGCGCCTATTGCGCAAGCGCTTTTTCCACAGCCACCGTCAGCTTCTTGCTCATGGGTTCTGTGGGCGACGAGAACCAGTCAATAAACTGACCGTCACGACCAAACAGGTATTTGTGGAAATTCCATTTGGGGCTGCCCATAATGCCCGCCCTATTGTTGGCCCAAACATAAACAGGGATAGCGTCTGTGCCCTTGACTACGGCTTTGTCGGCCAGTGGAAATGTCACGCCATAATTCAACTTGCAAAACGTGGCGATTTCCTCCGCCTTGCCCGGCTCCTGTCCGCCAAAATCATTCGACGGTACGCCCACAATCACAAGACCCTTGTCTCTATACGTCTCCCACAGTTTTTCCAGCCCGTCATATTGCCCGGTAAAACCACACTCCGAAGCAGTATTCACCAGCAGAACAGCACTGCCCTTGAACTGCGAAAGCGCCATAGGCTTTCCGTCAATGCCGGTGAGAGTGAAGTCATTAAGGGACGCGGCATGAGACATGGAGAAATTTACCAAAAGAGCGAAGATAGAGAGGATGAGTGAACGCATATTTGTTTAACGCAGGTGCCTTAATATTGGTTCAAACATCATCCTCGTTCAAAGATGCCGTTTTCAGCAATTGTCGTAATTAGCCAACTTTGAGTGATTTGTTGGCATGAACCGGTACAGTTATGCGTTCAATTTGGCCTGCTTTTCCGTATATGTGATGGCTGCCATTTATGCGGAGTAACGTCCATCCATTCTTCTCCAAGGCTTTTGCCAAGTCTTTGCCGGAAATCGAGGTCACATTGCCACTTCAAGAATGCGGTCAGTTCTCCCTAGTTTTGGAAGTTCAATTTCTGCTTCCAACGCCCCTGCAATCGCCTCTTTGAGATTGGCCAACAACTCATCCATGGATTCACCTTGGGTAGCACAACCGGGTATGGCTGGGACTTCTGCCCAGAAGCCGCCTTCTTCCGCCTGATGAACTATTGCCTTGAATTTCATTCTGTACTCCTTCCGCCGAAATGGAGACAACGTAACAACTTATCAAGAGGCTATTTCGCGAGCATCCCCTTGGCCGCCCACACCAATAGCCCTGCAAGCAACCCCCAGAACGCAGCCCCTACGCCCATCAACGTGATACCCGAAGCTGTGACAAGAAACGTTACCATGGCAGCTTCAATATCTTTCTGCTCTTTCACCATGGCGGAAACCCCGGCCATCAGGGGCGAAAACAGCGCAAGTCCGGCGATGGCTGTGATCAGCGGTTTCGGCATCGCTCCAAGCAACGACACAAAAGTTCCCGCCGCCAATCCGAAAATCACATAAAGCACCGTATACGGATAAATCATTTTCCAGCGCTGCTTGGGGTCGGGGTGGGCGTCAGGTCCTGCCACCAAAGCGGCTGTAATAGCCGCCATGTTGACGGCATGGGTACCAAAAGGCGCAGTCAACAAACTGCCGAGGCCAGTCACTCCCAAGCTCGCCGCTATGGGAGGTTGATAGCCATGGGCTTTCAATACAGCAAAACCCGGCAGGTTCTGCGATGCCATTGTCACAAGATAAAGCGGAACAC
Source organism: Hyphomicrobiales bacterium (assembly GCA_031430915.1). Taxonomy (GTDB): domain Bacteria; phylum Pseudomonadota; class Alphaproteobacteria; order Rhizobiales; family Aestuariivirgaceae; genus Aestuariivirga. The sequence continues at coordinate 12,090 of JANPCL010000050.1, forward strand.
CCAGACCGACGATGACCTGCCAGTTAAATTGGGGCATGACAAACTCGAGCGGCGTTACACCAAAATGCACGGGACCTGAAAAAGAACCGCTGATAGCTGCAAAGACCAAACCCAAGCCAACAATAACGGGCACTGTGAACATGGGCACTAGCATCCGCAAGGCAAAGAACGCAATGATCAGCGGCACCACAAAAACCGGCAAATCCAGCGCAGCGGTGGGAACACCAAGTACATAGCGCAGCAATACGCCAGCCACCATAGCCGCCGCCAGCGATGGCGGCAATTTGCTGATGGCCGTGGAGAGGGGCTTGATCAGTGCTGTCAGCACCATCAAGGCACCTGCAAACATGAAGGCACCAACAGCTTCGGGAAAAGCAATGCCCGTTGCGCCCGTCGCCATAAGTACCGAGCCCGGCGTAGACCAGGCCACCATGATCGGTTGCTTGTAGCGTATAGCCAGAATGGCCGAGCAGGCCGCCATGGCAAAACACAAACTCGCCGCCGTCGACGCTTGCTGTGACGCCGTGGCACCCACATGCTTGACACCTTCAATCACGACAAGAATGGTAGAAGCAAAACCCACCACAACTGCCGCCGTTGCGGCCGAAGTGAGCGAAAGCCAATGCTTCGAAGATTGGGTTTGGGCAGTCAAGGCAAGGGCACTTCCGGTTCGTTTTTGGCAGTATGCAGAATGAGAGAGGTTTTGACACTCTCCACATTTGCAGCCTTGCTCAGCGCTCCGGTTATGAAGCTTTGCATCGACGCGAGGTCACGCGCCACGCACACCAACATGAAATCCGCAGCACCGGACACAGCATAACATTCCCTGACAATCGGCCAGTTCCTGGCTTGCCGTTCGAAGGCTGCGATTTCCGACTGCGCCTGACTCTTGAGGCCCACAGCCGCAAACAGTTTCACACCGTAGTCCAGCTTGTTGCGATCCAGCTGCGCGCGATAGCCAGTGATATAGCCCGCCTCTTCCAAAGCCTGCACCCGTCGCAACGTGGGCGGCGGAGACAGTGCCACCCGATTGGACAGTTCCACATTTGTCACGCGCCCGTCCCGCTGCAATTCCCGAAGGATTTTCCAATCGATGGTGTCAGGTTTGCCGTGCTTGTCCATGGGCTGCACTTATACGCAATAATATTGCGCGTTGGGAAGAGATTGCGACACACATCAAAGCCGTGCCACACTTGGCACAATGAAGCAGCGCTCCGAAATCCTCACACCAAAACAGATGTATGAAGCCGACGCATTGGCCATCGCAGGCGGCATATCTTCCATCACCTTGATGAAGAATGCGGGCCGCGCCCTGGCGGATGCGATCTATGAACGATACAAGAAATGCCCCGTGGCCGTTATCTGTGGTCCGGGCAACAACGGTGGCGATGGCTTTGTGGTCGCGCGATTGTTGGCCGCAAAGAAATGGCCTGTGCGGGTTTACCTGATCTGCGAACGCGATGCACTGAAAGGCGATGCTGCAAAAATGGCGGCGAAGTGGAAGGGTTCTATCGGCAGCTTCAAGGATTTCGAAGAAGACATTGGCGGCAAGACCGGACACCGACTTATCGTCGATGCAATTTTTGGCGCAGGCCTCAACCGGGATTTTCCGGGCTATCTCGCCGATGGTATCCACGGGGCCGGCGTACCCGTTGTCGCCATTGATGTCCCGTCAGGGGTCGATGGAAATACCGGACTACCGCGCAACTGCTCCGTCATCGCAGATTTGACAGTCACTTTTTTTCGAAAGAAACCTGCCCATGTGCTGCAACCGGGTCGCCGGCTGTGCGGTGACGTCATCGTTGCGGACATAGGAATTCCGGACGAGGTAGCCGATGCTCTGCCCATCCGCATTTATGAAAACATCAGACCGGACTTGCCTTACCTTCACGCAGATACGCATAAGTTCAGGCGTGGCCATGCCGTGATCTGGAGTGGGCCCGAATTGGCTACAGGTGCGGCGCGCCTTGCCGCTGTGGCAGCCGCAAGAAGCGGCGCAGGTTTGACGTCCGTTGCAGGAACGCGCGATGCCCTTCGCATTCACGCCCACCACGTCAGCTCGCTCATGCTGAAGCCTGTGGAGACTGACGAAGACTTGCGCCTTTTGCTCGCCGACAAACGCATCACCGCGCTCTGCATCGGACCCGCCGCCGGAGTGAACGACCACACCCGCAAAACCGTTCTGCGCATGTTGAAGTCCGGCATCGACACTGTGCTGGATGCTGATGCTCTCACCGTATTTGCAGATGCTCCCGAAGAGTTGTTCACCGCCATCAAAGCCTTGCCCAACCGCGCTGTTGTCCTGACACCCCACGCCGGAGAGTTTGCAAGACTATTCAGTAACTTGTGCAATGAATCGGACTCAAAGGTTGAGCGCACAATTGAAGCAGCAAGACGGTCAGGCGCGCGCATCATTTTCAAAGGCTCGGACACTGTGATTGCCAATCCCAATGGCTTTGCAACGGTCAATACCAATGCACCACCGAAACTCGCCACCGCAGGAAGCGGCGATGTTTTGGCCGGAATAGTCACTGGCCTCCTCGCCCAAGGCATGGACGCCTACAATGCCGCTTGCGCCGCGGTGTGGCTACATGGCGAGGCCGCAAATCGTTCGCCTCGCCGCACACTGATTGCGGAAGATTTACTGAAAGGTTTGGGCTGGTGAAAGACCCATTGCACAATCCGCTGCTGCTACTGATCGGCACGGGTGCTGGCCTCGCCATGATCACGCCGCTCGGCAAGCTGGCGCTGGAGGCCGGGATTAATCCGTTTCTCTGGGCAGGGCTGATTGCACTTGCACCCTGCCTTGTCCTGGTCTGGTTTGTTCCGAAACTGCATCTGCCGTGGACGAGCCCTGCCCTCTGGCGCTTCGGATTTCTCGGCGGTCTTCTGGCCAACTTCATTCCCAGCACAATCCTGCTCTTCGCTATTCCCCATATCGGCAGTGGGCTCGCGGGGCTGATGTTTGCCCTCTCTCCCGTTGTGACTGCAACCTTGTCGCTGTTGCTGAAAGTCCGCCCTCCCGACAAGCCGCTGCTCGTCGCTGTGGCTTTGGGATTTGTCGGTGCCGTAATCGTGGTGGCCGGGCGCAATTCCCTTACCCTGCCCTCGGCCCCGCAATGGCTGTTGCTGGCCTTGCTGGTTCCGCTGTCGCTGGCAATCGGAAATGTCTACCGCACCGCCAAATGGCCAACAGGTGCATCACCAGTCCAAATTGGTGTAGTGGTGAACAGTTCGGTCGTTCCTCTCTTCATTGCCCTGGCATTTTGGTATGGCGGCGGACTGACGCCCCTGCTTGAACATCCCGGATTGGTCCTCGCCCAATGGGCCGCCGCCTTGGTGAATGTTGCCCTGTTCTTCCGCCTACAGTGGATCAGCGGTCCGACTTACCTGAGCCAGATCGGCTATGTGGCGGCAGCCATCAGTCTGGCCATTGGCACACTGGCTTTGGGCGAAACCTATCCTTGGCAAGTGTGGGTAGGAGCCGCGCTGATTTTGGCTGGCCTTGCTGCTTCCGCATGGGAAAATTTCAGGCCACGCCCAGCCTGATTTCCCGCTTCCCAGCCTGAAACCCCTCTGCTATAGCCCGCCCAACCCAAAACCGGATGGCCCGCAAAGCCTCAGGACATGTGCGGGCGTGGTGAAATTGGCAGACACGCAGGATTTAGGTTCCTGTGGGGAAACCCGTGGGGGTTCAAGTCCCTCCGCCCGCACCAACTTGACTTGAACCGGACCGTTATTTTTTAAGTGAGCGAGACAATGCAGGTTACAGAAACAACGAATTCCGGTTTGAAGCGCGGCTTTCAGGTGACGGTCCCCGCCGCTGACCTTTCAGCAAAAGCAAATGCCAAGCTTAAGGACATGGCTGGCAAGGCCCAGATCAAGGGCTTCCGCCCCGGCAAGGTTCCAGTTGATCATTTGAAGCGCATGTACGGCAAATCTGTCATGGCTGAAGTGGTGCAGGAAACCGTCGACGCCCATGCCCGTTCCGTTTTCGCTGATCGCAATCTGAAACCAGCCTACCAGCCTGACGTGAAACTGCCGGAAGGCGAAGGTGAAGTGAACGCTGTCATAGACGGCAAAGGCGATCTCTCCTTCTCCGTCGAAGGCGAAGTCATCCCGACATTCGAATTGCAGGACGCTTCGGGCCTCACCCTCACCAAGCATGTGGTTGAAGCGGGCGACGCCCATATCAACGAAGCCGTTGAACGCCTTGCCACCCAATACAAGTCATGGGAAAACAAAGACGGTGCATCAGCCAACGGTGACCGTGTGACAATTTCATTCGCGGGCAGCATTGACGGCGTGGCCTTTGATGGCGGCACGGGCGAAGACATTCCGCTGGAACTTGGCTCAAACCAGTTCATCCCCGGATTTGAAGAACAACTCGTTGGCAAGAAAACTGGCGACGACGTGACAGTGAAGGTTACTTTCCCTGTAACCTACGCTGCTGCAAACCTCGCGGGCAAAGCCGCTGAATTTGCCACAAAGGTTACAGGCGTTGAGGCCCCGAAGGCCGCCGTCATCGACGACGAATTCGCCAAGAAGGTGGGCTTCGAAGATTTGGGCAAGCTCAAGGAAATGGTGAAATCCGGCCTTGAACGCGAATTCGGCCGCATGACTGCCATGAAGATGAAGCGCGACGTGCTCGACGCCCTCGACAAGCAATATTCCTTCGAGCTTCCTGAGAAGCTGGTCGAAGCTGAATTCGGCGGAATCTGGAATGCGCTGCAGAACGAAATGAAGAAGGCCAACAAGTCCTTCGCCGATGAAGACACAACGGAAGACAAGGCCCGCGAAGAATACAAGACCATCGCCGCCCGCCGCGTCCGCCTGGGCCTCGTGCTAGGCACCATGGGTGAGAAAGAGGCCGTTCAGGTCAACGAGCAGGAACTGCAGCAGGCTCTCATCGCCCGAGTGCGCCAGTTCCCCGGCCAGGAAAAGCAGGTCTACGACTATTACCGCAACAACCCGTCAGCGCTGATCGAACTGCGCGGCCCGATCTTCGAACAGAAAGTCGTGGACCTCATCGTCAGCAAGGCCACAGTCTCTGACAAGACCGTGAGCAAGGAAGAACTCCAAGCCATGGTCGAAGAAGACATGGGCGACGAAGAGTAAAAGACCCTCCCCCGCTGTCGTTGGTTGGGACAGTCACCGGCCGCTCCCGCCAGCGGGGGGGGTGTAGAGTGTTCAATTTAACCGCATTGGGGGGAGGTGTGCG
>JANPCL010000051.1:0-28874 GCA_031430915.1 Hyphomicrobiales bacterium
CCCAAATTCGACAAGCCCAAATTTGACAAAGCCAAGTTTGCCAAGCCCGCCAACGACAGCGGCAAGCCAAAAAAGAAACGGTTTGAGAAACCGGATCGCAAAGCTGAGCATCCACAACCAGAACGCTTCAAGCGGCCAGAAAAGCCCATGGACCCCAATTCACCTTTTGCAGCCCTTGCGGCCCTGAAGGCCAGCATGGGGAAGGGGAACGGCTGATTGGGTCAAAGGCTCGACAAGTGGTTGGTCTATGCGCGCTTCGTGAAGCGCCGCTCCATGGCTGCCCATCTGATTGAGGATGGCAAGGTTCGCGTCAATCGCGAGAGGGCGCAGAAATGCAGCCACACAGTCAAGCCGGAGGATGTTCTGACCATTGCGATTGGAGACAGCGTGAAAGTGGTGAAGGTGCTTGGCGAGGCCGAACGGCGGGGACCAGCATCCTGTGCGCGCCAGCTTTATCAGGACCTCGGCTGTGTCGAAAAAGCTGATGCAAGCGGCCCAGCCCTCTGCTAGGAACTCCCCGCTAATACCTGACTGGATTGATCTGACATGACCTATATCGTCACCGAGAACTGCATCAAGTGCAAGTACATGGACTGCGTGGAAGTTTGCCCGGTGGACTGTTTCTACGAAGGCGAGAACATGCTGGTCATCCATCCGGATGAATGCATTGACTGCGGTGTGTGTGAACCCGAATGTCCTGCGGATGCTATCAAGCCAGATACGGAACCCGGCCTTGAAAGCTGGCTGAAACTGAATACCGAATATGCGCCGAAGTGGCCGAATATCACGATCAAGCGCGATGCACCTGAGGGTGCGAAAGAGAATGACGGCAAGCCGGGAAAACTAGCAGAGTTTTCATCCAATCCGGGTGAGGGGGACTAACCGGCCCTCCCCGACGCTGCGCGTCTCCCCTCCCGCAAGCGGGAGAGGTGAAGAATCTTCACTTCTCCCGCTTGCGGGAGAAGGTGGATTGCGCGAAGCGCAAGACGGATGAGGGCCTGTTAGACATAAGCCCCGTGACAATGCTTGTACCGCTTGCCTGAACCACACGGGCACATGTCGTTGCGGCCGACTTTGCCCCAGGTATCGGGTTTCTTTGGATTGAATTTGGGGGCTTTCGCCGCAGCTTTTTTAGCCGCGGGTTTTGCCAGCACTGGTGCCACGTCGTCTTCGCCTGTGGTGGCGTCGATGTGGTGGGCTTCCATGTCGGGCAGTTCGTCTTCGTCTGGCAACAGGTCGTCGCCTTCCTGCTGGAACTGGATTTCGACGCGCATCAACTGGGCAGTGACTTGTTCCTTCAGGCCTGCGACCAAAGCCTGGAACAGGTTGAAAGCTTCGGTCTTGTATTCGTTGAGCGGATCGCGCTGGCCGTAGGAGCGCAGGTAAATCACCTGACGCAAATGGTCGATGGTGATGATGTGTTCACGCCAGAGCTTATCGAGAGTACGGAGCAGAATGGACTTCTCCACTTGGTCCATGACCTCGAGGGTATAGGTCTCGCGCTTTTTGCCGTAGAAGGTATCGACCGTTGTGGTCACACGTTCCTTGATTTCTTCGTCGGCAATGCCTTCTTCCTTGGCCCACTCGTCGGTGGGGAAGTCGATGGCGACGGCTTCTTTCAACCGTTCGCGAAGCCCGCTCGCGTCCCATTGTTCGGCATAAGCGTTTTCGGGAATGTGCTTTGCCACGAGTTCGGCGACCGTATCGCGGCGCATGTCGTCGATGGTTTCCTTGATTTCTTCGCCGCGCATCAAGCCGATGCGCTGTTCGAAGATGACCTTGCGCTGGTCGTTCATGACGTTGTCGAACTTCAGGATGTTCTTGCGCATGTCGAAGTTGCGGGCTTCTACTTTCTGCTGGGCTTTTTCGAGGGCCTTGTTGATCCACGGATGGATAATGGCCTCGCCGTCCTTGAGGCCCAGTTTTTCCAGCATGCCTTCGAGGCGTTCAGATCCGAAGATGCGCATCAGATCATCATCAAGGGCGAGATAAAAGCGCGAGCGACCGGGGTCGCCCTGACGACCCGAACGGCCACGCAACTGGTTATCGATACGGCGGCTTTCATGGCGTTCGGTGCCGATGACGAAGAGACCACCAGCGCTCAATACAACTTGTTTATTGGCTTCGACTTCAGCGGTAATTTCACGAATGCGGGCTTGGCGTTCGGGACCTTCCGGCATGTTGGCCAGCTGGGTTGCAATGATCATATCGACGTTGCCGCCGAGTTTGATGTCGGTGCCGCGACCTGCCATGTTGGTGGCAATGGTGACGGCTCCGGGTGCGCCAGCTTGTGCGATAATCGAGGCTTCCTGCTCGTGGAAGCGGGCGTTCAGCACGTTGTGCTCGATGCCTTGCGATTTCAGAATGCCGGAGAGGGTTTCGGATTTTTCAATCGACGTGGTTCCCACGAGTACGGGCTGGCCGCGTTCGCGCGCTTCGCGGATGGTATTGCCGATGGAGACAAATTTTTCGCCTTGGCTGCGATACACCTCATCGTCTTCGTCGAGACGGGCCACCGGAACGTTGGTAGGAATCTCGACGACGTCGAGATTGTAGATGTCCATGAATTCTTCGGCTTCGGTAAAAGCCGTGCCGGTCATACCCGCGAGCTTGCTGTAGAGGCGGAAGTAATTCTGGAAGGTGATGGACGCCATCGTCACGTTTTCAGGCTGGATTGCCACATGCTCCTTGGCTTCCAGGGCCTGGTGCAGGCCGTCGGAATAGCGGCGACCCGGCATCATGCGGCCGGTGAATTCGTCGATGATGATGACCTGACCGTCCTTGACGATATAGTCCTTGTCGATCTGGAACAGCTTGTGGGCGCGCATAGCCTGCTGCACGTGATGCACAATGGTGATATTGGCGCCGTCATAGAGGCCTTGGCCCGTCAGAATGCCTGCGGCACCCAAGACCTCTTCGAGGTGGATGTTGCCTTTTTCGGTCAGGGTGATGGAGCGTTGCTTCTCATCGAGCTCATAATCATCGGGAACCAGATCAGGGATAAAGGGATCAAGCTTGACGTAGAGATCAGACTTGTCGTCGGACGGGCCCGATATGATGAGGGGAGTTCGTGCTTCGTCGACGAGGATCGAATCGACTTCGTCGACGATGCCGAACTGGTGGCCACGCTGCACCATCTCTTCGAGATGATATTTCATGTTGTCGCGCAGGTAGTCAAAGCCCAGTTCATTGTTGGTGGCATAGGTCACGTCGCAAGCATAGGCTTCGCGCTTCTGCTGGTCCGACTGGCCGTGAACGATGATACCTGTCGTCAGGCCCAGCTTGCTGTAGACGTTGTCCATCCATTTGGCGTCGCGGCTGGCGAGATAGTCGTTGACGGTCACGACGTGAACGCCTTTGCCCGCAAGCGCATTCAAGTAGACTGGCAAGGTTGCGACGAGGGTTTTGCCTTCGCCGGTTTTCATTTCGGAGATATTGCCGTCATGAAGTACCATGCCGCCGATCATCTGCACATCGAAGGGGCGAAGACCGAGGGAACGTTTGGAGGCTTCGCGCACGGCGGCGAAAGCGCGCTCCAAGAGATCGTCCAAGGTTTTGCCAGTGGCCAGTTCAGCCTTGAATTTTTCTGTAAGGCCCTTCAACTCGGCGTCGGTGAGTTTTTCGTATTCTGCTTCCAGAGCATTGATGGCGGGCAGGCGCTTGTAATACTTGCCCAGTTTGCGGTCATTGACCGAGCCGAAAATTTTACGGGATATGGCTTTCAGTCCGAACATCTCAATCTACCTCAAGGGGTCAGGCTGACGCCCACCCGAATTCAATCAACGCCCTATAGGGCAAGCGCAAGCGCAAGGGAATCACCCTTTGTCACAACCGGATTACCGTTGGGTAAGGGGCCAAACAGGAATGCAATGTCCCAGATAGGGCAGGCGGGCGGTTTCTTCAATCGCGCAATTGGCAAAGCTGTTGCATGTCGGCAACAGGTCACAATACAGGCAGGGTTACCCTTGCGTGCGTGCCACAGCCCGCGCAAATAGCAAACCGCACTAGATTTTGTTGCGCTTTCAGGACTTTGAGGCACATTCTTGCCTTGTTTCAGGGCCATGGGAGGCGCGAATAGCAGCGGGCGGTGTATGGACTGCCCACAGGATGGATTTTCGCTCTGATGATGCTTCGTAATTCCACATTTAAATCAATGATTTTTGCCAGTGCCCTGGTGGGCGCAATGGCCGTTGGCGCACATGCCCAGCAGGACCCGGCACCGCTTCCGGAAACCGGCGAAGAAGGCGAGACAGCTGCCGTCAAGGATGACAATGCCGTAATCGCCATCGTTAATGGCTATGAAATCCGCACCTCGGAAGTGCGCATGGCCTTTGATGACGTGATTGGCCAATTGCCAAATCTGCCGAAGAAATTGCGGTATCCGTTTGTGGTGGAGTTTCTGGTGGAGCGGCATTTGCTGGCTCAACTTGCCAACAAGGAAGGCATCGCCGAGACTGACGATTACAAGCGCCGTCTCGCGGCCTATCAGGCCAAAGCGCTGCGCGACAGCTATCTCTCACAGGTCATCAGCAAGACTGTCACCGAAGACGAGATCAAGGCGGTCTATGCCGACGAATCAAAGAAGCTGACGGAAACCGAACGGGTGCGGGCACGGCATATTCTGGTGGCGTCGGAAAAAGAGGCCGTTACGATCGAAGACAAGCTGGCCAAGGGTGAAAAGTTTGAAGCCCTCGCCAAGCAGTTCAGTCTTGATGGATCAAAAGATTATGGTGGCGACCTGGGTTATTTCTCCGCACCCGAAATGGTGCCCGCTTTCTCCACGGCTGCCTTTGCGCTCAAGAAGGGCGAAATCTCAAAGCCGATCAAGACTGACTTTGGTTGGCATGTGATTCGCCTGGAAGATCGCAAGCAGGGCACCGCCCAGCCTTACGACCAGGTAAAAAATGCCATCCGCAACGTTCTGGTGCGCCAGAAGGTGCAGGAAAAACTCGCCAGCCTGAAGGACGTAGCGAAGGTCGAGATTGTCGATCCCGATCTGAAGAAGCTGTCGGATGAAGCTGCAGCCCAGCGCAAGACGCTGGACGAGCAGCAGAACAAGGCAGACGTCAGCACCGATGGCGGTGATGCTGGTGGCGGTGGCAAGGGTGACCTGTTGCTGCCGGAAGATGCGCCGCAACAATAAACTGATCGACTTCCAGACGGAGAGAATTGCCCATGGCGCATACTGTTTCACCGCTTGCGCCGGACGCTTTTCCGACGCTTGAGCCGATTGCTGGCGTCACCTTGGCGACGGCTGGGGTTGGCATTCGCTACAAGAACCGACCCGATGTTTTTCTGGCGTTGATGCCGAAGGGCACTACGGTTGCGGGGTGTCTCACAACATCGAAGTCCTCATCAGCTCCGGTGGACTGGTGCAAGGCTGGCCTCAAGCAGGGTGCTGCACGCGTGCTTCTCGTCAATGCCGGAAATGCCAATGCCTTCACAGGCAAGGCGGGTGTGGCCACTGTGACGGCTGTCGCCAAGGCTGCGGCGAAACAGTTTGGCTGCAAGCCAGTCGAAGTGTTTCAGGCTTCCACAGGCGTGATCGGCGAGCCGCTCAATCCGGCTTTCATTGTGAATGCCTTGCCGGACCTGTCAGCGAAGACTTCTTCTGATGGGTGGACGGCGGCGGCAAGGGCCATGATGACAACGGATACTTTTGCCAAGGCTTCAATTGCGAAAGCCAAACTCGGCAAGGACACGGTGACGATTCAAGGTATCGCCAAGGGCTCTGGCATGATTGCGCCTGACATGGCGACAATGCTGGTGTTCATATTTACCGATGCCGCTGTTCCCGCCAAAGCGTTGCAGGGCTTGTTGTCTGCTTCGGTTGTAAAGACCTTCAACTGCATCACGGTGGATGGGGATACGTCGACCTCTGACACGGTGCTGCTGTTTGCAACAGGTGCCAAGGGCAAGGTGACAGGTATCAAGTCTGCTGCTGATGCGCGGCTCAAAGCCTTTGCCAAGGCGCTGGATTCTGTTTGTCACGATCTTGCATTGCAAGTTGCGAAAGATGGCGAAGGTGCCGAGAAGCTGATCGAGATCACGCTGACCGGAGCTGAAAACAACAAGGCGGCACATCGTATTGCTATGTCGATTGCCAATTCGTCTCTGGTGAAAACGGCGATTGCCGGAGAGGATGCGAATTGGGGCCGCATTGTCATGGCCATCGGCAAGGCGGGTGAAAAGGCTTTACGTGATAAAGTGAAGATCAAGATCGGTGGCATTCAGGTGGCCAAGAACGGCATGAAGGATTCGACCTACAAGGAAGCCGAGATCATGCCGCACATGAAGGGGCGGCATATTGTGATCGAAGCTGATGTGGGCGTGGGCAAAGGCCGGGCCACAGTGTGGACCTGCGATTTGACGCACGGGTACATTGATATCAACGGATCCTATCGCAGTTAGCTGATGCGACTTATCCTCGTTGCTGCCGTTGCATTGATTGATCCCGATGGCCGGGTACTGATTGCGGAGCGGCCTGCGGGGAAGTCGCTTGCCGGACTTTGGGAATTTCCCGGTGGCAAGGTTGAGCCGGGTGAACGGCCTGAGCAGGCGCTGGTGCGGGAGCTCAAGGAAGAGCTCAACATTGATGTGTCTGAGAGCTGTCTGGCGCCGTTGACATTTGCATCGCATGCCTATGATGAGTTTCACCTGTTGATGCCGCTTTATGTGTGTCGGCGGTGGAAAGGTGAGGTCATGTCGAATGAGGGGCAGGCGCTGAAGTGGGTGCGTGCCAAGGCACTGCGCGACTACCCGATGCCGCCTGCGGACAAGCCGCTGATCCCGCATCTTGAGGAATTGTTATAGTCCGCCTTCGTTGACTTTCAGTGCGTCTGCCAAGCGTGCTTTGGCACTGCCGGGTTTCAGCGGTTGTTGTTGTGACGCATGGGGCTTCCAAGCCGTGGCCCAGGCAATTTCGATGGTGGCGGGGATGCGGCCGTCCAGGTCGGCAGGATAGGCAGTCGCAGCCTGGAACAGCAATTGCGCAGACGTGATGTTTCGGCTGCGACCTTCGAGACAGTTTGCAAATCCGAGTGTTTTGATTTCACGCATGAGTGACATGGCATCGCTGTAGCGCAGGGTGAAGCGATCCACATCTGCCACGGGCAGAGCGAGGCCCGCCCGTTGTAACAGTCCACCCGCTTCGCGCAGATCAATCATCGGAGCTACGCGCGGGCTTGCGCCACCGCGCGCAGCTTGCTCGGCTTCCAGCCACGCCTCGCGCAATTCGCGCAAGGTTTCGCCTGCAAAGAATGCAAAGAGGGCAAGACCATCAGGTTCCAGGGCATGGGCTACTTGCGCCATGTAACCTGGAACATCGTTGACCGTATGCAAGTCCATCAGACTGATGATGGCATTTCGGGAGGCAGCGGCGAGATGCAGATTGTCACTTGCCTGTGGATTTCTGCTTTCGATGTCAGTGAATTTTCCTGTGGGCAGCAAGGCGTCTGCGTATAAGCCGGAATGAGGTGCAATGATCAGTGTACGGTCGAAATTGCGGTTGATGAGTGTGATGCGATCCAGCAATTCCTCGCTCACACGGGCTTGCAACAAAGCGCTTCCATCCCCTATGGCGCTGGCTTGCCGTGTTAGATAAAGTGGGCGATTGAAGACTTGGGGAGCTATGGTCACGATGGAAGAGCCGTTAGCTGAAAACCAGTCGGGTTTCCAGCGCTTGCGCATAAGCGTGTTGGCGGTCTGGCGGGGGCTGGTCGATGTCATTACGCCGCCGCTGTGCCTGTCATGCCAAAACCCGGTTTCAGTTGGTGCGGCCCTCTGTTTGACATGCTGGCAAAAGCTGCAACTGATTGATGAGCCTGTCTGTGATGTGCTGGGAACGCCATTTGCCTATGATGAAGGAGAGGGTGCGATTTCGCCTGCCGCCGTAGCCAATCCGCCGGCTTGGGACAAGGCGCGGGCGGCTGTGGCGTTTGATCACGCGTCGGGCCATCTTGTGCATCTTTTCAAATATCAGGACCAGCATGAAGCAGCACTTGTCATGGCGCGGATGATGCTGGGGGCGGCACGCAATCTCTGGCCTGAGGTTGATGTGATGATACCGGTTCCTCTGCACCGGAAACGGCTGTGGCAGCGGCGCTTCAACCAAGCAGCGGTTTTGGCGCTGCATCTTGCGAAAGCTTCGGGCACGCCATGGCGCAGTGATGTGCTGTTGCGGACGCAGGCGACCACAAGTCAGGTGGGTCTGGATGCCAGAGAAAGGCGCAAGAATGTGCGCCGGGCGTTTGAGGTGCCGTTGGAGCGTGCCGGTTTCATTGCGGGAAAAACCGTGCTGCTTGTAGATGATGTGCGTACCACCGGGGCCACGGCGCAGGCCTGTGCCGAGACTTTGAAACAGGCGGGTGCTGGGCGGGTCTACGTGCTCAGCTTCGCCCTTGTTTTGACGCCTGCGCAATTGCATATAGAGGCCTGAGGACGACGTCATGATAGATATCACGATTTATACCACGCCACTTTGCCCCTATTGCGCACGGGCCAAAGGTTTGTTGAAGCGGAAAAATGCCGGCTTCATTGAGATTGACGTTAGCGATGATGCCGCCTTGCGCGAAGCCATGCGGACCCGCGCCGGAGGGCGCAATTCAGTGCCGCAGATTTTTATCGGGGCCACCCATGTAGGAGGCTGCGATGATATTCACGCGCTGGAGTCGCAAGGCAAACTTGACGCGATGCTGGTGGCATGATGAGCAAAGTTGCGGTTGTTCAAATGCGCTCTGGTCGCGATATGGCACGCAATCTTGCAGATGCTAGAGGTCTCGTGCGCGAGGCTGCAGCTCAGGGTGCGACTTATATTTTGACGCCTGAGGTTTCGAATATTTTCGAACCTGACAAGGAGCGTCTGAAATCCGTTGCGATGACCGAAGCTGACGATATTTTCGTCAAGAGCTTTTCTGCTCTGGCGCAGGAGCTTGGGATTTACCTGCATGCGGGCTCGCTGGCATTAAATGCTGGCCGCGAAAAACTGGCCAATCGCAGCATATTGTTTGGACCTGATGGTGCGCAGGTAGCGAGTTATGACAAGATACATTTGTTCGATATCGATTTGCCAAGTGGCGAAAGTTATCGCGAGTCTGCGACTTACAATCCGGGTGAAAATGCTGTCACAGCACAACTGCCGGATTTCAAATTGGGTTTTGCGATTTGCTATGATATGCGGTTCCCTCGATTGGCCAATGCGCTGGCCAATGCGGGCTGTTCAGTGCTGACTTATCCTGCGGCCTTTACCGTGCCCACGGGGCAAGCGCATTGGCACGTGCTGCTGCGGGCGCGGGCAATTGAGACGGGAAGTTTTGTATTGTCGGCGGCGCAGGGTGGTGTGCATGATTCAGGTCGCGCCACCTATGGTCATTCGATTGTGATTTCGCCTTGGGGCGAGGTGATGGCGGAACTGGGAGATGATCCCGGCTTATTGGTCGTCGACATTGATCCTGCGTTGTCGGCAGCGTCACGCGCAAGAATTCCGGCACTGGTGCATGCGCGCGATTTCGGTTTGAAGCAGGCCTGAGATGATCCGCTATGACCTGCAATGTGAGAAGGGCCATGAATTCGATGGTTGGTTTTCCAACAGTGATGCCTATGACAAACAGGTGAAACGTCAGCTTGTCGAATGCGTGGTATGCGGTTCTGTCAAAATCGAGAAGCAGATCATGGCTCCAGGCATTCCGGCGAAGGCGAATACAAAATCTGACATAGCACGTCCCATGGTGGCGGGTCCTGTTGATCCGCGTGCACAGGCTATGATGCAGATGATGCGCGAGTTCCGGGCACATGTGGAGAAGAACGCAGAAAATGTTGGCGACAAGTTCGCCGAGGAAGCGCGGAAGATCCACTATAAGGAAACAGAGGCACGGGGCATAATCGGCAAGGCCACGCCCGTTGAAGCGCAAGAGTTGATGGAAGAAGGTATTGACGTGCATCCGCTGCCCATTCTGCCGGAAGACAGTAACTGATGGTCGACGCACGACTGCAGGTGTTTTGCATTCCGGAGCCGCGCACGCTCGAGCTGATTTTTACCGAAGCGGCCTTGCGAACCCTGCGCGAAAACTTCCACTTGATTGAAGGCGAGGGTGATGCGGGATTGGCGCAGCTCGAACAACATGTTGCCGAGATTGATTTTATTATCGGCCAGCCGCCGTTGTCAGCATCGCTGTTGTCAAAGGCAGCGCGACTTCGTGCCATTCTGAATGTCGAGTCAAACTTCCTCGACAACATGGATTATGAGCAGTGCTTCGCACGCGGCATTCATGTGCTGTCGACGGGAAAAGTATTTGCGCAACCCGTGGCTGAAATTGGTTTGGGACTGGCCTTGGCACTGGAACGTAACATCGTCGGTGCTGACCGGGATTTTCGTGCAGGTCGTGAAGTATGGGGCGGCGATAGCAATGTGTCAGCGCGATTGCTCGCTGGCGGCAATATCGGCTTTATCGGTTTTGGCGATCTTGGCCGCGCCTTGAATAAATTGCTGGTGCCGTTTCGGGCACATGTCCGCGCCTATGATCCTTGGCTGCCGAAGAGCGCATTGACGGAAGCGGGAGTCTTGCCTTCGACACTGGATGAGGTGTTGACGTCGAGTGATGTGATATTTGTGGTCGCCGGGGTCACCACTGAGAATGGTGGCTTTCTGGGTGCCGGGGAATTTGCCAAAATGCGGCGCGGTGCAAGTTTTGTTTTGCTGAGCCGCGCTGGCGTCGTTGATTTCAATGCGCTGATGACAGCGGTATCATCAGGTCATATTCGGGCGGCAAGCGATGTCTATCCAGAGGAGCCGCTAGCTGTCGATCATCCGGTGCGAAAACTGGATAATTTCATCCTCTCCGCCCACCGCGCAGGTGCTGTCGATTGCGCTTTCAAAGACATGGGTCGCATGGTGCTGGAAGATTTGCAGCTGATGTCACGTGGCCTGCCACCATCGGCGATGCGAAGGGCGGAGCGGGAAACCGTGCAGCGGTTCCGGTCGAAGCCGGTCGACAAGAATTAGGACGTGGTGACATTGGTAGTAAGATATGCTACCAAGTCGATATGGGCAAAGTTCAAAAAATCTCGATCGCTTTGACTCCTGAATTAAATGATTTAGTTCAGGAAGCAGTTGCGTCTGGCCGCTACGCCACATCCAGCGAAGTGGTTCGTGAGGCACTGCGCGATTGGTCTCACTACGAGAAAGCCAAAGCCCAAGCGCTGACCAACCTGCAGGACATGATTCAGCAAGGCATCGATTCAGGGCCCGGGCGGTTTTCCTCTATTGAAGAGATAATTGCAGAGGCAAAAATTCGGCACAAAGACTTGTTGAAAAAATCTGCGTGATGTCATTCCTGGTACAGGTAAACATCGAAGCTGAAGAAGATTTGATCGATGTCTGGGCCAGCATTGCAGTTCACAATCCTGTCGCGGCAGACAAGTATGTGCGCCTGCTTGGGCTGAGAATCGATAGCTTGTTCGAAATGCCGGAACGCGGCGCGATGCGTGACGATGTTCAAAAGGGAATGCGAATGCTTGTCGAAGGCAAGCATCTCATTTTCTACCGGGTGCTTGAAGGTCGTGTCGAAGTAGTGCGTGTTATCCATGGGTCTCGCGACCTCACCAAAATCTTCAACTGAACTTCTCCCCCACCACCATGTAATTCACGCCCATGTCATTCGACCTCCGCCATTCATTCGCCAATGGGTGATATGTGACTCCACTTTCGGCGACGGTATTGGTTTTGTTGTCAGCCAGCCAGCCTTTCAGTTCTTCTGGTGTGATGAACTTTTCCCATTGGTGAGTGCCTTTGGGGAGCCAGCCTAAAATGTATTCTGCTCCGACGATGCCGAGGGCGAAGCTTTTCATGGTGCGGTTCAGGGTGGCCACGAACATCAGGCCACCTGGCTTCAGCATGGTACAGCAGGTAGCGGTATAGGCCTTGGGGTCGGCGACGTGTTCGATCACCTCCATATTGAGGATGACGTCGAACTGTTCTCTTGTTGCGGCCAGGTCTTCGGCGAGGCCGGTGCGGTAGTCGATGGCGAGGTCCATTTCGAGGGCATGGACGGAGGCGGTTTTGATGTTTTTTTCCGAGGGGTCAACGCCGACGACCGTGGCGCCCAGTCTCGCCATGGGTTCGCAGAGCAGGCCACCGCCGCAGCCGATGTCGAGGATGCGCAGGCCCTTGAAGGGTTCGCGTTCGTAGGGGTCGCGGGCGAGGCGGGCGCAGACCTGTTGCTTGATGTAGTCCAGCCGCACAGGGTTGAAAACGTGCAGCACGCCGAATTTTCCCTTGGGATTCCACCATTCAGCGGCCATTTTCGAGAATTTCTCGACCTCGGCTGGATCAAGGCTGGGGGGGAGGCTTTTTGTATCAATTGTCATTGTGTTCAAACCCAAATTTCAGCGGTCCTTATATTGCATAGGGAAGGGCCGTCCACTAATAGAACGGCAAAGCCGTGTCGGGGGTTCAGTCGCAACTTCAGGTATGAAGCGGGGCAAATTGTCCCGGGCTTGAGGTTTGGTTTTTCGGGATTGGAATAAATGGGCCGTCTGGTCATGAAATTCGGGGGTACGTCGGTTGCGGATATTGACCGCATCCGAAACGTTGCCCGCCATGTGGAACGTGAAGTGAAAGCTGGAAACCACGTGGCAGTGGTCGTCTCGGCCATGTCTGGCACCACCAATCAATTGGTGGAGTGGTGCCGTCAGGCTGCCGCCGTGCATGACGCGCGGGAATATGATGCCGTGGTGTCCACCGGTGAACAAGTCACTGCCGGGCTGTTGGCGATTGTGCTGCAGGACATGGGAATCCCCGCGCGCTCATGGGCGGGCTGGCAGATTGCCATTGAAACCGACGGCGTGCACGGCGCGGCCCGCATGACGGGGGTCAATGGCGCTGAAATTTTGAAACGGATGGAACAGGGCCAGGTAGCGGTAATTACCGGCTTCCAAGGCATTGGCCCGGACAAGCGGATTTCGACGCTGGGTCGTGGAGGCTCCGATACGTCGGCCGTGGCGGTTGCAGCAGCACTTGATGCGGCTTGTGATATCTATACCGACGTGGATGGAGTTTATACTGCTGATCCGCGCATTGTAACGGCAGCACACAAGCTTGACCGTATTTCTTATGAAGAGATGCTGGAACAGGCCTCGCTGGGTGCCAAGGTGTTGCAGCCACGCTCTGTCGAACTTGCCATGGTGAAGCGGGTGCCACTTCAGGTCCGCTCGTCGTTTGAATCGCCCGACTCGCCGAACCAGAATAAACCTGACGGTACGGGCCCCGGAACAATTGTATGTGATGAGGACAAAATCGTGGAACAGCACGTTGTCAGTGGAATTGCCTATTCTAGGGATGAAGCCAAGGTTTCAATCCGCCATGTGAAAGACAAACCCGGTATTTCCGCCGCGATTTTCGGGCCGCTGGCGGAGCAGGATATTTCTGTCGATATGATCGTGCAGAATGTTTCGGCTGATGGTTCGTTTGCCGATATCACCTTCACGCTGGCGCGCAAGGATTTGCGCAAGGCCATCGAGATCATCAATGCATTAAAGGACAAGGTCGATTTCTCCGAAGTCATGCATTCGGCTGATGTAGCCAAAGTATCGGTTGTCGGCATCGGCATGCGCAGTCACGCTGGCGTAGCCGCCAGGATGTTCTCGTCACTGGCGGAAAAGGGCATCAACATCCAGGCGATCACGACGTCTGAAATTAAAGTGTCTGTACTCATTGACGAAGCTTATACAGAGTTGGCAGTTCGTGCCTTGCATACGGCTTATGGATTGGACAAGAAGTAAGGGATGAGCATGCGCTTTGACTTCCCCTCACCGTCACGCTTTGCGTGCCACCTCTCCCGCAAGCGGGCGAGGAAAGTGACCCCATAGGGACAACAGCCATGGCAAGCTCCACACTTGGCCCGCGTGTCCTGCTCCGACGCTTACGGGAAGTGATGGCGGAGCCGGAGACGGCACAGGTCAAGTTAGACAAGATCGTTCGTCTCATCGCCGCCAACATGGTGGCCGAGGTGTGCTCGATCTATGTGATGCGGGCAGGCCAAGTGCTGGAGCTCTATGCAACTGAAGGCTTGAAGGCAGAGGCCGTTCACAAGTCGGTTTTGAAATCCGGCGAAGGTCTGGTGGGCCTGATTGCCGAGCAGGCGATTGGGCTTAATATTTCTGACGCGCAACATCACCCCGCCTTCAAGTATCTGCCGGAAACGGGCGAAGAGATTTACCAGTCCTTCCTTGGTGTGCCGATCATGCGGGGTGGCTCGGTCATCGGCGTATTGGTGGTGCAGAACCGGACGCAGCGGCATTATTCGGAAGAGGAAGAGGAGGCCCTGCAAACCACGGCCATGGTACTGGCGGAAATCATTGCCTCTGGTGAACTCAAGGAGGTGGCGCGGGAAGTTGCCATCGACGTGGCGCACATCCGCAGTCATCATATTGAGGCTGACAATCTGGCTGACGGCATCGCCTTGGGCTTTGTGGTTCTGCATGAACCGCGCGTCGAGATTCATCATCTCATTGCCGAAAATGTGCCGCTGGAAGAAAAGCGCCTGATGGCGGCTGTTGAACAATTGCGGGCGCAGGTCGATGAATTGCTGGATGGGTCCGAAGCCAATCGTGCCACGGATTATTCCGACGTGCTCGAAACCATTCGCATGTTTGCGCATGACAAAGGTTGGCTCACGCGTTTGCAGGAAGCGGTGCATTCGGGCCTCACCGCCGAGGCTGCAGTGGAGCGGGTACAGAACGACAACCGTGCGCGCATGCAGCGCATGCAGGATGCCTACATGCGGGAACGCATGCATGATCTGGATGACTTGTCGAACAGATTGCTCCGTATACTGACGGGTGCGGTGGCCACGGCCTCGCGCACCGATCTTCCCGATAATTCAATTGTTGTCGCCCGCAACATGGGCCCTGCGGAATTGCTGGACTATGATCGCACGAAGTTGCGCGGCGTCATTCTGGAAGAAGCAGGCAAGACCAGCCATGTGGCCATTGTGGCGCGGGCGCTTGGCATTCCCGCCATCGGGCAGGCCAGCAATATTGTTGACCTGATTGATCCCGGCGATGAAATCATTGTTGATGGCAGCACGGGTGAAATATTTGTCAGGCCTTCGCAGGATTTGCAGAAAGCCTATGCCGAGAAGGTGCGCTTCTATGCCAAGAAGCAGGCGCAGTTTGCGGCCCTCAAGGATTTGCCGTCGGTCACCAAAGATGGCATGACGATCAGCCTCAACATCAATGCAGGCCTGATCGTGGACATGCCGCATCTGCACGAGTCGGGGGCTGACGGTGTGGGCCTCTATCGCACAGAATTGCAGTTCATGCTGGCACAACGTTTTCCGCGTTTGACGGCGCAGATCAATCACTACAAGCAAGTCATCGAGCAGGCCAATGGCAAGCCCATTGTTTTTCGCACGCTGGATATTGGTGCCGATAAAATTTTGCCTTATCTGCGGCAGCCGAAAGAAGAAAACCCGGCCATGGGCTGGCGTTCGATTCGCATGTCGATGGAGCGGCCCGCTTTATTGCGACTTCAGTTGCGGGCGATGCTGATGGCGGGGGCCGGGCATGACATGAAGGTCATGTTCCCGATGATTGCGGATGTGTCGGAATATATCATGGCCAAGGCCGCTGTGGACAAGGAGAAGGCCTATCTTGCGGCGCGGGGTCATGCCTTGCCGAAGTCGTTGCAGGTCGGCGTGATGATCGAAATTCCATCGCTGATCTGGCAGTTGGACCAGCTGTTGCCGATGGTGGATTTTGCTTCGATTGGGTCGAATGATCTGGTGCAGTTTCTGTTCGCGAGTGATCGCGGCAATCCGAAATTGTCGGGGCGATATGATCCCTTGAGTCCCTCCGCGTTGAGTGCCATGCGCATCATTGTCGAGAAGGGCAAGCAGCATGGCAAGAAGGTGACACTGTGCGGTGAACTCGGCGGGCGGCCACTGGAGGCCATGGGGCTGGTGGGGATTGGTCTCACATCCATGAGCATGGTGCCGTCAGGAATTGGGCCAGTGAAGGCGATGATCCGGACATTGGATCAGGGCAAGTTGTGGGCCTTCATGGAACCGCTGCTGCGGAGCCCGGCGCATTCGCTGCGCGGGGATTTGATGGAATTTGCCGGGCGCAATGGGGTGGTGTTGTAAGGGTGTAAACAGGGCGAAGAGGTATTTGCACAAATTGCTATCCGCAAACCGATTCTTGAAAAAGCTGGCATGAAACACATAATACTTTTCTCATTCTGCATAGTCCTTGCCTTTTTGATACAAGCGCTTGGCCATTCCAGCACGTGCACCCAAGGTGATACTGACCCATGGGTGTCCGGCACAGTTTTGTCTTTTCCATTTTTGGCAGTTCTGATTGGTTTTGGTGCCGCGAGTTTATTTAGGAGTCAGAGGCACCTGACGGCTCTGGAAATTTCTGCCTTTGTCATTGGACTTTTAGGATGCTCGGTCATTCTTGCAATGAATGCCGAGTTAATAGAACATATCCTCATTTTGGGTGTAACCGCTTGCGGTCCTGATTATGGACCCAAAACCAGTGATGATAGTGTAATTCTATTTGGTTATGGCATAATGCCAGCCGTTGCGATTTTGTTTTTACTTGCGTCTCTTGTGAAGTGGCGACGCTAGACTACGAAGATCGTGATTGCGAATTTCAGGACAATGAATTTTACTGCTCATCAAGCAGCATCCGGAACCTTCGCCGTTAGTTCAATTCCAAGTGCCTTCATCACCGCCAATGTGGACTTCAGGCTTGGATTTCCTTCTTCGCTGAAGGAGCGGTAGAGTTGTTCGCGGGATAGTCCGGTTTCTTCGGCTATTCCGGCCATGCCTTTGGCGCGGGCGACTACGCCTACGCATTTTGCGATATAGGATGAGTCACCTGTTTCCAGGGCTTCCGCCATGAAGAAGGCGATTTCTGTATCGTCGACGAGGGCGACCGTCGGATCGTAGGTTGTCAGTTTTTCAATCATTTTATTTTTCCCAATTGAGTGCCAACTGCTTGGCTGTGGCGATGTCCCGTTGCTGGCTGCTTTTGATTCCACCGCACAGAAGTATGATCACGGTGTTTCTGCTCTGTTGAAAATAGATGCGATAGCCCGGTCCATGGTGAATTCGTAATTCACGTACACCGTCCCCGACCGATGGCGCGTCGCCCAGCAATCCCTCGCTGAGCCGCATGAGGCGAGACGCAATTATGGTTCGCACCCGACGATCCCGCAGTTTGCTTTCCCAAATGCGGAATGTCTCGGTTTGTTTGATTTCCATCCTGATTACGTTGTAGTTTTCAAACTACAGAAAGTCAAGCGGGCCTTTAGATGGGTCGAACGCGGATTTCTTGCAAGGGAAACTGTTCCACACTAGTATGAAAATAGTGCTTGACACCGCGCGGTCTTTACGCTATATGTTTGTATATTCGCGAATTGGGTTTCCATTTTTGCGCGCTTTCCAACAATAGTTTTGAGCCGATCATGAAGACGACGTTGGGGGGCGTGGGTTTGTGCTGTGTGCGTGCTTCGAGGCATCGCAAGAGGGCGATGCACCTCAGCATGAGGGGGCCTATAATTCTCTCACTCTGGTGCGTGATAATTCGGAAATGCTTTGGGGTAGGGAAAGGGACTGTTTGCTCTATCGCAAACTGTCCCTGATTTTGGAGGTCGGGGACAGCTTGCGAGAAAGAGCAAGCAGTCCCCTGCTGCTTCCACCTAAAACATTCACGCTCAGTGGAACGTCGCCACGGCTGGCATGGCTTTTGGCGCTTGTTGGGCTGGGACTGTTCCGTTGAAGACGAGGATGCCGGCTTTCACATCAACCTGCACATGATCGCCGTCTTTCACGCGTCCGGAGAGAATTTCTTCGGCCAGGGGGTCCTGGATGGATTTCTGGATGACGCGTTTCAGGGGTCTGGCACCATAGGCTGGATCATAGCCTTTTTCGGCCAGGAGTTGTTTGGCTTCGGGGGAGAGTTCGACTGTGATCTTCCGTTCGCTTAGCAACTTCGTGAGGCGCTGCAACTGGATGTCGACGATGGCACCCATGTGTTGGCGCATCAGGCGGTGGAACAGGATGATGTCGTCGATGCGGTTCAGGAATTCGGGGCGGAAGGATTGTTTGACGACTGCCATGACTTCGTCCTTGACCACGTCAACGTCCTGTCCTTCAGCGAGGTTCACGAGATATTCGGAACCCATATTGGAGGTCATGATGATCAGGGTGTTCTTGAAATCGACGGTGCGGCCCTGACCGTCGGTCAGGCGGCCATCGTCGAGGACTTGCAGGAGGATGTTGAAGACGTCTGGGTGGGCTTTTTCGATTTCGTCAAATAACACCACCTGATAGGGGCGGCGGCGCACGGCTTCGGTCAAGGCACCGCCTTCGTCGTAACCGACGTAACCCGGAGGTGCGCCGATGAGACGGGAGACGGAGTGCTTTTCCATATATTCCGACATGTCGATGCGGAGCAGGGCGTGCTCATCATCGAAGAGGAAGTTTGCCAGCGCTTTTGTCAGTTCGGTTTTGCCCACACCTGTGGGGCCCAGGAACATGAAGGAGCCAATAGGGCGGTTGGGGTCTTGCAGGCCTGCGCGGGCACGGCGCACGGCGGTTGATACGGCGATGACCGCATCCTCTTGCCCTACGACGCGCTTTTGCAATTCGGCTTCCATGGCGAGGAGTTTTTCGCGTTCTCCCTCAAGCATCTTGTCCACGGGAATGCCGGTCCAGCGGGATACGACTTGGGCGACGTGGGAAGCGGTGACCGCTTCTTCCATCAAGTTGCCGGAGCCTTGGGCTTCGGCTGCTGCAAGCTTCTTTTCAAGCTCGGGAATGGTGCCGTAGGTGAGTTCGCCTGCTTTGGCGAAATCGCCCTTGCGTTGTGCAATTTCGAGATCGCGGCGAGCTGCTTCCAATTCTTCCTTGAGTTTGGAAGCACTGGCGAGTTTTTCTTTTTCGGCTTGCCAGATGCGCGTCATCGCCACGGATTTTTCTTCCGTGTCGGCGAGTTCTTTTTCGAGTTTGGCGAGGCGGTCTTTCGAGGCTGCGTCGGTTTCCTTTTTCAAGGCTTCACGCTCGATCTGCAATTGCATGACGCGGCGGTCGAGTTCGTCCAACTCTTCTGGTTTGGAATCAACCTGCATGCGCAGACGCGAGCCTGCTTCGTCCATCAGGTCGATGGCTTTGTCGGGCAGGAAGCGGTCGGCGATGTAGCGGCTCGACAAAGTGGCTGCGGCGACGATTGCGGCATCTGTGATGCGCACACCATGGTGCAATTCGTATTTTTCCTTGATTCCCCGCAGAATCGAAATTGTGTCTTCGACGGATGGTTCGTTGACAAAGATCGGCTGGAAGCGACGGGCGAGGGCCGCATCCTTTTCAATGTGCTTGCGGTATTCGTCGAGCGTGGTTGCGCCCACGCAATGCAATTCGCCACGCGCCAAGGCTGGCTTCAACAGGTTGGATGCGTCCATGGCACCGTCAGCTTTGCCGGCTCCCACAAGTGTATGCATTTCATCGATGAAGAGAATGATGCCGCCGTCAGATGCAATCACTTCGGAAATGACCGCCTTCAGACGCTCTTCGAACTCGCCACGGAATTTTGCTCCTGCAATGAGGGAGCCCATGTCGAGGGAGAGGAGCTTTTTGTCTTTCAGGCTTTCCGGCACGTCACCCTTGATGATGCGCAGCGCCAAGCCTTCGGCAATGGCGGTTTTGCCAACGCCGGGTTCACCGATGAGCACGGGGTTGTTTTTGGTGCGGCGGGACAGAACCTGAATGGTGCGGCGGATTTCTTCGTCGCGGCCAATGACGGGATCGAGTTTGCCTTCCTGCGCGGCGGCGGTGAGATCACGCGAATATTTTTTGAGCGCGTCATAGCTTTGTTCGGCAGAGGCTGAATCAGCAGTGCGGCCTTTGCGGATATCATTGATGGCGCTGTTCAAACCCTGCGGCGTGACATTGGCGTTTTTCAATGCAGTTGCGGCTTCGCTTTTTTCCATAGCCAAGGCCTGCAACAGGCGCTCGGCTGTGACAAAGCTGTCGTTGGCTTTGGTGGCCAGTTTCTGGGCAGTTTCAAAGACGCGGGCGAGTTCAGGGGCGAGGTACACCTGGCCTGCCCCACCGCCGGAGACTTTGGGCAGTTTGCGAAGAGCGGCTTCGGTTTCGGCGAGGGCTAATTGCGGACTGCCTCCAGCGGCTTTGATCAGGTTGGCGGCCAGACCTTCCTCATCGTCGAGCAGGACTTTCAGCACGTGCTCTGCGGTGAAGCGCTGGTGGCCTTCGCGCAAGGCAAGGGATTGGGCGGCTTGCAGGAAGCCGCGCGAACGTTCGGTATATTTCTCGAATTCCATACTTCATTCTCCGTCTCGGCACGCTTGCATGAGGCCCCGGATGGGCACCTTGGCAAACGCCGTCTTGGACCAGGGGTGGTGGCGAGTATAGAACTCCTCCCGAAGGCAAAAGTTCAATGTCGCGCTTGGGAGAGATATGGGAATGAAAATGTGTAGGGCAAGGGGGCAGGCGGTCCCTCTCCGTCTTGCGACTGCTTCGCAATCCACCTCTCCCGCTTTCGGGAGAGGTGGATCGCGCCTTGGCGCGAGACGGAGAGGGGAAGTTACTCGCCTTGCGGTGCGTCTTCTACTGGTGCCACGACGCGGGGTTTGCGGCCTCTTTTTGGGGCTGCTGGTGTTTCTGGTGCGGCCCCGGAGTCGGCAATCACTGGTACCGGACGGGTGAGGAAGGAGGGGGCTTCCCAGTTGCCTTTGTCCACAGGTTCTGCTTCGCGTGGGGCGACTACTGGTTCTTCGGCTGGGCGTTCGAAGCGCTCTTGACGCTCTGGGCGTTCGCCCTGTTCAGGCTGGGCTTCGGCTTGATTGGGCTGGCCGTCCTGATTGTAGCGGTCGTTGCGGCGGGGCCAGCGTTGGCGGTTGTTGTTGCGGTTGTTGCCGCCTTCGCGATTCTGATTGTTGTTGTTGAAATTGCGATTGTTGTTCTGGCGCGGCTGGTAGCCGTCAGCTTCGGGTTGGGCTTCGCCCGCTTCGGCTACAGGTTGCTGTTCACTGTTTTCAGCGGCATCGTTGTTTTCAGTTTCGGGCTGTTCGTTGTCCGAGGAAATCTCGTTGCCGTCTTCATCATATTCATCTTCGGCATTGCGGCGCGAGAACTGGATGGGCTGGCCAACGGGCTGGGCGGCCAACCAGACGCGGTAATAGTGGTCGGAGAACTGGTAATAGCTTTCAGCTGCCACGATATCGCCCGAGCTTTGGGCGTCTCTTGCGAGTTGCATGTATTTTTCGGCAATGGTTTGCGCGGTACCGCGGACTTTCACGTCTGGCCCGTTCGAATCATAGACGCGGTTGGCCCCATTGCCGCCACCCTGACCGCCGCCGCCACCGTTTGGACGGCGGTTGTTGTTGCGGTTGCGATTGCGGTTCTTGTTGTTGTTATTGTTGCTGTACTGGGGTCTCATGTCACTCATTGTCGCTTTGGGCGCGCACAGGGGTGTTCAGCCGTGGTTGTGGCTGAAAGGCCGCTCGCGGTGTTGATGTCAAAAGCTTTCGAATAGCTTGCTCAGTTTGGTTGTCCTGGTTTCAGTCATACCCTGCGGCTCATGCCGTCACCAACATTTGCGAGATATGTCCCTGAGGCGCGGGCCTTGTGGGTTACAGAACTATCGCAAATCGCAGGAGTTACGGGGACCAGTATAGCGGAAGTGAGGGGCATGGGGAAGGGATATTTTATGCGTGGTAAAGGGACCCGCTATTTACGTCGAGAGCCCAAAGGCCAGTGCGCGGACGTGGTTTCCCAAGTCTTTTTGGCTTGCGAGGTTTTTGTAGCCATTAGTTTTGAAGATGGCGATGATATCTTCGGCCTGGCCTGCTCCGATTTCAACTGCGATGATGCCGTTGGGCGCGAGATACTTCGATGCTCCGGTGGCGATGGCGCGGTAGGGGTCGAGGCCGTCTTCTCCGCCGTTCAGGGCGAGGTGCGGGTCGTGGTTGCGGACTTCGATTTCGAGGTTCGGGATGTCACTGGCCGGGATGTAGGGCGGGTTTGAGACAATGAGGTCGTAAGTGCCCTCAATATTTTCAAACCAGTTGCTTTCGATGAAGGTGATGCGTTTCGAGACGCCCCAGTGTTTGGCGTTGTCGCTTGCGATGGCGAGGGCTTCTGGAGAGAGGTCTGCGGCTACTGCTGTTTTGAACGGGCGTTCGGCAAGCAGGGTTATGGCGAGAATGCCGCTGCCCGTGCCGAGGTCGAGAATGGTTTGCGCCTGATCGGGGGCCAAGTATTCGAGGCAGAGGCTGATCAAGGCTTCGGTGTCGGGTCTTGGATCGAGGACGGCTGGCGAGGTTTTGAAATCACGGCCATAGAATTCGCGGATGCCGAGGATGCGGCTCACGGGTTCGCCTGCGAGGCGGCGATTGAGCATGGCCTGGAAAGTGGTGACCTGATCATCCGTAGGCTGATGATTCAGGTTTGCGATGATATCGGCATGCGTGAGGTTCAGAACATGTTCGAGTAGCAGGCGTGCATCGAGTGACGGGGTTGTAACGTCGGCTTTGATGAGAGCGGCTTTGGCTGCGGCGAGCAGCGTGTCAGTTGTTGGCATCCTGCTCCGCCATGAGGCTTGCCTGGTGTTCGGTGACGAGGGCTTGCACCACGTCTTCGAGGGCGGGGCCTTCGATGATTTCCGGCAGCTTGTAGAGGGTTAGGTTGATGCGGTGGTCTGTCAGGCGGCCTTGCGGAAAGTTGTAGGTGCGAATGCGTTCGGAGCGATCACCGCTGCCGACCTGGCCCTTGCGGGCGGCGGAGCGCTCTGAATCGATCCTGTTGCGTTCGATTTCATAGAGTTTGGCGCGCAGCAGTTTCAGCGCCATGTTCTTGTTCTTGAGTTGCGACTTTTCGGTTTGCTGGGCAACGGCAATGCCTGTTGGAATATGGGTCACGCGTACCGCCGAGTCTGTGGTGTTAACCGATTGGCCGCCGGGGCCGGAAGAGCGGTAAACGTCGAAGCGCAAGTCCTTGTCTTCGAGCTTGATGTCGACCTCTTCGGCTTCCGGCAGCACAGCGACTGTTGCTGCGGAGGTGTGGATGCGGCCCTGGGTTTCCGTGGCGGGCACGCGTTGCACGCGGTGGACGCCTGATTCGAACTTCATATGGGCGTAGGCCCCAGCGCCAAAAATATTGGCGATGACTTCCTTGTAGCCGCCATGCTCGCCATCGCTTGACGAGATCAGTTCGACGCGCCAGTTTTTTGAGGCGGCGTAGCGCTGGTACATACGGAAGAGATCGCCTGCGAAGATTGCTGCTTCGTCGCCTCCGGTTCCGGCGCGCACTTCGAGGATGACGTTGCGTTCGTCAGCGGCGTCCTTGGGGAGGAGCAGAATGCGCAGGTGCTTTTCGAGGTTTCCGACTTTGGTCGCGAGTTCCGGCTTTTCAGCTTCAGCCATTGCGGCCAGTTCGCCGCCTGCTGTCAGCATTTCAGCAAGGCCCTCTTGTTCAGCATAAAGCTGTTTCAGCGTCATTGCGGTTTTGGCGGTTGGTTCGAGTTCGGCGTAGTCTTTCGACAGGCGGACGAAGGCCTCGCCTTGCGCACCGGAGGCGAGTGCGTGTTCGACTGAGGCGAAGCGCTCGAGAATACGTGCGATTTTTTCGGGATGTATGGCAGCCATGGCGGTGGGCTTTAGAGGAGAGTGGTCGCCATGGCAAAGGGGGATGGGAAGGGACCTCATCAGCCCTTCGGGCAGCTTCTCCAGAGGAGAAGCGACTGGCTGGTAAACCTCCCAAAATAGTCACCCCTTCGGGAGGTCTCGATGTAGTTGCTTCTCCCCTGGAGAAGCTGTCGCAACGCGACTGATGAGGTCCCTTTCTTCTCAGCTCTTGGCTTCAAGCTTCTTGATATCCAGCGATTCGGCGGCGAGGACGGCTCCTGGTTGGCCGAGGATGCCTTTTTCCACGCCGTCGATGATGTAGGTGATGGCGCCGCCGTCTTGTACCGTGGCGGCAAGGCCCGGGTTGTTGGGCACGCGGAAGAGGTCGCCCTTGTTCAGCAACTGGGTGGCGACGCGGTTGCCGCGATTGTCTTCAATCAGGAGCCAGATGTTACGGTTGGCTTTCAGGACGAGGCGGACCTTGGCGTCGGGTGAGCCGAAGACGCGGCCTTCGGGTTGGGTTGAGGCCACTTGCGCTGGTGTTTCGCCAGTGCCCGCCACATTGTCTTTGATGAACGCGCCGAGTACGTCTTCGGTCAACTCCGGTGCAGGTGCAATGGGTGGTTCGGCTTGTTCGGCGGTGGCGAGGGTGTTGCCGTCCATGGGGGTTTCGTTGACGATGACCGTTGCGTCTTCCGCCGCTGTTGACGCGGTAGGCATGGGGTCGGCTTCTTCAACGGTGGCGATTTGCGCTTCGGTCTGACCGGGTTGTGAGGACGGCATCAGCATCCAGGTGACGCCTGAGAATACCACAAAAGCGGCGAGGACGGAGGCGACGATGCCGCCGTTGCCGGTGGGCAGGTTTGGCATTTTCGGCATGTTGGCCATGGAGGGCAGCTTTATGTTGATGGGGGGCAGGCGTACGAATTTGCCGAATTGCAGGATCTTTGCGCTCGACAGTGGCAGTGGATTTGCCGGGTGGCGGCGCGGGGCCACTTGCGGGGCGGGCAGGAAAGAGACGTAATGTTGCAGCAGGGGTTCCGGCTCGAAACCGAGATAGCTGGCATAGGCCGAGATCATTTCAAGGGCTTCGGCGCGAGACGGCATGTTGGTCATGTTGCCGAGTTCGATGGCCTCGAGGTGATAGGGGTGGATGCCGACAAATTCGCTGGCATCTTCCAGCGTCATGTTGCGGTCTTCACGTTCGCGCATGAGAAACCAGCCTGCTTCGCCTGCGGGGTCCATGATGCCGTCGGGCTTGGGCCGATCTGCATTGGCGTGGATTTCGGGCATGCGGGGCGGAATTCTATTCTCGTTCATGACTCACCTTCAAGCAGCCTCAAGCCGCTTAACCATTGACTAACCAAAGCCCACAGTGCCGCAGAATGGTTTATCTTGCCCTAACGCGCTGCGAATTTTCGGGGTAATGTAGGGCCATGAAACTTGCTGCCTTCAATTCGTACTGCGAATCGCTTCCCCACAGCTTTCATGTTGTGCAGTGGGGCGGGGTGCATGTGTGGAAGGTTGGGGGTGCCAAGGGCCGGATGTTTGCACTGGCTTTTCCGAAGCTGCAGGAGCAGCTGGCGATCACTTTCAAGGTGTCGGCGATGAGCTATGACATTCTGAAGGAGCAGGAGGGGTTGCGGCCTGCCCCCTATCTGGCGTCGCGGGGCATGACGTGGATCCAGAGGGTGTCGAGTGAGAAGATGGATGATGCGGCTTTGCGGGATTACCTGCGCGAGAGTCATCGCTTGTGTGGGTTGGCTTTGCCCAAGCGGGTACAGGTGGAGTTGGGGCTGGTTTAAAGGTTTTGTCATTGCCGCACTTGTTGCGGCAATCCATGGTTCGGCAGGCGTGATTTATCCGGACAGCTCTACTCCTGTTGAAGCATGGATTGCCGGAACATGTCCGGCAATGACAGACTTTGAGAGTCGAAACCTGGAACTACTGCCCGGCTGACGCCAGCTGTGTTGACGTCGGCGCTGTTTGCATCATTGCGACCACGCGGGCTTTGATGCCGCGGAACTTTGCGAGCTCTTTGCCGGCGAGTTGCTTGCCGCCTGCTGCGCGGATGGCGGTCGGATTTACGGGGCGGTCGCTGACGCGGACTTCGTAGTGCAAGTGGGGGCCAGTAGAGCGGCCTGTTGTGCCGACGTAGCCAATGACCTGGCCTTGGTTGACGCGGGTGCCAGCGCGAATACCTGCGGCAAGGCGGCTCATGTGGGCGTAGAGGGTTTTGTATTTTTCGCCGTGTTTCAGGACGATGGTGTTGCCGTAGGCGCCGTGGCGGCCTGCGAGATCGACGATGCCGGAGCCTGCGGCGCGGATAGGGGTTCCTGTTGGGGCGCCAAAATCAACGCCTGTGTGCATTTTCGAATAACGCAACAGCGGGTGGCGGCGCATACCGAAGCCTGACGTGATCTTGACGCCGGAAATTGGCGTCTTCAACAGCGAGCGGGCCGCACTTCGGCCACTCTCGTCATAGTAGTCGGTTTGGCCGTCGGCCGAGGTGAAGCGGTAGTAGTTCTTGGTCTTGTCGCCATAGTTCAATTGGGCGAAATGCAAGACTTTACGTTTTGAAGAGGATCCCGTGAGGGGTTTGCCGAACAGCAGCTTGAAATCGTCTGACGGTGCAATCTGGTTCTGGAAGTCGACGTCGTAGGAGAAGATGCGGGTAAATTCAGAAACGATATAGTCGGGGATCTTGTTGTCTTTGGCGGAGGTATAAAGGCTGGAACCGACTTTTATGCTGGCCTGGTAGTTGTCGACGATAGCATATTGGGATTTTGCACCTTCGCCTTTGCCACTGATGGCGGCTTCGAAGTTGCCATCTTCGTCGGCTGTGACGAGAATGGTTTCTTTCGGTCCCGGCTTGAAGGAGAGTTCCACCGGGAAAATCACTTCGCGGCCATAGAAGTCGATCTGGCGGTCAAACGTAACGTCGAATGTGGTGCCCGGCTTGATCAGCTTTGATGGAAGCACCGGATCAATGGAACGCACCAGTTCTTCGGCGGCATTTTTCGACACGCCGCGATCAATCAGGGCGCGTTTCAGATCGCCGCCCTTGGCCAACTTGAAGGTTTCGTCAACCGGTTCCGGAGGCGGAGACTTGGTAATCTCTGTGATGTTGTCGTTCTCATTTTCAACAGCATCAATATCAGCGTCGAGAACCGTTGTGTTGCTCTCGCTGTAGGGCAGTTCATTTTCAGTAATTTCAGGGTAGGCCCAGTTTCCAGCCAGTTCACGTTCTGGCAGAACTTCTGTCTTGCCGTCGTGGGCGGATTGGGGAGGTTGGGCAGTGGTGAGGCTTTGTCCGGTCAACTTGCCGGGTTGAACCGGTTCAATCTGCACCTCGGCGGCGCGATTGACGGCGGCGTTGGCTTGCAAGGGCGCTGCATTGTGACCAAAAAGGCCGAGCATGACGCCGCCGACAACAAGTGTAGCTGCGGCTCCCGCGAGGCAGGTTGTCAAAAGCCAGCGGTGGTGAATGGGTTCTTCGAGAAAGCCTGTTTCAAGTTGAATGGGGTGCATGTCGCGGGCCACGGGCGACAATCCGGACCGCATGGGTCTGGCTGGCACCTTCGCGCTGTGTTGCCCCTTGGACGACATTCTGCTCCCTTACATACTTTTGCCTCAGGCCGCGCCCGTTACAAGTCCCGGACGTTCGGCGCAAGGCCCCCAAACTGTCAGCTCCGGAATAAATCACGGCGCTGTATTAAATGCATCTGTGGGGACAATGCCCCCGGCTGCAGCAGCCTGTCAACCAGTTTGGAGGCAGATGCGGAGAAAGGCAGCATCTGCAGCCAAATCGCGGAAGGACTGCACACGGGTGTTTTTGCAACATTTCATTTCGAAGTCGTTAACCATAATGGGAGTGGGGGGGGGTAAGCGCCAACTTAGGGCCAAGACCAACGGTTTTGTCATAACCGGGCTTGTCCCACTGCTATCCGGTTAAGGAATTGCGGAAAACGAAGTTATATATTGAAGCGTCAGATTTTTTGAATTTTTCATGGGTTGAGGCTCGGACATCTACTTGGAGTTCTTCACTTTTCTAAGACACCCAAATCACCAGGCCTCATTCTACTCACGGTGTCATTGCCGCACTTGTTGCGGCAATCCATGGTTCAGCAAGCGTGATTTATCAGGAAAACTCCGCTCCCGTTGAACCATGGATTACCGGAACAAGTCCGGTAATGACAATTATGGTGGGGTTTCTACCTTCTGAATCAGGGCCAGAGCTTAACCGGACAGCAGGGCAACAAGTCCGGTAATGACAAAACTGAGAGAATGCCCCTTAAGTTGGCGCCTATAGGCGATGGGGGCCTTCGCAACATAAGCGGTGCGTCCCACTCCCTTTTTTGCGCTGCAACACAGCAGACTTCATCGGTTTGTCATGGAAATCTGCTTCTCCGACACCTCGAGGCGCTGCGGTTGGCTCTCCGAGGGCCTGTGGACATCTCTTAAATCCATTGTTTTTCAATGACTTATAAAAAAAATAAAAAACTTTGCGAATTTTGTTTGACAGTTCGATGGAGTGGAACCTATACACCGCATCACTGAGGGACGCCGGTGCGAACGCGCCGACGCCTCTGTGCGAAATCAAAACGCGATCGGCGAAACCAGCCGGCAACCTCGCAAGGGGGAACCGGGATAGGTCTTGTCTGTCGCGCAAATCGACCTCCAAAGGGTCGGGATAGCACAGAAAGTCGGGATGCAAATCCCCCGCTGATTGACATTGTAAAAGAAAGAAAGAGAAACGCAGACGGCGTGTGTCCTTGCGGTTTCCATGTGAGTGGAGACGAAGAAACAAACGTCGATAGCGTTTTTTAAAATACAAGGAAATAGACAGACTTTATCGCAAGATGAAGACTACTTTTCCTCGTCAATTTTTTGAAAGCTAAAGACCAGTCGATGGTAGCAATACCATCAGCAACCAGTTTCAAACTTGAGAGTTTGATCCTGGCTCAGAACGAACGCTGGCGGCAGGCTTAACACATGCAAGTCGAACGGGTGTAGCAATACATCAGTGGCAGACGGGTGAGTAACACGTGGGAACCCTCCTAGAGGTACGGAACAACTCAGGGAAACTTGAGCTAATACCGTATACGCTCGTGAGAGGAAAGATTTATCGCCTTTAGACGGGCCCGCGTCGGATTAGCTAGTTGGTGAGGTAACGGCTCACCAAGGCGACGATCCGTAGCTGATCTGAGAGGATGATCAGCCACACTGG
>JANPCL010000052.1:0-39777 GCA_031430915.1 Hyphomicrobiales bacterium
GCCCGAAGGGCTGATGAGGTCCCTCCCTCACTCCACCACTCCAGCCTTATCCGCACACATCGCAACCAACCCGTCGAAATCCGCGCCAGCAAGCGGAAATGTCGTCTTGTGCTTGCCAATAGTCAGCGCAAATCGATCTGCTGCTTTTAACGCTGCCAATACATCTCCTTGCGGTTTCAGTGCCGCTTCGATGGATCCGTCACTGATTTTCGCATGCAGGTCATAGGCGTTCCCACCCACATCGAGTGCGACTTTCAGAGCGTCAGTCGAAGGCCCCGGCACCGGCGCAAACAGGCTCACACCTTTTCCGCCAATTCTACACCAGAAACTCACACCGATATCCACTGTCTCCGGCACACCGAACGCCAGGAACACATCCTCCCCCGAAGCCCCCAGCGACCACTCGCGCTCCTGCGCCACAGCAGGCGAAGCCAAGCCAATCAAAAGTGCAACCTTTAAACAACGTAACATCAAAACGTGTCCCCTCGCACCAAGCATATCCAAGCTCAGCGTGATTTTCCACCGGGCACACTGTGCTTGGCCAGAAACTCTGTCAGCATTTTCAGGTTCCGCGTATTGGACTTGAAGAACAGGTCAAAAATATCACCAACCACGGGAATGCTGCCAAGACCGAAATCAATCCCGGCATTGGCCGCCATGCGAATGAGCATGCTGTTGGGAGCACCCAACTTTCGCGCCAATATCAAACTGTAAAGCGACACCCCAAGGTTCACCGCATCACCCGCACCCGGAATGAGACCGACAACGGAATCAAAGCCAAAGCGGATTTTCGTGAAGGGTATGCCCCAGGCCGTATCCATCAACTTGGCCATGCGGGTCAGACGGTTGAGAATTTTCAGGCGTTCAATATCATTCATCACATATCCCCCAAACCCGACGACGGGCCACGGTTGCGACAGATGGCCCTGTTTCCTGCAATTACAAGCATTTGTTGACGCAAGCCCCGCAAATGCCTAACCCGCAGCCTGCCAGTTGGCCGGGTGACCGCTGCCGCAACGCCCGAAAGGGCGCGGTGGAGGAAAGTCCGGGCTCCACGGAAAAACGGTGCCGGATAACGTCCGGCGGGGGTGACCCCAGGGAAAGTGCCACAGAGATCGAACCGCCTCCGCATGCTTAGGCATGCTAGGGCAAGGGTGAAAAGGTGCGGTAAGAGCGCACCGCGCGGCTGGCAACAGAAGCGGCATGGCAAACCCCACCGGGAGCAAGACCGAATAGGGGTGGCGCGATTGTCGAAAGACAGTCAGGCCTTTTCCGGCCCAGACCACCCGGGTTGGTTGCGTGAAGCTGCTGGCAACAGCAGCTCCAGATGAATGGTCACCGCGCTGGGAAACCAGCAAACAGAACCCGGCTTACAGGCCAACTGGCAGAATTTTTTTTGGGCGTAATGTTCTCCGCCCGAAAAATCGTCATTGCCGCAGGTGTTGCAGCAATCCATGTTTCAGCAAGCGTGATTTATGCGGAAAACTCTACTCCCTTTGAACCATGGATTACCGGAGCAAGTCAGGTTATGACAATCCTTCCGGATTTTTCACTTTAGAAAAGCGACGGGTGCTTGACCGGACAGCAGCCCTACAAGTGCGGCATTGACCAATCTGGGAGTGGTCACTTCAAGTCCGTACACCACCCCCAAATACCGTCATTCCAAACACGAGTGAAGCGCAGCGGAACGAGTGATTTGGAAACCCGCTTTCTCTCAACCAGTCCTACTCGATGCCACCAAAGCGGGATTCCAAATCGCTCACTCCGATTCGCTACGTTTCGCGTTTGGAATGACGTTGTTAAGTTGGTGTCCGATATAAAAAGCAGTTTTACGCAAACCGCTTGCCAAGCTGTTACATGATGCTTCGCCTGAGCTTTCTGAACCGCATCTGTTAATTCAACTCTCGAAACACCTGCTATCTTCGGTTAAGTAGGAAGTATCGGAGAGTCGTATGTCAAATCCTTACAAAGCTGCGAAAAAGTTTATTGTCGAATTTGGAAAGGCGGAGTACTTACTTAAGCGCTGCGGTTACATTCGAAGGGGCAGGAAGGTGGCAGAGGCGGATTGGGATGTGTTTGCTGATAAACTCAGTGCCGGATTTTTTGAGCATGTAGTTGCGACCGGTAAAGCGAAAACATTGATTGGCTCCCCGCCCAGACAGCTTCTTTCAGACTTGCAATGGTCGCCCCCAGCACAGGTGCCACTGGCAAACGTAAAGGAGCTTTTAGTCAATGGTGTTTGCAGGGTGCGTAATAGTTATGTCCATGGCGAAAAGTTCCGTGGCGGACCGGAGGGCCAATTGGAACGCGATGCTACACTTGTTGCGGAGGCGCGCGCCGTTTTGAGTGCTGTGATGAGCTGGGTTAACCAAGCTCCAGCCAAAGATTGCAACTAACCAAACTTTTTCCGCTGCGGGATCATCGTACCACCACGATAGTCTGAATTTTTGTCTGCAGCCGCGCGGCTTGTAGAACACGGATGCCGAGTGATGGCTCATTATAGAGTCCCATACCCCTGAAAATGTACCCCTCTGACTCACTGCAGAAACCATTTGTTAACATTGCACTGCGCATTGTCGTGAATTGATTAACCTTCTGTTCACCCTGCCAAAACGCCAAAAATTCCAAGAATGTCACCAGTCTCCGATAGCTCTGTTCAGTCCCAGCCTGGCCACGTGCCTGTGTTGTTGGCTGAGGTATTGGCGGCCTTGCAGCCTGCTTCGGGTGAAACCCATGTGGATTTGACCTTCGGGGCAGGGGGCTACACAAAAGCGATTCTCGACACAAAAAACTGCAACGTCATCGCCTTTGACCGTGACCCTGATGCCATTCGCGATGGCCAAACGCTGGTCGCCGCATCAAGCGGACGACTGACCTTGATCGAGTCCGATTTCGGCAGCTTCAACGCAGAACTTGACTCCCGTGACATCACACAGGTCGATGGCGTGGTGATGGATATCGGTGTGTCTTCCATGCAACTCGACCAGGCCGCACGCGGCTTTTCCTTCCTGCGCGATGGCCCGCTCGACATGCGCATGGCGCAATCAGGCCCATCCGCCGCTGACATCATCGCCACAGCATCAGCCGACAAACTCGCGGATATCATCTATGTCTTCGGTGAAGAGCATAAGTCCCGCGCCATTGCCCGCGCCATTCTGAAAGCGCGAGCCGAAGCGCCAATCACCACGACCCGGCAGCTGGTGGCAGCCGTCGAACGCGCAACCGGACCCGCTCGTCCACACATACGCACCCACCCCGCCACCAAGACGTTTCAGGCGCTGCGCATCTACATCAACGACGAACTTGGCCAACTTGTTGATGCGCTGATCGCTGCCGAACAGGTTCTGAAACCCGGTGGCCGTCTCGTCATCGTTACCTTCCATTCCCTTGAAGACCGCATAGCCAAACAATTTCTAGCCGAGCGCACGGGCAATCTGCCGGGTGCATCGCGCCATGCACCGGGCCCCGCAAGCATCACGGCTCCCAGTTTCAGGTTGCTGCAGAAGGGGCACATTGCAGCATCCGAAGCCGAAATCGCAGTCAACCCGCGCTCCCGTTCCGCTAAGCTGCGCGTCGCCATCCGCACAGACGCACCGGCCTGGGGCAAGCACGGGGCCTTCTGCAAATCCGTCGAATCCATGAGGGCGCAGTGATGCTCAAATACGCAAACGTCACACTGGTTCTGTTGACCCTCGCCACCGCTTCCATGCTCTACAATCTCGAGCATACCACGCGCGGCGAAGAACGCGTCATTGCAAAAGCCACTGCACAAATGGTGGATACAGCTGAATCCATCAAACTGCTGAAAGCCGAGTGGAGCAGCCTGACGCGGCCCGAACGCATCCAGCTTTTGGCTGAACAACATTTGGGCATGAAACAATTGGACGCGGACCAGATCATCACCGCAACCGAACTGCCCGTGCGCCTTGAAGCCCTGACGCAAACCGAAAAGCCCAAGGGCAAGGGCACCATCGAAGACCTGATGAAGAAAATGCAATGACCATGCTTGCAACCAAAGTCATTGACCGCAATCGCAGCCTGCAAGGCCAGAACCGCATTCGCTTGCTGGGCCTCGCCTATGTGATGTTCTTCTGCATCATCGGCGCGCAATTGATCCGCCTCACCGTTCTGGAACCAGAGGAGGGCGAAGCCAAACGTATCGCCCGCGAAGCCGACCGCATTCCCCGCCCCGACATTGTGGACCGCAACGGCGTGGTTCTCGCAACTGATGTGTCGGTTGCATCGCTGTTCGCCGATCCGCGTAAGATCATCGACATGGAAGAAGCCGTTGAATTGATCTCGACTGCCTTGCCCGACGTGGACGCCAAGGACCTGCGCAAGAAACTTAACGCGCCCGGCCGCGCCTTCGTCTGGATCAAGCGCCAGGTCAGCCCGGAAGAACGCGACGCGGTTTACAACCTTGGCATTCCCGGTCTGGCCTACATCAATGAGCGGAAGCGCGTCTATCCACAAGGCCGCCTCGCCGCCCACACTGTTGGCTATGTTGATGTTGATACCAAAGGCATCGCGGGTATCGAAAAATATCTCGACAACGCAGGTGCCATTTACACGGCTTCATTGGCGGAACCGGGAGCGCCCCTGTCCGCCCCAGCACAACTCGCCATGGACGTGCAGGTGCAACATGTCATGGTCGACGAAGTGTCGAAGGCCATCACCAAATTCAAGGCCATCGCAGGCGGCGGCATCGTCATGGACATTCACACGGGCGAAATCAT
The DNA here is from genome assembly GCA_031430915.1 of Hyphomicrobiales bacterium. Classification (GTDB taxonomy): domain Bacteria; phylum Pseudomonadota; class Alphaproteobacteria; order Rhizobiales; family Aestuariivirgaceae; genus Aestuariivirga. Next base: position 4,737 of record JANPCL010000052.1, read on the forward strand.
CTCTCTGGTGTCGTTGCCGGATTTCAACCCCAACGCTGAATCCAAAAACTTCGGCAAGGACCAGACCAACCGCATGCTCTCCGGCGTTTATGAACTGGGCTCCGTCATCAAGGCCGTGACTTTCGCCATGGCCTTCGACTATGGCACCATTTCAATGAACTCGAAATATGACACGCGCTTCCCGCTGGTCATTGGCTCTGCCCGCATCAATGATTTTCACGCCCAGCGCCGCGTGCTGACGGTGCCGGAAATTTTCACCAACTCCTCGAACATCGGTACCGCGAAAATGGCGCTCGATGTCGGTCTGGAGCACCACTACGAATTCCTGGGACGCGTCGGGCTGCTGGATCGCCTGATCACCGAAGTGCCGGAAACCGCACGCCCCCTGCTTCCGAAAAGATGGGGCAAACTCGCCTCGGCAACGGCGGCTTTTGGCCATGGTTTTGCCGTGCAACCCTTGCAGGGTCTTTCCGTTGTCACAGGGATTCTGAACGATGGAAAAATGGTGCCGCCCACTTTCATGATGCGCTCCGTCGAAGAAGCTGATGTGCTGGCCAAGCAGATCATCAAGCCGAACGTGTCGAAAAACATGCAGGTCCTGTTCCGCTTGAACGCAACCGATGGCTCGGCCAGCAAGGCTGATGTACCAGGCTACCGTGTGGGTGGTAAAACCGGTACGGCAGAAAAAGTAGTGCGTGGCCGCTATTCGAAAGACAATCGGCTCTCCTCTTTTATCGGCGCCTTTCCCATGGACAACCCGCGCTACGCCATTCTGGTCATGTTGGATGAACCAAAGGCGTTGCCTGAAACCTACGGCTTTGCCACGGCAGGCTGGAACGCCGTGCCGACAGCAGGCAAGATCATTGAACGCATCGCACCCATTCTCGGCATCAAACCCGTCTTCACCGAGGCAGATCGCGCCAAGCTGGACAAGCTTCGCAAGGCCAAGAAGGGCTGAAGATGGGGCAAGAACTTTCCCGCCTCATTAAAAGCGATGGGGTCTATGCCGCCGAAGCCGCGTCGCTGCACGTGATGGGCCTCACAGCAGACAGCCGCGACGTGGCCGCAGGTTTTATATTTGCAGCATTACCTGGCACAAAAGTTGACGGCACAGCCTTTCTCGAAACTGCAAAAGCCAAGGGTGCCATCGCAGCCATAGTGCCCGCAAACACCCCCGCTGTGCATGGCCTGCATTTGATCCACACTGAAAACCCGCGCCGCCTGCTCGCCCTTGCGGCAGCACGTTTCTATGATGACCAACCCGACACCATCGTCGCCGTCACGGGTACCAATGGCAAAACCTCGGTTTCGGTTTTCGTGCGCCAGATTTGGGCCGCCATGGGCTTTCGCGCTGCAAGCCTTGGCACCATTGGCATCATTGGCCCGGATGGCGCTGTAGAACTCAAACACACAACTCCAGACCCAGTCAAATTGCAGGAAGCCGTTGCAGCTCTTGCGGATCAACGCATCGAACATCTCGCTGTTGAGGCCTCAAGCCACGGCCTCGCGCAGCATCGCCTCGATGGCCTGCACATCTCCGCCGCCGCTTTTACGAACTTTACCAGAGATCATCTCGACTATCACAAAACTCTTGAAGACTATTTTGATGCCAAGATGATGCTGTTCGAAAATCTCCTGTGTCCCGGCTCTCCCGCCGTCATCAACGCCGATATGCCAGAAGCGGCAGAAATCATCCGCCGCTGCAAACTGCGGGGATTGGTGCCCTATACGGTAGGCGAGAACGGCGAGTCCATTAGCATTATCAAGGCAGTACAAACTGAAAACGGACAACTGCTCACCCTCCGCATGGCCGATGGCACGTTCGAAGTACCGCTGCCACTGGTGGGAGATTTCCAGGCCTCCAACGCCATCGTGGCCGCAGGCCTTGTGTTGGCAACAGGTGGAGAAGCCTCACAGGTCCGCCATGCATTGGCATCGCTGAAAGGCGCCACGGGTCGGCTAGAACTTGTGGGATCAAAAGCAAATGGCGCACGCGTTTTCGTCGACTACGCCCACACACCAGACGCTATCGAGACCGCGTTGAAGGCGCTTCGACCATCAACGCCAGGAAAGCTCCACGTTGTCTTCGGCTGTGGTGGTGACCGGGACAAGGGCAAGCGCCCCTTGATGGCAAAAGCCGCCGCACACAATGCCGACCTGGTCTACATCACCGACGATAATCCGCGTACGGAGGATGCCGCAACCATCCGCCGCGAGGTGCTCGCAGGAGCACCCCAGGCAGTCGAAATCGGAAACCGCTCCGAAGCCATCGCCACCGCCGTCGCAAAACTTGGAAGTGGAGACGTGTTGCTCGTTGCAGGAAAGGGCCATGAACCTGGCCAGACCATCGGAACAACAGTTCACCCTTTCAGCGACCACGACGCCGTGAAAGCCGCCCTTGACGGAAAAGCCTATGACCCAAAATAATCTCTGGACCCTTGAAGCACTCGTTGCCGCAACAGACGGCACAGTCTCCGGCACGCCATCACAAACCATGGGCGGCGTCTCCATCGACTCTCGTACCATTGCGAAAGACGATATCTTCGTTGCCATCAAAGGTGACAGCATGGACGGCCATGACTTTGTCACCGCTGCCTGTGAGAAGGGCGCAGGCATCGCCATCGTCTCGCGCATCAATCCGGACTGGCCGAAAAATCTGCCACTGCTCTGCGTAACGGATGACCCACTCGCCGCCCTTGAACGACTGGGCCGCGCTGCACGCGCCCGCAGCCATGCAAAAATTATCGCCATTACGGGCAGTGTCGGCAAAACCAGCACCAAGGAAATGCTGCGCGTGGCCTTGTCTGCCTCGAGCGAAACCCACGCCTCAGCGGCCTCCTTCAACAATCAGTGGGGCGTTCCCCTCACACTCGCCCGCTTCCCGACAACGGCAGGCTTTGGTGTCTTCGAAATCGGCATGAACCACGCGGGCGAAATCACACCACTTGTCAGCATGGTGAAACCTCACGTCGCCATCGTCACGACAGTCGCCGCAAGCCATCTCGGCCATTTCAAATCTCTTGATGAAATCGCCGACGCCAAGTCGGAAATTTTCTCTGGCGTCGTCTCAGGCGGACACGCCGTCATCAACCGTGACTCACAGTATTTCGATCATCTCGCAGCAGTGGCGCGCAGCCAAGGCATCACCTCCATCACCGGCTTTGGCCGACACGTCGATGCGCAAGTCCGCATGGAAGCGATCGCGCTGCGTCCAGACTGCTGCTGCATCACCGCAAGCATCATGGGCGAAAAAGTCATCTACAAACTGGGCATGCCCGGCGAACACATGGCGTTGAACAGCCTTGCGGTTCTGGCCACGGCAAAACTGGTTGGTGCTGATCTCGCCCGTGCCGCACTGGCACTTTCGGAGGCCAAGCCTGCGAAGGGTCGGGGTGGCCAGATCAAGTTGCAACACCCGGGTGGCGAACTCCTGTTGCTCGACGAAAGCTACAACGCCAACCCGGCATCGGTTGCAGCCGCCATTGCCTTGCTTGCAAATCTGAAGCCCGCAAAATCCGGGCGTCGCATCGCAGTTCTGGGTGACATGCTGGAGCTGGGTGATTTCGGCGCAGACTTGCATCGCAATCTTTCCCATGACATTGAGCACAACGGAATCGACCGCGTCTACGCAGCCGGTCCTCTCATGAAGCATTTGTGGGATGTGCTGCCGAAAGAAAAGCGCGGTGGCTATGCCCCACAATCTACCAATCTCACGGATATGCTGGTGAATGAATTGCGCGCCGGTGATTGCGTAATGATCAAAGGCTCCCTCGGCAGTCGCATGGGTCCTGTCGTTGAGGCTTTGAAAACAAAATGGCCGCAGAGCCAGAAGGAAGACGTTTGACATGCTCTATTATCTGCTCACGCATCTGGCCAACGACATCTCCGCCTTCAACGTCTTCCGTTACCTGACAACCCGCATCGGCGGTGCCGTGTTGACAGCCATGGTCTTCGCCTTCGTCTTCGGCCCGCGGATCATCGCCTTGCTGAAGGTCAAGCAGGGCAGGGGCCAACCCATCCGCGCAGATGGTCCACAACGCCACATCGTCGAAAAGCAAGGCACTCCCACCATGGGCGGCCTCATGATTTTGTCCGGCGTTTTTGTTTCAACACTGCTCTGGGCCGATCTCAGCAATCTCTATGTCTGGGCCGTTCTCTTCGTCACCATGGGCTTTGGTGCCATCGGCTTTTACGACGACTATCTGAAAGTCACGCGTGCCTCCGTCAAAGGTTTTTCGTCAAAGCTCCGGTTGTTGTCTGAATTCCTCATCTCTGGCGTGGCCGTGTTGATATTCATGTACATCGGTGAGAAGCCACTTTCCACGTCTCTCGCCGTTCCCTTTTTCAAAGACGTGTTGATCTACTTCGGCCCCTTCTTTCTCGCCATCGGCGTGCTGGTGATTGTGGGTGCGGGCAATGCCGTGAACATCACCGATGGTCTGGACGGTCTCGCCATCGTCCCCGTCATGATCGCAGCGGGAAGCTACGCCCTCATAGCTTATCTCGTCGGCAACTTTGTTTTTTCGGACTATCTGCAACTGCACTTCGTCAAAGGTACGGGTGAACTCGCGGTCTTCTGCGCAGCCCTCATCGGCGCAGGTCTCGGCTTCCTCTGGTACAACGCGCCCCCCGCCATGATTTTCATGGGCGACACCGGGTCATTGTCACTCGGTGGTGCATTGGGTGCCATTGCCGTGGCCACAAAGCATGAAATTGTATTGGCCGTCATCGGCGGCTTGTTCGTGCTCGAAACGGTCTCTGTCATCGTGCAGGTGATCTCTTTCAAGATGACGGGCAAACGCGTCTTCGCCATGGCACCCCTGCACCATCACTTTGAACAGAAGGGCTGGAAGGAACCCACCATCGTCATTCGCTTCTGGATCATCGCCTTTGTGCTCGCCCTCATCGGTCTCTCGACATTGAAGCTGCGCTGATGTTTGCCGCCCAGTCATTCCATGGAAAACGCGTGGCCATGTTCGGCCTCGCCCGCTCCGGCATTTCCTGCGCTCTTGCTTTGCAAGAAGGCGGTGCCACGGTTTTCGCATGGGATGATTCTGAACCAGCCCAAGACAAGGCCCGTGCCGATGGTGTGACTGTTACCAATCTTCACACCATCGATTTCAAAACCTTGAATGCGCTGGTCCTCAGCCCCGGCGTCCCGCTCACCCATCCCGCTCCGCACTGGACGGTACTGAAAGCCAAGGCTGCTGGTGTTGAAATCATCGGTGACACCGAAGTCTTCGCCCGGCAAGTGCAGGACACGGGTGCAAAAATCATTGCCATCACGGGCACCAACGGCAAGTCCACCACCACCGCCCTCATCGGCCACGTATTGAAACACTGCGGCCTGGATGTGGACGTAGGCGGCAACATTGGCAACGCCGTCTTCAATCTGCGCAAGCCAACGCGCGAATTGCATTACGTTCTCGAACTCTCTTCTTTCCAGATTGACCTGATGCCCGGTCTTGCACCCGACGTTGGCATTCTCACCAATCTTACTCCTGATCATCTGGATCGTCACGGCACCATGGAGCACTATGCCAGTGTGAAGGCCCGCATGTTCGCGAAACAACGCGACGGTCAAACCGCCCTCGTCGGCGTGGACGACATGTGGGGTGAAGCCATCGCCAACAAGCTGCACAACGGCGCTGACCTGCGCCGGGTCTCCGTAGTCAGTAACCTGCAGGACGGCATCTGCGCAGCCGACGGAATTCTGCGCGACATGCGAATGGGCGAAGCCGTAGCCCAACTTGATCTGCGCGCACTGCCCGCACTCCGTGGCCGTCATAACTGGCAGAACGCCTGCATGGCCTATGGAGCAGCCACTGCACTTGGTCTCGCATCGCCAGACATTCTGAAAGCCATGCAAACCTTCCCCGGCCTTGCCCACCGCATGCAACAAGTCGCAGAGTTCGGCAACGTCGCCTTCGTCAATGACTCAAAAGCCACCAACGCCGACGCCGCCGAAAAAGCCCTGACCTCCTACGACAATATTTTCTGGATTGCTGGCGGCCTCGCAAAAACAGGCGGCATTGAACCCTTGCGTCCCCATTTTCAGCGTATCCGCAAAGCCTACCTGATTGGCGTCTCCGCCCCCGAACTTGCAAAAGAACTCGGCGGCGATGTCGCAATCGTCATGGCCGATACCATGGCCCGCGCCGTGCAACTGGCCTCGGCGGATGCTGCTGCAAGCGGTTTGCCCAACGCCACAGTGCTGCTCTCGCCAGCCTGCGCCTCATTCGATCAATACAAGAACTTCGAAGTACGCGGCGATGACTTCGTCAACATTGTCTCACGTCTGCCCAACATAACCATGATGATCGGGGGAACCCCATGAGCCTTATTTCACGCAGTGACCGTGGCCTTCTCGCCCGCTGGTGGTTCACAGTAGATCGTCCACTCCTCTCCGCAACACTCCTGCTGATGGCGGTTGGCGTGCTCGTCTCCATGGCGGCAAGCCCGCCTGTTGCTTCGCGCATCGGGCTCGATCCCTACCACTTCGTGAAGAGCCAGCTTTTCTATCTCACACTCGCCGTCACAGGCCTGTTCACGCTGTCGGTGTTTGATCGCCAATGGATCAGGCGTGCTGGCCTTGCAGGTTTCGTGGGCTCGCTTCTGCTGATGTGGCTCGCGCTGAAATTCGGACCGGAAATCAAAGGTGCCCATCGTTGGCTCGACGTTGGCCCCGTCAGCCTGCAACCCTCCGAATTTGCAAAACCAACCTTTGTGATTGTTTTCGCATGGATGCTGTCCGAACGCATTCGCCTGCCAGACATGCCGGGCCACTTGATCGCCTATGGTTGTGCCGCACTCTTTTTGCTCTCACTTATCATTCAACCTGACTTCGGCCAAGCCGCCCTCGTCATCGCCACCATCGGCGCGATGCTTCTGGTTTACGGCGTACCGTGGCCATTGATATTTGGTTTCGCCGGTGCAGGCGTTGCCGCCGTCGCCATGGCCTATGCCCTCGTGCCTCACGTCGCCTCCCGCATTGACCGCTTCCTCAATCCGGAAACAGGCGACACTTTTCAAGTCGACACCTCGATACAAGCCTTCAACAACGGAGGTATTCTGGGTGCCGGCCCCGGCGGCGGTACAGCAAAACTTGTTCTGCCGGACGCCCATACCGACTATACCTTCTCGGTCGTCGGAGAAGAGTTCGGTCTCCTCGCATGTCTCTGCATCATGGGCCTTTTCCTCTTCATCATCATCCGCGCGTTGAAGCGTGCGAAGACAGAAAATGACCCCTTTGCCGCGCTGGCCATGGCCGGCGCCACCTCCATGTTCGCCATCCAGGCTTCCATCAACATGGGGGTGAACGTGGCACTTCTCCCCGCAAAAGGCATGACCCTCCCGATGATTTCCTACGGCGGTTCGTCACTGCTGGGCACTGCGATGACGATCGGATTCATTCTGGCACTTGGTCGGCAAAACGCAGTGGCGGTTGAAACGACGCCTGAACTTGCGGAAGCAACTTAGTTTATGTCAGATACATTTCTTTTCGTAACGGCAATGCGGGTTTCCCCTCATCCGGCCTTCGGCCACCTTCTCCCGCTAAGAGGAGCGGGAGAAGGCCTTGTTGCAACCACCTCCTTGTTTAATCTTCACGGGAGGTTGCGGCTACAAGGCCTTCTCCCGTTTCTTCCAGCGGGAGAAGGTGCCCGAAGGGCGGATGAGGGGAAACAGCAGTGACCTCACCCACAAACCACCTCATAGCCCTCGCAGCAGGCGGCACGGGCGGTCACCTGTTCCCCGCCCAAGCTCTTGCAGAAGTACTCCGCGCCCGTGGCCACGACATACATCTCGTGACCGATGAACGCGTGCAAGACTATGGAAAATCCTTCCCCGCAACAAAGACACATGTTGTGCCGTCCGCAAGTCTCTCACTTTCAAAACCCATGCAGGTACCGGGCAATCTCTTCCGGCTATACTTGGGCGTGAACACGGCAAGGCGCATCTTCAAAACCGAAAAGCCCTCCGTCGTCGTAGGCTTTGGCGGTTATCCGTCGCTCCCGCCATTGTGGGCCGCAACGCAACTTCGCATCCCCTCAATCGTGCATGAGCAAAACGCCGTGCTTGGCCGCGCCAACAAGCTGATGGCAAGTCGCGTGACAGCCATCGCAACATCCTTCGATCAGGTCTTCAAGCTCACGCCAGAAGCCAAATCAAAAGTGGTGATGACGGGAAACCCCGTGCGCCAGCGCGTGCTGGACGTAGCCCGCAGCCCGTACCCCGCAATCAGCGCAACGTCACAATTGAGCCTCGTCGTCTTCGGTGGAAGCCAGGGCGCCCGCTTTTTTTCAGACGTCACGCCTGACGCGATCAAGCTGCTGCCAGAAAACCTGCGCCGCCGTCTCTCCATCGTGCAACAATGCCGCGAGGAAGATGTGGCCCGCGTCGAACAGGCCTACGCCGCCCTCGGCACCAAAGCTCAACTCTCGCCTTTCTTTGCCAACATGCCCGCAGAGATCGCCAACGCCCATCTCGTGATATGCCGCTCCGGCGCATCCTCTATCGCTGAACTCGGCGTCATAGGTAGACCCGCAGTTCTTGTTCCGCTGCCCCACGCCATCGACAACGACCAGCAGAAAAATGCAGAGAGTTTTTGCGCAGCTGGGGCCGGGCATATCCGCGCTCAGAACGACCTTACCCCCCAGGCTTTGGCCCAGCTTTTGCGACAGTTGCTTGAAAACCCCGAAGCACTTAAAGACGCCGCGAAAGCAGCGGCAAAGCACGGTAAACCCGACGCCGCACAGAAACTTGCAGACCTCGTAGAGCGCCACATTGGTGCAGGAGAAAAACCACAATGAAACTGCCACGCGACGTTGGCCCTATTCACTTCATCGGCATCGGCGGCATTGGCATGAGCGGCATTGCCGAGGTCATGGCCACGCTGAATTACAAGGTGCAAGGCTCCGACATCAGCGACAATTATAATGTCGCACGCTTGCGCAAACATGGCATCGGCGTTCACATCGGGCACGCTGCCTCCAACCTTGGCGAAGCGCAGGTCGTCGTCATTTCCTCAGCCGTGAAACCCGACAATCCGGAACTGGTTGAAGCCCGCGCCCGCTATCTCCCCATCGTGCGCCGCGCTGAAATGCTGGCGGAACTGATGCGTTTCAAATCCTGCATTGCTGTCGGTGGCACCCATGGCAAAACCACCACCACCTCGATTGTCGCATCGCTTCTCGACTCGGGTGGGCTTGATCCCACCGTCATCAACGGCGGCATCATCAACGCCTATGGCACCAATGCAAGGTTGGGCAAGGGCGACTGGATGGTGGTGGAGTCGGATGAATCCGATGGCACCTTCGTCAAACTTCCAGCTGACGTTGTGATCGTCACCAACATCGATCCAGAACATCTCGATCACTACGGCACTTTCGACAAAGCCAAGGAAGCCTTCCTTGCTTTCGTCGAAAACATTCCCTTCTACGGTTTCGCCGTCATGTGTATTGACCATCCCGTGGTGCAGGAATTGATCGGCAAGATCAAGGACCGCCGCGTCATCACCTACGGGCAAAGTGCGCAGGCTGATTACCGCGTGCGCGACATCCGTTATGAAGACAATGCCACCCGCTTCAACATCACGGTAACAGATCGCGTCACAGGCAAGACCCACGAGATATCCGATCTTGCGCTCAAAATGCCGGGTGACCACAACGCGATGAACTCAACCTCTGCCATTGCCGTGGCCCGCGAACTCGGCATGTCTGACGATGATGTGAGAAAAGGCATCGCCGCCTTTGAAGGGGTGAAGCGCCGCTTCACCAAAACCGGCGAACACAATGGCGTCACGGTATTCGATGACTACGGCCACCACCCGGTTGAAATCGCAGCCGTGTTGTCAGCCGCGCGCAAGGTAACCAAAGGCAAAGTCATTGCGGTCATGCAGCCCCACCGCTATTCCAGACTCTCCAGTCTCTTCAGCGAATTCTGCGGCTGCTTCAACGACGCTGATTCGGTGGTGCTGACGCCGGTTTACGCTGCAGGCGAAGCCCCCATCGAAGGCGCATCCCACGAAAGCCTTGCTCAAGGCTTGCATGATCGCGGCCACCGCTCTGTCCACACGATCGATGACAACAGGCAACTCGCCGCCTTGGTCAATCGCCTGATGAAACCTGGCGACATTGTCATCTGCCTCGGTGCAGGCACCATTTCGCAATGGGCCTATGCGCTGCCGAATGAACTGGCAGCCCTGGGTTAGACGATGCTCGACGGAGAAAAACTCAAAACCCGGCTGCCCGAAGTGCGCGGCCGCCTTGAAGCCAACTATCCCCTGGCCGATCTCACGTGGTTCCGCGTCGGCGGTCCGGCTGAAGTGCTGTTCACCCCCGCCGATGAAGCCGACCTTGCAGCCTTCATGGCAGCCCGTCCCGAAGACGTGCCGTACTATGTCATTGGCGTCGGTTCCAATCTGCTCGTCCGCGATGGCGGCATACCCGGCGTCGTCATCCGCCTCGGCCGCGGCTTTGCCGATGTGAAACTGGACGGCCCGATGCGCGTCAAGGCGGGCACATCCGCCCTCGACGTGCGCGTCGCCCGCTTTGCCGCCGAGAATGGTATCGATGCATTAACCTTTCTGAGAGGTATACCGGGCAGCATTGGCGGCGCGCTTCGCATGAACGGCGGAGCTTACGGCGGTGAAACCAAAGACGTATTGGTGGAAGCGCGGGCAGTGGATAGCAAAGGACAAATAATCGTGTTGGGCAACGCAGACATGAACTACACCTATCGCCACTGCGGCGCCTCGGAAGACCTGATCTTCACCGAAGCGACCCTCGAAGGCCGCCCCGGCAACAAGGACGAGATCATGGCCGCCATGGACAAGATCACGTCAAGCCGCGAAGCAACACAACCCATCAAAAGCCGCACCGGCGGCTCCACCTTCAAAAACCCGCCGGGCCACAAGTCGTGGCAATTGATTGATGCAGCAGGCATGCGCGGTTACGCCATCGGCCCCGCCAAAGTATCGGATATGCACTGCAACTTCCTCATCAATGAAGGTGGTGCCACCGCAGCCCAGATTGAAGAACTCGGTGAAACAGTTCGCGCAAAAGTCAAAGCCACATCAGGCGTTGTTCTCGATTGGGAGATCAAACGCATCGGCATCGCAGGTGCGCCATGAGAATCCCGAATGAAAAAACCGTCGCCGTCTTGATGGGCGGCTGGTCGGCCGAACGCAAAGTTTCGCTGTCCTCAGGTGAAGCCTGTGCAGGTGCGCTGACACGCGCCGGTTTCAACACCATCATGATCGACGTGAAGCGCGAAACAATACACAGTGTACTGATGGATTTGCAGCCCGACGTCGCCTTCAACGCGCTGCACGGCAAATGGGGTGAAGACGGCAACGCCTCGGCCTTGCTCGAAACATTGCAAATTCCCTACACCCATTCCGGTGTGTTGGCCTCGGCCCTTGCCATGCACAAGGAAAAATCCAAAACCATTTTCCGCGAAGCTGGCATTCCCGTGGCGGAAAGCATGTTGGTTGACATCGACGTCGCAGCGTCAACGCATCCCATGGCGCCGCCCTATGTTGTGAAGCCAGTCGACGAGGGCTCCAGCGTCGGCGTCTACATCATCGAGTCAGGGCGCAACAGCCCGGCCGCCGACATACTCGACCACAAAGAACTTTTCGGCGAGAAAGTCATGGTCGAACGCTTCATCCCCGGCCGCGAATTGACCTGCGCCGTGATGGGCGATGTTGCCCTTGGCGTTATCGACATCGTTCCAAATCTTGGCTTCTATGATTACGACGCAAAATATGTTGTCGGTGGATCGAAGCATATTTTGCCTGCCGATATTCCCAATGACATCTATCGAAAAGTGCAACGCTATTCGCTGGCTGCACACCGGGCCATTGGGTGCCGTGGTGTATCGCGGTCAGATTTCCGGCTCGATGATACGATTGGCAAAGAGCCCGAATTGATCCTGCTGGAAATCAACACCCAGCCCGGCATGACAGGCACATCTCTTGTTCCGGAATTGGCAACCCACGCCGGACACAGCTTTGAGGAATTGGTGACATGGATGGTGAACGACGCGTCGCTGAACCGGTAAGGCGCAACCGCTTTTACCGGCCCGACTGCCCCCCGAAATACCGCATCGCTGCGCGCAGCTTTGCCGTGCTGTTTCTGGCCGCAACACTGGTGCGCGGCATAGTCGTCGGCGGCCATCTCGATTATCCCGGCAGTCCCTGGCCAAAATTGCCGGGCGAAATCGCGGGCCTGTTTGGCCTTGCTGCCATGGACATTGAAATCGCAGGTCTTGCCCATCACGAGCCGAACGAAGTACTCAACTATCTCGGCGTCAAACCCGGCGGGCCCCTGATTGGCTTTGACTCCAAGAGGGCCCGCGCCACTCTGCAGGAACTCGATTGGGTGGAAACCGCAACCGTCACCCGCCAGTTTCCCAACAAGCTTCAAATCACCATCACCGAGCGCGAGCCTTTCGTCGTCTGGCAACATCAGGGCACACTGCAGGTCGTGGACCAGAACGGCAAACCCATGAGCGGCCTGTCGGCCACAGGCAGCAACATGCTGCTGCACGTCGTGGGACTTGGTGCCAATTTAGCCGCCGCCGACCTGGTTAACCAAATGTCAGCCACTCCCGGTCTATTCCAGGAGGTGAAAGCAGCGGTGCGCGTGGGTGAACGCCGTTGGGATTTGCACATGAACAATGGCCTTGTGATTGCCTTGCCGGAACGAGATATGGCCATCGCCATGAAAGCGGCAGAGACGACATTTCTCTCACCGGCCATGAAAGGTCTGAACGTCGCCCGCATTGACTACCGCATTCCGGGCGAACTGGCCTACCGCGCCAAAGCCACAGCAACAGATGTAGACCCGACGATCACCTCAAGCATTCAGTAAGAACAGGCGTATCCGAATGAAATCAATCCCATCACTTGTGCGCGGGCAGGGCCGTTTGATGGCGTCGCTCGCACCACAAGTCATCGCCAGCGTTGATATCGGATCAGTCAAAACCGCCTGCCTCATAGCCGAATGGAACCCTGGGAAAAAAGCGGCCGACGGTGACGTGCGCCCCGGTCTCAAGATTCTGGGCCACGGCCAAACCGTTTCACGCGGTGTGAAATCCGGCGCCATCGCTGATATCGCCGAAGCTGAAAAATCCATCCGCGTCGCCGTAGACGCCGCAGAGCGTATGGCCCGCACCACCATCCGCGCCGTCTACGTCAATGTCTCCGGCGGCAGAAACCTCACAGCCATGGCCACGGCCGCCGTAAAAACCCAAACCGGCGTGGTAGGGCAGGGTGATATTGACACGGTGATCTCGCAAGCCATCGCCTCCGCCGACATTGGCAAGCGCCACGTCCTCCATCTGCTCCCCGCCTGCTATGGCATTGATGGCGTTGAATCCGCGCAAGCCCCCATCGGCATGCACGGCGAAGTCCTGTCCGCCGGCATCGCCGTTGTAACAATGGACCCGGCCCCGCTTCACAATTTGCGCATGGCCGTGGAGCGCAGCCACTTGGGCCTCGAAGGCGTGTCCCTCACTGCCTATGCCGCCGCCAAAGCCGTACTTGCCGCCGACGAGATGGACCTCGGCACCATTGTCCTCGACATGGGCGGTTGCACCACCAACATCGCCATCTTCCGCCACGGCAAACTCGTGGCCTCTGCCAACGTGCCCTTGGGCGGCCAACACATCACCAACGACATCGCCCACGGCCTGCAGACAACAGTTGTCCACGCCGAACGCCTGAAAACCCTCTTCGGCTCTGTCATGGGCAACGGCCACGACGAACGTGAAATGCTGGCCGTTCCTCTGCTGGGAGAACGCGGCGTCGATACAGTACAAAAAGTCCCAAAGCACGTGCTCACCTCGATCATCGTGCCGCGTGTCGATGAACTCCTGCAACACGTCCACCACATGCTGAACGAAGGCCCGCTGGCGGGACACCTTTCAAACCGCATCGTGGTAACAGGCGGTGCCAGCCAGCTCCACGGCATCCGTGAATTCGCATCAGCAAGACTGGGCCTGCCAGTCCGCCTGGGCTCCCCCCTGCAATTCCAGAACATGCCAGACATGGTCAGAAGCGGAACCTACGCCACCGCAGCAGGCCTTCTGGTTGCAGCAACAGAACCCCAAGCCACCTGCGACATGCCGCAGGAAGCAAGAATGGCGATAGACCGCTCGCAGATGACCTATGCGCGGCGTGTGGGAAAGTGGCTGGCCGAGGCGTTTTGATGTGAATAGTTGACAGTTCGCGATTCGATATGCCGGATTATGATTTCAGCAAGTGTCAGATTGATCACCCAAGACAAAACAAAAAGGCTGTCGGCCAAATATCCCTCGAGGGCTTGGCCTCTGATCAGAAAAATCGGCAACATGATAAATGATATGGCGGCTGGCCCCATTCCTAATGCATAGGTGCGGATCATCCAAGCCCGGTGTTTTACAAAATTGCGATCCCACACTGCATTGAGCGCAAGTGTTATGGTGAGAAGCATGCCCAAGGCAGCCATGGCGCGCGCAGAAATCAAAACCCAAGTGGAGTTATGCGGAAATTCGAACAGCAGTCGCAAGGCTGACAATGCCAGGAACAATCCCGCAATCACAAAAATGCGGCCCGTGAGTTTATGCAACCGGCCAAAACGAAATTTGAGAGCACCCGCAAATTGCAAAGGTCCCGCAAGACCAAAAGCCAAACCTCCCAAGGAATGGAGAAACAAGGTCCACGGCACGGTCGAAAATTTAATGGCATCGGCAGGCAGCTGATCTGTAAGAATTTGAAACATGCGCAGGGGCGCAGATGCAATTGGAATGAAGGTGGCCACCAGCAAAACAATGGCAAGCGACAGCGGTCGCCGAAGAAAGCGAGTCATGGGATTTTTCCTTGGTTGATGGGAGGCGTTGGTCAGCAGGCGTTTCGAACTCGAAGACCTCTTTCAGCTCGAACGCGGCAATGAATTGAGCGTTTCGTCATCGGGTTCAAAAACCAGGATGTCCGCAGGTTGACAGTCAAGGGCTTTGCAAAGAGCGGCAAGTGTCGAAAACCGGATGGCGCGGGCTTTTCCTGTCTTGAGAATTGAGAGGTTTTGGATGGAGATACCAATTTCGTCCGCAACATCACCTAACCGGCGTTTGCGGCGCGCAAGCATCACATCCAGATTCACAATGATCGTCATCCGAACCTCGGCCCCTTTAAATGGTTAAATCATTCTCTGATTTGAGAACAAGGCCATGTTGCAAGACCTGACGAAGGGCCAGCACAAAAAGCCCGAACGCCATGGTTCCCACATCAATGACAGAACCCGTAGTCGTGAGTTTGGCACCTTCATAACGTTCCAGAAAATCCAATACGCCCAGTTCCAGCAGGCACTGCACAAAGGGAAATGCAACGAGCACGATTCCCAGCCACTTCAAACTGTTCAGCATGCGGTGATCAAAGACGTGGCCTGCCCGGAATGATCGAATGGACCGATGCAGTATGGCGAAACATACACTGTAGAAGATGAAGGAAGACGCGATCAAAATGCCGTATACAATCTTTCCGAACGCGGAAAGGCTGGACGGCAGAGTCATGTTGGCAAGGCAGGCCAGGTCAGCAGTTGAAAGACCTTCGGGTGAGGCGCTCGGATCAAAAACAAACCATAACACCACACCTAACACCAGCAGCAGCACAATCCAGAACATCCAGAATAGCCAAAACAGCCGATCAAGCGTGCGAAAGTGGTTCTTGTCCTGTGGGGGCGTACGAAGCTTGGATTCCACGAATGATCTCCTGTGAATTTTGAACTTGGTTTTATCGATTAACATGAAATCAGAGTTGACACAACCAAAATTGTTGATTATTGATTGTTTATCGTTTAATTTTTAATTCTTTAAACGATGCCTGAAGCGGAATCTTCGGGCCAATTCATAACTTAACACACGCAAAACGGCCTGTTTGAGCTGAGCGGCAGAGCTTTGTTCTTCCGGACCCGTGATCTTGCGCGATCGGAGAATTCTTATGTCTAAAAATATGTCCCATGTTTTTGTTGCTGCAGCCAGTCTTTGCGCTTTGGCATCTATGCCGGCAATTGCCGCGGACGATGACTTTCTGCAACGGGAAGCACAGCGAGATTGGAGCGGCTTCTATGCAGGCATGGCGCTTGGAGGCTCCATCGGCGGCGCTGATTTTGAAAATATTGGCAAGAAGGACAAGCTTGATATTGATGACAGCGACTTCACTGCATCGGCCATCGCTGGCTACAATTTTACATCGAATGGCTGGATGCTGGGTGTTGAATCGGATTTGACCCGGCTTAACTTTTCCAAGAAATCAGCGGTGGCTGGACTTGGTTCCATCTCACAGGATGCTGATTGGCTGGGCAGTGTGGCTTTGCGCGGAGGTTACGCCTGGGACAGTGTCATGATTTATGGAACGGCCGGATTGGCCGCCAGTGACTTCGAAGTATCATCATCACTTGGCGGCAAGTCCGATAAGTTGAAAGCAGGTCTTTTGCTCGGCGTCGGAGCGGAATTTGCCATGCAGGAAAACTGGACGGTCCGCGCTGAAATGCTGGGCTATGGTTTTGGCGGTGAAGCAAGCTTTGGCGGCAGCAACCATGACTTTGCAGCAGTTTTAGGAGTAGCCCGCGTCGGTCTGACACGCAAGTTCTGACGGTGGCGCAGTTATTCATACGACACCAGACCGTGTAAATAATTTTTGGTCCCTCTCTGCGGCCCCAGGCCGCCAGAGAGGGGCCACAGAGAAATCTGAAAGGTTACTTTTGCTCGCAAACCAATCTACCCTTTGTGACCCACCTTACATAAACTGCACCATCATGCTCCTAGGTTTCCCCGCAAGAGGGCGCGCTGCATCGTCGGGTTATCTCCCGGCGGTCAACACACAGAGGTGAGATATGGTCAGTTTTGGAATTGATGCCATTCGCTACTTCGGCAATGCCCGCTCTGCAGGCGTGTCTACGGCGGAAGATTTGAGTTACACATTCAACCGGGCCAACGGCTTTGACAGCAAGCTGCGCAGTGCTGGCCACACCAAGTCCTTTTATTGGGCCAATACCGACTGTTGGGAAACCGACATCAGGGACAGTGACAAGGGCGGCGATGATCGCTCCTATGTCGACAACGTCGACCTGTTCTGGATCGAAACCCATGGCAACCGCACATCCGACGGACAGGCGCGCATGCTGTTTGATACAGCGCAAAGTGCCTGGCGCACTTATTCAGGAGATTGGCAGCTCGGTGAAAACTGGAATGCCGAGTGGATCATGGCCTATTCCTGCAAGACGGTTGACCGCAACAACGTCGGTGGCTTGTGGAACATCTTCGCGCGCCTTCACATGTATTGCGGTGCCTGGGACAACATGTATGACGGCTACACCACCGATGAGTGCGGCGAAGACGTCGCAGACAATTTGATCCACGGTCACACCGTCTCAGACGCCTGGCATGACGGCGTGTCGGACTGGGCCGTTGACAATCACCCGATTACGGTCGCGGTCGATGCAAGCGAAACCTGGAACAACGGCAACATCCGCTGGGACCAGAGTTATTTCAACCGGGACCATTTGCCGGGCCATGGCTCGACGATGGGCGACCTGCCGCCAAACAGGCAGGGCTGTATTCTCATGCGCTGGTCGGAGGGTTGAATCATGGACATGAACAAACTTGCTGAAACACTGCTGTCACACACGCCGAAGGTTCCCGACGAAATCGCAATCCTCAATCTGCGGCGCCTGTCGGTGGACGATCTTACCCGCAAGCTGAAGAAGCTCCTGAAAAGCAACGACGATGTGTGCGGCTTTCCGCTGGAACGCGGCCATTGGACCCGGTTTGATGACCGGACACTGGTCAGATTGCCGGAAGGTGGTTACGCCGCCATGTATCACGCATCAGGTGCCGTCAAACTGTTTTCAGGCATGTCACCCATGGACAGGCTCTTCAAGGACACGCCGTCACGCGAAAGCATGATTGCGCGAACCGAAGAGATCGTGAAGCAGATGGGTCTTGCAGAGCAACTGCCGCGCGGCCAGTCACTCGGCTTTGAACGGCTCTGGCAAATCAAGGCCGCCGGCATGGACCGGTCAGGAAAACAGTCCGATCCTGTGGTCTGCCGATCCATCGGTGCATTCCGCCATTTTATTGGCGAAATCCCCGTCCTCGGCGCGGCGTCTGTAGCGGTCAAGGTTGCGGGTGACAGCAGCCTCGATATGATGACCACGCACTTGCGCGGGCCAGCGGTGGAAACACTTGAACACGCAAAAACCATCCATCCTGAAAAAGCCTTCCGGCGAATTCTCGAAAAGGTGGCGGATAAGCTGTCACACGCGAACGACAAAGACCAGGTTGTCGTCGAGGCTGACAGGCCCTTGCAGTTTGGGTACATCAACCTGTCCAAACGCAAGGTCCAGCGCCTGCTGGCCCCTGCCTATGTGGCCAGTTTTTCAGTGACTCACGCCCAGGAAAGTCAGGCCTTCATGGTCGTGATTCCGGCAACCGAACGGTCCTACATGTCGTTCGAACCGGAAACCCACGAAAGCCCCGTCATGGAAACCAGCAAACTGGCGGCTCGTTGCTGCTGTTGACGATATGCGCCAATGCCGCGTCGCCTTCTTGGGATAGGGCGGCATTGGTGCCACTTGCCCGAGGCTCATGCAGTGAATCACCGGCGTTTGTCTTCTGGAGCATCTTTGACAGTAAGAGACGCTTCCCTCAAAAAACAAAAAGCTAATCGGCTGCTTGTCCCAATCAGCGGATGCGCAGGTTGGCCGTTTCTCCGGTGCCTTTGTCGGCGATGAAGCGCAGGCGGTCACCCTGTCGTTGCACCACTTGGCAATTGCGCGCGAATACCCGATCACCGGCCCGCAACGTGCGGCAGAAATAGCCGTCCGTCCAGGTCCAGGCACCGCTCACATCGCGGCCAAAGGCCCGTCCACCAATGCTGCCCGAGGGGCTGATGGTCAGACTGACGCCCAGACTGGTGAGGCTTTTGCCACGCACGAGATCGACGAAGGCACCCCGGTCAGTAACGCGAGCATAGCCATCTGCCATCGCAGGAGAGGCGAGGGCGGCAAGAAGAGGGAGCATCATAAAGCGCATAAACGGAGATACGACGCAAGGAACAGCCAGGATCAGTCCGCAGCCCCACGTTGCCTCTAATCTCTCCGTCATGGTGAATGTTCCCAAGGAAGATGATATCAGAATCTTCGGGGCACATCAGGAGTTTTAGTCATGATCCGCTTCGCCCTGACCGTTTTTGCCGTTTCATCCTTGCTCTTTTCACCGCTTCCAGCCTTTGCCATGAAGAAACAGATCGGCATATTCAGAATGGACCAGAGCATGAAATTTGGCTCCAATGACGCATGCTTCTCCCATGACGATGCGAGTTGCAAATACCAGACATCAAAAGGCAAATCTGTGCCCGGAACACTCGACCAATGTGGCAATGCCCCGTGACCGCTCTGCCAGTTGTCGCGCAAACTTGATTGACGTCATCCGCGCAAGCACCTGAGATGGCTCTGTCTTCAGCTCACAACAAAAAAAGCGCCCAACAAGGGCGCTTTTAACATTGATACGGTTCTAATAAACCGAGGTCGGCTCAGGCCTTTGCCAGCTTTTTGCGGCGTGCCAGCGCTCCGAGACCGGCCAGGCCCGAAACCAGCAGCAACGCGGCTGACGGCAGCGGCACATTCGGTGTTGAGGCTACGTCATAGGCACGCACATTGCTCCAACCGGATCCACTCTTGTCGGTACAGGTTTTTGGCTTGCGGGGAGTCCCGCAAGCATATGAAACAGATCCTTGTGTACGCAGGAAGCTGACTTCCACAGGTGCGCTGAACAGCACAGTGAAATAGCCACCGCCAAAGTGCAGACGGAACAAAGTGTGCTTTCCAGCCACTGCAAAACTGTCGCCTGCGGGGGAGTCAGCTACAAATTCGTTCACCAAATCCAGAGGGCCATACCACAAGGCATTTTGAAGAGAGGCTTCAACTGCACCTCCGCCAACGCCGTTTGGCAGTGCGGCATTGGTTGTCGCGCCCTGAGACCGGACAATGGCAGCAGGGCCACTCACCGTCATGGTGATGACTCCGAAAATCGACAAATCCCAGTCAGACGCTGTTCGCACGTCACCAAGATTTCCAGTCGGGCCACCGCCGACACCGGAAAGACCATATAGCGTACAGGGGCCAGGGCCGGATCCCAGACAGTTGCCGGCGGACGTGGTTGTCAAAGCGTGTGCGGAAGTCGCAAACGACAAGAGGGCGGCACCAAGTGCCGCAGTCGCAATACCAAATTTCATAGCCATCCTCCAGGTTGAGATAACGATGCCTCAATATCCCGTCGCGACCGAAACCTAACAGAATGTTAACGAATTAACAAGAGTTTATGTCAACTGTTGGCTAACGCCCTACCACAAGACTCATTGCGGCAACATACAATCGGCAATCATATTGATTATCCTCATTTTTTTAGGGAAACCGCATAATGGTTTGCTGCCTCTTTTTTGCCACCAGCAGACGAAATCCTTGAAATTCGTGAGGACGGGCGGGCCGTAAAGCTCCCAGTTTTCCGTCATTAACGCAAATTCAACCTATTCCGGTGACCCCTTGTTAACCAATTCTTAGGGTTTGAGACTCAATGTCGCCACAGGCAAATCAGCGTCTGGATTTCAACATGTCAATCAAAATCACCGTCCCGAACCTTTCTGAACTGAAACCCCGTATCACGGTGTTTGGCGTTGGAGGGGCAGGGGGCAATGCGGTCAATAACATGATCGAAAGCCGCCTCGAAGGTGTTGAATTCGTTGTCGCAAATACCGACGCGCAGGCGCTGCTGACGAACGCGGCCACCAAGCGCGTGCAGATGGGAACAGCCCTCACGCAAGGTCTGGGTGCTGGTTCACAGCCGCAAATAGGCGCTGCCGCCGCTGAAGAAGCGCTGCCGGAAATCCTGGACCATCTTGCAGGCTCCCACATGGCTTTCATCTGCGCCGGTATGGGTGGTGGCACGGGCACCGGGGCGGCCCCCATCATTGCCCGCGCCGCAAAAGAACAGGGCATCCTCACCGTTGGTGTGGTCACCAAGCCGTTCCATTTTGAAGGCGTGCGCCGCATGGCCACCGCCGAGCGCGGTATTGAAGAACTGGCCCGCTATGTCGATACGCTGATTGTCATTCCAAACCAGAACCTGTTCCGTGTTGCCAATGAAAAGACCACCTTTGCCGCCGCCTTTGCCATGGCCGACCAGGT
Source organism: Hyphomicrobiales bacterium (assembly GCA_031430915.1). Lineage (GTDB taxonomy): Bacteria > Pseudomonadota > Alphaproteobacteria > Rhizobiales > Aestuariivirgaceae > Aestuariivirga. The sequence continues at coordinate 25,961 of JANPCL010000052.1, forward strand.
GCTCTATTCCGGCGTGGCCTCGATTACCGAATTGATGACCAAGGAAGGCCTGATCAACCTCGACTTTGCCGACGTTCGCGCCATCATGAGCGAGATGGGCAAAGCCATGATGGGAACGGGCGAAGCCTCTGGCGAACGCCGCGCCATCGAAGCTGCCGAAGCCGCAATCTCGAATCCGCTGCTGGACGATGTGTCCATGCGCGGCGCCCGCGGCCTGCTGATATCGATCAGCGGTGGTCCGGACCTGACGCTTTATGAAGTCGACGAAGCCGCTACCCGCATCCGCGAAGAAGTTGATCCGGAAGCGAACATTATTCTCGGTGCCACTTTCGATGAATCACTCGAAGGCACCATGCGCGTCTCTGTCGTCGCCACAGGGCTTGCCATGGAAGTCGTGGAAGGTCACGAAGACGACGCGGCAGAAGAGCCTGCCACCCAGACTTTTGGTTTCCACGCCAAGCAGCCAGAGCCAGTAAAGATCATCAAGCCTGCTCCTTTGGCTCCTCGCGCCGCCCCAACGCCTACGTCACTGCCAACCGCAGCTGAAGCAGCGCAGATGTTGCAAGAGGTTGCCGAAATTCGCAAACCCCCGCGTATGCCATCAGTCGATGAGTTCCCGGCCATCGCGCAAAAGCAGATCGCGGCCCAGCAAAGCCGTGTCGGCACCATTGCTGAACAGTCGAAAAAGAAAATGGGCATTTTTGAGCGCTTGGCCACCGTTGGCATCGGACGCCGTGAAGAAGCACCCCGTGCCCCCATGGCCCAGCGTGCTGAACCAGCAATAGCCCATACCCCGCAGCCCCAGCGTTATGCACCACCTCCGCCTGCACCGGTGCAGGACGAGCAATCCTACGAAGACGATCAGCTTGCCATTCCGGCTTTCCTGCGCCGCCAGGCCAACGGCTGAGTTCTGACTGAAATCGCGACCAAATGCAGAACCGGGCGGACATACTTCCGCCCGGTTTTCTGTTTGTATGGCCCCATCAGTCGCTTTCTTTTCTGGCGGCCCGGATTTAAGAAGCAGCCATGAGTGAATCACCGCCCACGTTCCGCAGCCGCACAGCTATCGTTTTGATAGCAGCGTCATTGGCATTGGCTGGTTGTTCAGGTGGCAGCCTATTGAGTGGTGTTCTCGGCGGCGGCGACTCGGCAGGTTTGGGAACGACAACTGGCAAGGGTGGCGCAGTGTCGCCTGATTTGGGCCAGTCTGACGAAAGTGCAGTGGCCGGACTTTATAATGCAGGCCTTTCTGATTTGAAGGGCGGCTCTTACAAATCCGCCAATAAGAAATTCGCCGAAGTCGAACGTCAGCATCCCTATTCGAAATGGGCCACACAGGCAATTTTGATGCAGGCCTTCTCGTCCTATCAGAACAATGCCTATGATGATGCCATCGACTCCGGCAAGCGCTTCATCGCCCTCCACCCCGGCCACAAGGACACTGGCTACGCCTATTACCTCGTCGCCATTTCCGAATACGAACAGATCGCCGATGTGCGCCGTGACCAGTCCCGCACCGAACGCGCCGTCGAAGCCCTCGATGAAGTAGCAAGACGCTTCCCCGATTCACAATATGCCGCCGACGCTACGCAGAAAGCCATGATCGGCCGCGACCAGCTCGCCGCCAAGGAAATGGAAGTTGGCCGCTATTACCTGAAAAAAGGCTCCTACCTTGCGGGCATCAACCGCTTCAAAAAAGTAGTGACCGACTACCAGACCTCGACCCACACGCCCGAAGCGCTTTATCGCTTGGCCGAAGGTTACATGGCGCTGGGCGTCGTCTCCGAAGCCCAGACCGCAGCGGCAGTCCTCGGTCACAACTACCCCAACAGCGACTGGTATAAAGACGCGTATTCGCTGGTGTCATCAGATGGCAAAGCCCCGGTGGCGAGCAGCTCATCGTGGATTTCCAAGGTGTTCGGGGTTTAGGAAAAGGACCTCATCCGGCCGTTGGCCACCTTCTCCAGCAAGAGGGCTGGAGAAGGAACGACATTGCGACCTCCCTGATTGTTCAGGCGTTTGGGGATGTCTCAATGCAATCCCTTCTCTGGCCCTCTTGCTGGAGAAGGTGGCCGAAGGCCGGATGAGGTCCCTTACTCCCACAAAGTACAAACCAAGAACCTCTCGATTTCCGCACCCAAATCAGTCTATAACGCACGCATGCTGACTGCCCTCTCCATCCGCGATATCGTCCTCATCGAAAAACTCGATCTGCAACTGGCGAATGGTCTCTCCATTCTCACCGGTGAAACCGGGGCCGGTAAATCCATTTTGCTTGATGCCTTGGGCCTCGCCCTTGGCGCGAGGGGCGATGCGTCCCTCGTCAGAACAGGCCAGGAGAAGGGCAGTGTCACCGCCAGCTACAGCCTGCCGGAGTCTCACACCGCAATCACTTTCCTGAAAAACAACGATATCGATGTTGAAGGCGATATCATTGTGCGCCGCATACAATCGCGCGACGGCGCAAGCCGTGCCAGCATCAACGACCAGCCCGTCAGCCTTGCCACCCTCCGTCAATTCGCAGCCCTGCTGGTGGAACTGCACGGCCAGCACGCCGACCGCGCTTTGGTCAATGTCACCAGCCACCGTTCTCTGCTGGATGCTTACGGCAGTCTCGACAAGCAGGTAAAGGCCGTTTCTGAATCGTGGGTTCTCTGGAGTGATGCGAAATCAAAACTGCAGGAACACGAAGACGCTCTCTCCCGCGCCGAAGTGGAGCGCGACTATCTCGAACATGCTGTGAAAGAACTCACTTCACTTGCGCCAGAACCCAATGAAGAGCAGGTGCTTGCCGACAAGCGCCAGATGATGATGCAGGCAGAACAATTCGTCTCTGCCCTTGATGAAGCTGAATCAGTTCTGGGTAGTGAGACCGCCTTCGAATCCCGCATCAATGCGGCCTTGCGCAGACTGGAACGCAAGAAAGAGACCGCAGGCGGACGTCTCGACGAAACCTGCGCGATCCTTGACAAGTTGCTGCGTGAATTCGGTGAGGCCACATCAGCAATTGATCAAGCGAAACGCCAATTTGAATTCGATCCCCGCGATCTCGAAAAATCTGAAGAACGTCTTTTCGCACTGCGCGCCGCTGCCCGTAAATTCCGCTGCAAGGTCGATGATCTCGCAGGCATCAAGGACAAACTTTCCAACGACCTGCAGCGTCTTGAAGATGGTGGTGGCATCTTGCTCCGTTTGCAAGACGCCGAAAAAATCGCCCGCACCGCCTTTGAGCAAGCCGCAGATGACCTCAGCGCCCGCCGACGCAAGGTGGCCAAGCAACTCGACAAGGCAGTGTCCGGCGAACTGCCGTCTCTCAAACTGGAGAAAGCCAGTTTCGAAACAGCAGTTGAGTCAGATGCTTCCAAGCCCGGCCCACAAGGCATTGACCGGGTGGAATTCAAAGTCTCCACCAATCCGGGCGCACCCTTGTCACCCCTGATGAAAATCGCATCCGGCGGTGAACTTGCCCGCTTTATGCTGGCGCTGAAAGTCGTGCTCGCCGCCAGAGGCTCCGCGCCGGTTTTGATCTTCGACGAAATAGATACAGGCGTGGGCGGAGCCGTGGCCGATGCAATTGGCAAGCGCTTGCGCAGCCTCGCGGGAAACCTGCAAATCATCGCTGTCACCCATTCGCCACAAGTCGCTGCAAAAGCCCATCAACACCTGTTGATATCGAAAAAACCAAGCAAAGACAAACGCATGGCAACCACAGTTGAAGCTTTGTCAGAACAAGACCGCAAGGAAGAACTGGCCCGCATGCTGTCCGGCGACACCGTGACTGAAGCCGCCCGCGCCCAAGCTGGCGAGCTGATGGCAAGGACCGGCTGACATGGCATCAAAACCTGTGCCCGCAGAATTCGCAGCCCGTCATGCGGATCTCATCACCGAAATCAACCGCCACGACGTTGCCTATCACCAGAACGATGCGCCCAGCATCAGCGATGCGGAATATGACGCATTGAGAAAATCCCTTCGCGCCCTTGAAACATCCTATCCCTCGCTGGCGTCGAACCAATCCCCCGATCAGCGCGTCGGCGCAGCACCCTCTGGCAAATTCGCCAAGGTCAAACATGTCGTCCCCATGCTATCCCTTTCGAATGCCTTTGAAGACAGCGACGTTACAGACTTTGTTGATCGCATCCGTCGTTTTCTGAATCTGCCCGCCACCACAACACTTGCCTTCACTGCGGAACCCAAAATTGACGGTCTTTCGATTTCACTGCGCTACGAAAACGGCGGCCTTGTTCAAGCCGCCACCCGTGGCGATGGCGCGGAAGGCGAAAACGTCACTGCGAATATCCGCGTCATCCCCGACGTGCCCCAGCAACTCAACAACTGCCCTTACAAATATTTCGAAGTGCGTGGCGAAATTTACATGAGCCATGCGGACTTTGCGGCGCTCAATGCCAAGCAGTTGGCAGACGACGAGCCGATTTTCGCAAATCCACGCAATGCCGCTGCGGGGTCTCTGCGCCAGCAAGATTCAAACATCACCCGCACAAGGCCTTTGCGCTTTTTCGCCTATTCATGGGGAGACTATGAAGCGCTGCCCGCGGCGACCCAAATGGATGTCGTCAAGCAATTCGCAATCTGGGGCCTGCCCACAAATTCCTTGATGCAACTCTGCACGTCAACAGAAGAACTCATCGCCCACTATAGCCGCATCGAAGCGCAACGCGCCTCGCTGGGCTACGATATAGATGGCGTCGTCTACAAGCTCAACGATCTCGCGCTGCAAGAGCGACTGGGCTTCGTCTCCCGCTCCCCCCGTTGGGCTATCGCCCATAAATTTTCTGCTGAACAGGCCACAACAATTCTGGAAGCCATCGACATTCAAGTCGGCCGCACCGGGGCCTTGACTCCGGTCGCGCGCTTGAAGCCTGTCACAGTGGGCGGCGTCGTCGTATCAAATGCCACGCTTCACAACGAAGATGAAATCTCCCGCAAGGATGTCCGCATCGGTGATACCGTCGTCGTGCAGCGCGCAGGTGATGTCATACCGCAAGTCGTTTCTGCCGTTCTCGAAAAGCGCCCAACAAATTCGCAAGCCTACATCTTCCCAACCGTCTGCCCCGTCTGCGGCAGCCATGCCGAACGCGAAGTCCGCGCCACGGGAAAATCTGACGCCGTGCGCCGCTGCACCGGTGGACTTGTGTGCTCTGCCCAACAGGTCGAGCGCCTGAAACATTTCGCCTCCCGCAACGCCCTCGATATTGAAGGCCTGGGCGACAAGATCATTGAAGAATTCCACGCCGCAGGCCTCGTCAAAACCCCGCAGGACATTTTCACTCTGCAAGCCCGCGACCAAGGTGCTCTCGCCAAGCAAGACGGCTGGGGTGCATCCAGCGTCGCCAATCTCTTCGCCGCCATCGAAGCCCGACGCACCGTGGCATTGGACCGTTTCATCTTCGCTCTCGGCATTCGCCACGTCGGCGAAACCACAGCCCGCGTTCTGGCCCGCGCCTACGGCAACGCCTCACACTTCCGCGACCAGATGATCGCCGCAGGGCAGGGCGAAGAGAACGAAGCCTGGACAGACCTCATCTCCCACGACGGCATTGGTGACACGGTGGCCGAAGCCATCAATCAATTCTTTGCCGAACCCCATAACCGCGAAGTGGTGGATGCACTGCTTGAAGTCGTGACTCCCCAACCACTGGAAGCCGTACAGTCCAATACAGCCGTCGCCGGAAAAACCGTCGTCTTCACCGGAGCCCTCGAAAAATTCACCCGCGAAGAAGCCAAAGCCACAGCGGAACGATTGGGAGCAAAAGTCTCAGGATCGGTGTCAAAGAAAACAGACTTACTCGTCGCTGGACCCGGAGCCGGGTCGAAACTCAAAGACGCGGAAAAGCATGGCGTGAAAGTGATCAGCGAAACCGATTGGCTGACGCTGATTGAGGGGCTTTAGAGATATTGCTTTTTCAATTTCCCTCTCTCTCCCCGTCATTCCCGCGCAGGCGGGAATCCAGCTTCGCGACAGTCTCGCTGGTTGCAAGCTGGATCCCCGCCTTCGCGGGGATGACGGTGGATAGGGCAGTGGTGCGGAAGCAATGAACACCATTCCCCCCGACTTCAAACGCGGCCTGAAAGACATCTTCCCCATGATGGTGGCCTATGCGCCTATCTCCCTCCTCTGGGGCACTATCGCCGCAAGCCACGGCCTCTCTCCCTTGCAAGCCTGGATGATGAGCAGCTTCGTCTATTCCGGAGCAGCACAATTCGTCAGTATGGACCTGATCAAATCCGGCACGCCGCTTCTGTTGTTGGTTTTCGCCATCGCCACCGTCAGCCTGCGCCACGTCCTGATGTCGGCTTCCGTCTCTCGCCACATCACAACAATTCCAAAAGCCAAGGCAAGCCTCTTGCTGTTCTGGCTCACCGATGAGGCTTGGGCCCTGATCGAACGTCGCGCTCTGCACCACCCCATTTCCGCAGCCTATTTCGCGGGCGTCGCCATTCCGCTCTGGCCCACATGGTTCTTGTTCTCAGCCCTCGGCGCAAAACTGGGTGAAAGTCTGGGCGACACATCGCGCTTCGGTCTGGATTTCGCCTTCGCCGCCATGTTCATCGCTGTCCTCGCAGGCTTCTGGAAAGGTACCCGCACAGCGCTCATTCTCGGGGTGAGTGCTGCGGTCGCAGTCGCTGCAAAGCTTTACATTCCCGGCGTCTGGTACATCATTCTCGGTGGCCTCGCAGGCATGCTTGTGGCCGTCATCGGATACGGGGAATCCTCAGAATGATCGGCGAAGGATATTTCATCTATCTCGCAATTCTCGGCATGGCGCTCACAACCTATGCCACGCGGCTCGCAGGCTATTGGCTGTTGCATGGCACCGAAATCAAAGGCCGCTTCAAGGCCGCACTGGAAGCAGTACCTCCCGCAATCTTGACAGCCGTCATAGCCCCGACAGTCTTCCTGCAAGGCCCAGCCGAAATGATCAGTGGAGCAATTACGTTGGGGGCCGCGTTGCTGAAACTGCCACTGTTGGCAACCATAGCAATTGGCGTGGGCAGTGTAGCGATTTTGAGGATGGCGTTGTGAACAGGGAAAGGGACCTCATCAGCCCTTCGGGCAGCTTCTCCACAGGAGAAGCGACTCGCGGCAAGGCTTCCCTCAATGTTGATTATTTTGGGAGGTCTTACATCCAGTCGCTTCTCCTTTGGAGAAGCTCCCCGAAGGGGTGATGAGGTCCCTTTCTCTCCTCACGTGCCGTGCTTCAACGGCGCACAGGCCAGCTCAAGCCACGGCTTCGTCTCCGGCAAAACGCCACCACCAATTTTCCGCAACACCTCGGCATGATATTCATCAAGCCAATGGATTTCCGCCTTTGTCAACAGGACTTCGTCAATCAACCGTTTGTCAATCGGCGCAAAAGAAAGCGTTTCAAATCCCAGCATGGCCCGCTCCCCACCTTTGATCTTCGCTGGCGGTGTGACCAGCAATAAATTCTCGATGCGGATACCATAGCGCCCCGGCTTGTAGTACCCCGGTTCATTCGACAAGATCATGCCCGGCTCCAGTGCCACATGCCCGGCTTTGCTGATGCGCGCAGGCCCTTCATGCACCGAGAGGTAACTGCCCACGCCATGACCCGTACCATGGTCGAAATCAAAACCTTGTCCCCACAACGCCGAACGCGCGAAAGCATCAATCTGGATGCCTGTTGTCCCCGCCGGAAAGCGCGCCATCGAAACCGCGATCATCCCCTTCAACACCAGCGTATTGTGCCGCTTCATTTCGGCATTGGGCGAACCGATGATCAGTGTGCGCGTGATATCCGTGGTACCATCCTCATATTGACCGCCGGAATCGATGAGATAGATATGGTCCCGCTTCAGCCTTGCGCCGGTTTTTCCTACCGAGTGATAGTGGGGCAGGGCAGCATTCGCACCCGCTGCTGAAATTGTTCCGAACGACAAATCCTTAAGCTTGCCCGTGGCCTTTCTAAAATCATGCAACTTCACCTGTGCAGCAACTTCAGTCAGCGATCCATCAGCCGCAGCACCATCAAGCCACGCCAGAAAATTCGCGACCGCCACGCCGTCCCGCGCATGCGCCTTTCGACTGCCCGCTTGTTCTGCTGCATTCTTCCGCGCCCGGGGAAAACTGCAAGGATCGACGTCTTCGACAATCGCAATCTTTGCCTTGGCCAAAATCGCTCGAATGGCCTCAGGGCATTGTGCGGCTTCAATCATCACAGGCCAGTGTTTTTTTGCCAGACCAGAAAGTGTGGCTGTAAACTGCGAGGGGGCAACAAGCTTCACGCCTTTTCCCAATCCGCCCGCTGGACAACGTGATTTCTCAACAAACACCTGCGCCGTGCCATCTTTGAAAATGATAGCCCGCAATAGCGCCAGCGGCGTGTGGCCGATGTCGCTGCCGCGGATGTTGAACGCCCACGCCACCGAATGCGCATCCGTCAGAACGACAGCGCAACAGTTTTTATCCCGCAAGCCCTTTGCCAAAAGCGCCAGCTTCTCATCAACCGCTTGCCCAGCCAACCGCAGGGGATGCACAACAACCGGATTTGCAGGTGGTGTTGGCCGATCAGCCCAAACCGCATCGACCATATTGCCAGACGTCGCAACGAGCTTATGCCCGGCAGCCTCCACCGCCTTCGTCAATCGCCGCGCCTCCGCCACACTTGTCACCCATGGATCAAATCCCAAAGTTGATCCATTGCGAAATCCTGATAGAAATTGCGAAAGTTCTGCTGCCTCAAGCGAGAGAACTTTCAAGTTGGTTCCCTTGGTTTCCTTCGGCGCCTGCAATGTATAGCGCCCATCCACCACCAACGCCCCCTGCGTCAAACCAATCAAGGCAAAACCCGCAGAACCCGTAAATCCCGTAATCCAGCGCAAACGCTCGTCACTTGTGGGCACATATTCACCCATGAAGGCATCGGTTCGCGGCACGAACACCCCGTCAAGCTTTTGTGCCTTGAGATGTTTGCGCAGCGCTGAAAGTCTGGTGGCAGCAGGAGGGGGGGTGGGCATTGTGCGAGTTCCTGATCGAAAAGGTAGTGGAGATTGTATTTTTGCGGTCCAAATTAACGCGGGGTCAAGATGTTGCTGACAGTTTACGACACGGGGACCCAAACCATCATGAAATCAAGCGCCAAGCCTTATCCGCATACAACGATTCGCCAGCGCCTCGCAGTCTATGACCCGCGCGCCGTTTTGTTTGAGCAATTGCAGCCCTTGCTCACAGGGGCTGGCACAACGCTCTTGTCCAACGCCATAGTCGCGGTCATCGTTGCCGCCGTCATGCACGCCCCGGAACAGGCGGCCCTCGCACGGTCCTGGGCAGTTGTCTGCATCGCGGTTGTTGCCCTCAGTGCAATTTGCTTTTGGGTCGTCAAAACCCGTTTCGCCACACCAGAACGCCGCGTGGCTGCCTCATGGATAATGACAACGGCAAGTGCCGCTCGCGGCATGACTTGGGGCGCGGGCTTCATGCTGCTGATGCCCACAGCCAGTTCCTACGAACAGATCATGTTGGGCTGGGCCATCGCTGGCCTGATGTGCGGCGGCGCTTTCTCGACCTGGTCACTTCCCGCCGCTGCCGCTGTTTTTGCAGGCTTTGCCGGCTTGGGCGGATTTCTCGGTATGGTCAGGACACCGGGTGTTGGCGAAACCTGGATGCCCTATGCCGTGCCGGTGCTCTTTGTCTTTCTCATGCGCGCCGTCATGGTGAGTGTAAACGTGCTGCGCCAGCGTGTACTCGCAGAAAAACAACTGCTGTCGAAAAATGATGTCATCAGCCTTTTGCTGCGCGATTTCGAAGAAAACGCCAGCGACTGGCTGTGGGAAACCGACCGTCACGGCTGCCTGCAACGCGGCGCTGACCGATTTGCCCGCGTGCTGGAACTCAGCGTCGACAAGGTGGCGCAAAACTCCCTGCTGAAACTCTCCGAGATTTTCTGCAATGAGGAGAGCGACAACACGGGCATTCGGGAGAAATTGTTGGCAGGAGACTCTTTCAGCAATCAGATCGTCTGCTTCAGCATTGGCAGTCTCGACCGTTACCTGAAACTCTCCGCCAAGCCACTGCATGATCATGAAGGCAAACTCTCAGGCTGGCACGGCGTAGCCTCCGACGTGACAGATGAGCGCTTGGCCGACCTGAAAGTCCGTAAAATGGCACTTTTCGATACCCTGACAGAATTGCCAAACCGGGCCTTCTTCTACGACCGCCTCGATGCAACCTTGCAGGCCAAGTCCGCCATACCGAGCTGGGTGATGTATCTTGACCTCGACGGTTTCAAGGCCGTGAACGACACCTTCGGCCACGCCACAGGTGACCAGCTGTTACGCGCCGTCGCCGTCAGGCTGGCGGGCTGCCTTCCCGCAAAGGGCATGTTGGCGCGGCTCGGTGGCGACGAATTTTCGGTGATATGCAGTGGCGTCAAATCCCGTATTGATGACTATGCCAACCGCATTACGGCCTCACTAACCACTCCCTTTACGGTGGGAAAACATGAGATCAACATCGGCGTGAGCATGGGTGTCACGCAGGTCCTCGACGGGATCCACTGCCGCGATGAGTTGATGCGCCGTGCGGACGTTGCCCTTTACGCTGCCAAGCACCGGGGCAGGGGCCAAGTGCGTTACTACGACGAAGACCTTGATAGTTCGCAACAGCGCCGCCGCGACATTGAAGCAGCGCTGCGGGTTGCCCTCGCACAAGAGCAGTTCGTATTGCACTATCAGCCCATCATCGAAATCCAGACCGGACGGACTTATGCCTACGAAGCCTTGCTGCGTTTGCAAACGGCAGAACTTGGCTCGGTGCCACCCGATGAATTCATTCCGATTGCCGAGGAGTCCGGACTCATCAGCGATATTGGTGATTGGGTCATCCGCAAGGCCTGCCGCGATGCCACACGCTGGCCCAATGATGTGTGCGTGGCCGTAAACGTCTCGCCGCTGCAACTGCAGACCCACCGCATCTTGGCAGTGGTGACCAGCGCGCTTGCTGATTCAGGCTTGCAGCCCTCGCGGCTTGAGCTCGAATTGACGGAAAATGCCCTAGTGGAAAACGTCGAACACACCACCCGCATCCTGAGCGACCTCAAATCCCTCGGCATTCGGTTGGCGTTGGATGATTTCGGCACCGGCTATTCGTCGCTGTCACATCTGCACCAGTTCAATTTCGACAAGATCAAGATTGATCGCAGCTTCGTGCAAAGCTTTGGCAATCGCCGCGAAAGTGCGGCTGTCGTCAACGCAGTCGTTCATCTCGCCCGGGATTTGGGTATAACCATGACGGCGGAAGGCGTTGAAACCGTGCAACACCTCGATGCCATGCGCGAAGCAGGCTGTGATCACGTTCAGGGGTATTTGCTCGGTCGTCCTGAAGCCTTGTCCAGCGAAGATATCCAGAACAAGCGTGAACCACAGAAATCTGCTTGAATATTGCGCTGCAACATAAGCAATGCGAAAATTGCATGTGATTTGATCATTTAGAGACACAAAATCCCTTGGCGACGAGTTCTCTATCGTGCTGATTGTGACAGATTTATGAACCAAGAGTGAGAATATTTAAAGGTTTCATCGTATATTGTCCGGGTTCTCAAGCCACGCCTGTGTTAACGCAAGATGAACATAGATATGCGTAATTCACATAACAACCTGCCTTTCCCACGCTTGTTTTTGCGGCAATTGCCGCCTATCTCAGCATTGTGATTGTGCGACGCACAAAAAATTTGGCGACAGGTTTAAAAATCCTTGGCGCCTGAACTGACAGGAGTACGACAAATGACAACGATTTCCATGGGCCGCGAAACCAGCCGCAACAACAGCTTTTCCGGCACCCCCGGCCTGATGGGCCAGCTTAAGTCATTCTTGGCCCGCAGCCATGCCGAAAAGCAGCTGCGTCAGCTTGATGACCGGCTGCTGGCCGATATTGGACTTAAGCGTGCCGACATCGGCAAGTCCATCTGGGGCCGCTAATCGCTTCGGAAGAGCAAGTTCTTCACTTGCGAAGTGAAAGAAGCGTCTGGAGCAAGAAACTCATATGTCACGCTCCCACCCGGGTGCCTTGGTATAGATTGCAGAACGCCCGAAGCCTCGCTTCGGGCGTTTTGTTTGGGGGCGGGTCATGGCCAGCGCCACCCAATTGTCGATACGGACAATCGCAACCGGCACCAGCCCGCGCACCTTGTAGGCAGCCGATACCCAGCGCAATTGATCTCGCGTCAATCCCGACAAAATGACTGTGCCACCGGGTTCCAGCAACTGGCAGATGCCATGTGCCAATGCGACAAGCGGACGCGCCAGGATGTTGGCAAAGATCAAATCAAACGGAGCAGAGTGCCGGATAGCGGTGTGATGCAACCCCGCAGCTGTAACTCCCGAAATCAAGGGATGCAGGTTATTCAGCGTGGCATTGTCCAGCGTCACCCGCACCGCCTCCGCATCAATGTCCGATGCGAGAACCCTGACATGACAGGCCTTGGCCGCTGCAATGGCCAGAACGCCGGTACCACAGCCAAGGTCAAAAATGCGATGGTAGGCGCGGGACTTGAGCAACCTGTCGAGGATCATCAAGCAGCCTGCCGTGGTGCCATGGTGCCCCGTACCAAAGGCCGTACCCGCGTCGATTTCCAGCGATTGCCCGCCGCTGCGGCGTTTATCCCGGTCATGTGACCCATGCAGAAAAAACCGGCCCGCCGTTACAGGGGCCAAACCTTCCAGCGAACGTCGCACCCAATCCACATCAGGCACAGGCTCAATCACGCCACCCAGCATATCCTTGGCCGACCGCGCCGATGCTTCATCTTCGAAATAGGCAACCGTATTCCAAAGTGCCTGCGCTTCGTCAGTTTCATTGACAGTCACCGCAAGCGCATCGAGCCGTACATCCTCATCAATGGTGTCAGCCAAAGCTTGAGCAAGTTCGAGCGATTGTGAGGGAAGAGTGAGAGTGAAGCGCGCCTGTGTCATATCATAGGCGCCTTAGCCGAGCCGTAACGCCCCGTCACCTGCCTTGATCAGGTCAAAGGCTGAATGGTGATTTCCACACGGCGATTCTGTTGCTTGCCACGTGCCGAAGCATTGGAAGCAATCGGCTCACGCTCGCCTCGACCCTCAACCGAGAAGCGCTGCGAATCCAGTTGCTGCGATGACAGATATCGCGCAACTGAACCTGCACGACGTTGTGAAAGCTCGTAGTTGTAGTCATCAGAGCCATCGGAATCCGTGTGACCCGCAACATCGATGAGCGTCTGGTTATATTCCTTGAAGACCAATGCCACGGAATTCAGCGTATCATAAAACTGTGGCTTCACATCCGATTGGTCGGAATCAAACGTGATATTTGATGGCATGTTGAGTACGATCGAATCTCCAACACGTGTAACCGATATGCCGGAATTCTGCAGGCGCTGGCGCAACTGGGCTTCCTGGTTGTCCATATAGACACCAACGCCACCACCAGCCAGCGCCCCGATACCAGCACCAATCAGCGCGGCTTTGCGGGTTCTGACGGAGGTCGTAGCGCCCAGCAAGGCACCTGCAGCACCGCCTATGACAGCACCGGTACCAGCACCCAAAAGCCCCTTCGAAACCTGCTGTTCACCCGTGTAAGGATTGGTTGTGCAGGCCGTGAGTGCGAATGCCGACAATGTGGCAGCAAGAATGATCTTGTTCATGATGGTCCCCTCAGAAATCTGGGCCGTGATTTGATCATCCCTTGTGGCGACATTTAGGTTAACGGGTGGTTATTCCGGGGCTGAAAAGATTGGGGTTAATGAATGACTCGTGGCGCATGCTTCGAGGCTCGCAAGGGCTCGCACCTCAGCATGAGGGTT
>JANPCL010000053.1:0-5948 GCA_031430915.1 Hyphomicrobiales bacterium
TTCATCAAGGGGGCCATCGCCAATAATGTGACGGAAGAACTGGCCAACGCAGTGTTCGACGCCTGCGCCAAATTCGCCGAATACGGATTCAACAAATCCCATTCCGCACCCTATGCTTACATCTCATATCAAACCGCTTACCTGAAGGCGAACTACCCCGTTGAATTCCTTGCCGCGTCGATGACGTTGGATATGGGCAACACCGACAAATTGATGCTGTTGAAACAAGAAGTCCAACGCCTCAAACTGCCCATCGTCGCACCTTCCGTGAATGCGTCAGGCGTCGAATTCGGCGTGAAAGACGGTGCCGTCGTCTACTCCCTCGCAGCGCTGAAAAACGTGGGCGGCGGTGCCGTGCAGCACATGGTGGAAAAGCGCGAGGAGGGTGGCCTCTTCAAATCCCTCGCAGATTTTGCCCGCCGTGTTGACTCAAAATCCCTGAACCGCCGCGCCATGGAAAGTATGGTGAAGGCGGGAGCCTTCGACACGCTGTCGCCAAACCGCGCACAGGTGTTTGAAGCCATCGACCAGATCATCGGCTTGTCGAACCGCGCCAGCAATGAACAGGCAGCGGGGCAAAACGACATGTTCTCAGGTGGCGCTGTGTCCGCTCCTGAACTCAGCATGCCCAAGCGCGACAGTTGGTTGCCCATGGAAAAACTGGCCCAGGAATTTGAAGCCGTGGGCTTTTATCTTTCAGGTCATCCGCTGGATGAGTACGCTGCTTCGTTGCGCCGCATGCGCGTGGACACCTATGCCGAATTCGCCCACAAAGCCAAAACCGACGGCACCAAAGCCGCGCGCATCGCAGCCACTGTCACGCATCGGCAAGAACGCCGCTCCAAAGCCGGCAACCGTTTCGCCTTCATCGGCTTTTCCGACCCCACCGGACAATTCGAAGCCATCTGCTTTTCCGACACCCTGACCGCCGCTCGTGAATTGCTTGAACCCGGCACATCACTGATCGTCAGTGTGGAAGCCGACGTGGAAGCCGACGAGGTGAAACTCCGCCTGCAAGGCGTGGAAGCATTGGACAAAGCCGCCGCTGCCGTGGTGCAAGGCGTGCAGATATTCGTGCGCGATGCAGGCCCCATAGAGTCAATCTCCAAACGCCTCGAACGCAAAGGCAAGGCCCCGGTATTGCTGACTCTGATTACCGACACAGGCCGTGAAGTGGATGTGTCACTCGGTCAGAATTTCATCATGACACCGCAAATCAAGGGCGCGTTGAAAGCCGTGAATGGCGTGGTGGATGTGCTGGATTTGTGAAGGCCCGCCTCACACCACCCCATAAACCCCTCGCTCCACCTTGAAAAACCACCCATACACATTATCCCGCATGATCGTAGCCGCCCGATCCACCTGCGTTGCCGCCTTCACATCACGCGGCCGCGAAGGCCCATGCGCTTTCAAATGCTCCACGCATTTGAGAGCGTCCTGCCGATAGGCCGTCATCAAAGGTTTGCGCGTCGATCCCCCCACATTGGGATCACCAGACCGCGCGTGGAACTCCTTCAACAACACCCCCCGGCGTTTGAGATTGGGGCGCGGCGCATAAGCCACAGGGTCTGCCAGAACTTCAACGCTTCCTGCCGCCGAAACCACAATCAAGCCAAGCCCCAACCGCCGACACAGTTTCGTCGCATCCGAAGTAACCCCGCGCTTGGGCCGCGCCACGGCGACATAAACATGATCAACAGCCGTCAACCGGTCCACCGCCTGGTAGAGCAGGGCGAGCGACAGTGACTGTTTCAACTCCACCACAACAGGTGTTTCGTCCCCACGCACCGCCACAACATCACAACCCTTCACTTCAGCTTTGACGGTGAAGCCTTGAGCTTCAAGGAGTCGTTTGACGGGGAGATAGAGGTCGGTTTCAGACATTCTTCCTTTTAGCTGATTCTATGGGCGTACAACTTGCTTCAACGTTTCAACACCGCGACGTGAAATTTTGAAACTTGTGCCATTGTCAGTGCAGGTGACGCCATCTTTGGCAACCGTACAGGTGGTACTTGCAAAAACGTTGCTATCACCGTCTCGCAATGTGTCCTGATCTTCAACCGAACTGACAGGGATGTTTTGGTCGGAGACTTTGACATGACCATTTTCAATATAAGCCATTAATTCCTTTGGTTTGAAGCGCACGCAATAGACCCGGAAACTGCTTCCAGATTGCGCAGGATCGCTTTGACCGCACTGAATGTTACCTGATGTAGTGATGAAGCCATCGCCCAAATGCAAGGTTTCGGCATGAACATGCGGGGTATAGTCCAGTGAAACGACTGCTAAAACAACAATCAGCAAAGTTTTCATAACGTCCTCCTTGGAGCCTTATCAACTCAAGACCAAGTTGGAACTTGTTACAACAGGCTATGCGCGCACCGCTGTCGAATAAGCATCCATCATAGTCCGGCTCATATTGCCGGGCTTGAACATGTAGGGCCCGATTTCTGCAACAGGCGTCACTTCAGCCGCCGAGCCCACGATGAAACACTCGTTAAATGTGGACAACTCTTCCGGCATGATGCGGCGTTCGATGACCTCGAGGCCTTCTTTTTTGGCGAGAGCAATCACCGTCTGCCGCGTCAGTCCATTCAGGAAGCAATCAGCAATGGGTGTGTGAATGGCTCCATCACGCACAAAGAAAATATTGGCCCCCGTGCATTCCGCAACCCGCCCCTGCCAATCCAGCATCATGGCGTCGGCGTAGCCCTTCTTCTCTGCTTTGTGTTTGGAGATTGTGCAGATCATGTACAGTCCGGCAGCTTTCGCATGAACAGGAGCGCACATCGGGTCCGGGCGGCGATAATCGGCGATGTCGAGCTTGATGCCCTTCATCTTGGTTTCGGGATCGAACATGGAAGGCCAGGCCCACGCGGCTATGGCAACGTGAATGGTATTATTCTGCGCTGATACCGCCATCATTTCAGATCCACGGAAAGCAACGGGGCGCACATATTGGTCGCCCCCGCCCATCAACTCCACAACCTTGTCCTTGGCCGCGTTGATTTCATCGTCCGTAAACGGCAGGTCGAAATCCATGATATTCGCCGAATTGCGCAAGCGCTGGGTGTGTTCCCTGGATTTGAAAATCTTGCCACCATAGGCCCGCTCGCCTTCAAACACGGAAGAGCCATAATGCAAACCATGGGTGAGTACATGCACTTTGGCCTCTTGCCACGGGATGATGTTTCCGTTGAACCAGATCACGCCCTCGCGCTTGTCGAACGGAATAATGCTCATAGTCGTCTCCCAATGTTTTGCCAGCGGCTCAGGACGTGCGATAGGTTTATCTGACTCGTCCAATAACCGCGACGCTAACACACAGGAAAAATATGTCAACATGGCTGACATAAATGCAACCATGCAAAAATTGCAAAACCCGATGACCGATGCCGAAGCCGCAGAACTGGTGGAGATGCTGTTCTTCGCCTACCGGGATTTTGTAACCGACGCTGACGACATGCTGGCCCAAATCCACTTTGGCCGCGCCCATCACCGGGTGCTGCATTTTGTTGGTCGCAGCCCGGGCATGACGGTAGCGCAACTTCTGGATATCCTGCGCATCACCAAGCAGTCTCTCAGCCGGGTGCTGAAAGATCTGCTCGAACAGGACTACGTCCTGCAAAAAGAAGGTCCGGAAGACCGCCGCCAGCGCTTGCTTTATCTCACACCCGAAGGCACCGCCCTCTGGCAGAAACTCATCACTCCGCAAATGCAGCGCTTCCGCGATGCCGCCCAACACTTGGGGGAAGGTGACGGCAGCCTCTACCGGGAACTTTTCCTGCAACTCATCAACCCCGAGAATCGCGATGCCGCCCAGCACTGGATCGGTCGGGCCACAGCAACTCTATGACCGACAGCGCCGCCCATATCCTTCTGGTCGATGATGACCGCCGCATCCGCGAATTGCTGGCGGCCTATCTTAAAACCAACGGCTATCGTGTGACTGCCGCCAGCAATGCCGCCGAGGCCCGCAAGGCCTTGCTGGGGCTTAGCTACGACATCATTATTCTCGACATCATGATGCCCGGAGAAAACGGTTTCGACTTCGCCAAGTCCCTGCGGGACGGCCGGAACACTGTTCCAATTTTGATGCTCTCCGCCCGCTCCGATGCGACAGACCGCATTCTGGGATTATCGAACGGCAGCGATGATTATCTCGGCAAACCCTTTGAACCGGAAGAACTGCTGCTGCGCCTGCGCAATCTGCTGCGCCGCAGCCAGCCGCCAGCCCAGAAAATCTTGGCCATCAAATTCGGCGACTGCATTTTTGAACTCGAAAACGGTGCCCTGACCCGGGGTGATATCGCCATTCATTTGACCGGCCGCGAGAAGGACATACTTCGCCTGCTCGCGGCTACGCCGGGACAGGCAGTAGCCCGCGCCCGGCTACAGGCCGAGGGCATTCCCGATGATGCCCGCGCCATTGACGTGCAGGTCACGCGCCTGCGCCAGAAAATCGAAATCGATCCTGCAAGCCCGGTTTATTTGCAAACCGTGCGCGGGCAGGGCTACTGTCTGTTTGCGGAGCCTGTGTAATGACCAATCAACCCGAGCCGACTTTCTATAACAAGTTCAATCGCTGGCTGGAGCGCTATGCGCCCGCAGGCCTCTATCGCCGCGCCATGCTCATCCTCATTGTGCCCGTTCTGTTGATGCAACTCATCGTCGCCGGCTTTATTCTCGACCGCCACTGGGACAACATGACCAAGGTTCTTGCCCGCGCCTTGTCCCGCGATGTCGGCATTCTGGTCGAACTTTACAACCGCTCCGACAAATCAGAAGCTGCCGCGACTGATATCGAGCAACTCGCAAAAGCCCGGCTTGGCCTTGAGTTGTCCGTGCTGCGCAATGCCAAACTCCCCACGGTTCCGGATCCTGCCTTCTATCAACTCTTCGACGTGAAGATGCAAAAGTACCTCGCCCGCGAAACCGGCAAGCCCTTCGCCGTTGTCGGCAGCGGCAATGACGGCAAGGTCGAAATCCAGGTCGAAGTGGAGCCCAACCTGATCTTCCAGGTGAAGACGGATGCTGACCGCGCCTGGGCTGCCAACACACCGTTTCTCATGTTCCTCATGCTCGGCTCCACCGCCCTGCTGCTGTCAATCGCAGCCCTGTTTCTGCGCAACCAGATCAGGCCCATTCTGGAACTCGCCACCGCCGCCCATGACTTTGGCCTTGGCCGCGACAACAAACAATTCCGCCCGAGGGGTGCTGCCGAAATCCGCGAAGCCGGCCAATCCTTCCTCGACATGCGCCGTCGCATAGCGCGCCACGTCGAACAAAGAACCGCTATGCTGGCCGGTGTAAGCCACGATCTGCGCACCATTCTGACGCGCTTCAAACTCGAACTCGCTGTCATCGGGGACAATCCGAAAGTTCATCCCTTGAAAGAAGACGTGGATGAAATGCAACATATGCTCGAAGACTATATGGCCTTCGTAAAAGGCGACGGGGGAGAGCAGGTGGTCTCCGTGTCGCTGCCAGAAGCCGTGGCCGCCACTATTGAATCCGTCGAACGCGACAGACCTGACTCCGAAGCCCTCTTCGACATAGGCGTTCTGCCAGAGCAACGGGTCATGTTGAAAGCCAACGCCTTTCGCCGCCTGCTCTCAAACCTCATCGGCAATGCCGCACGTTATGGCACCCGCATCAACATCTCCGGCGAAATCCGTGATGACCGCTTGTGGCTGCACGTCGACGACAACGGGCCCGGCATTCCTGAAGCCGAGCGCGAACACGCCTTCAGGCCATTTGTAAGATTGGACAATGCGAGAAATCTCGATGAAACCGGAACCGGTCTCGGCCTCGCCATAGCCCTCGATATCGCCCATGCACATGGCGGAGATATTTTTCTCGAAGACAGCCCAATGGGCGGCCTGCGGGCAACGGTGAAACTGCCTGTGTGAGAGTGGAGTATGTTGCCCCTCATCCGCCCTTCGGGC
>JANPCL010000054.1:0-13627 GCA_031430915.1 Hyphomicrobiales bacterium
CAACGCGGTGACGGAACCGTGGGCCAGTAAGGTACTGATATACCATCTCGGGATGGCGCTGTCGTCGGAACTCGTGTGGGCTTGTACCGACCTGGGACGACCGGCGGCAACGAACATGCGCCCTGGCTTTTAGAAGAGCCAAAGGCCGAGAGGGATCCAAAGATATTGTATCCGTATTGTCGGCTTGGAGATTTTCATTACTTCGGTCTTTTCCTCGAACAACTTTGCGGCGGGGGAAGTCATGACGCGCAACCAACCCTCTAGTCTCGATCCTTCGCGCCTTGGTACGGTCGAGGATGTCAATGGTTCGAGCGTCAGCGTTAAACTGGCGGACAGCACGCCGGGCGGCCTTCTGTTCGTCAATGGCGAGGCGTACCGCGTAGGCCAAGTTGGTGGCTTTGTTCGCATCCCTTCTGGATACGTTGATCTCTACGGCGTGATATCGCAGGTCGGAGCCGGTGCTGCACCTGGCCCCCAAGAGGTTGCGCCGCTGTTCGGTAATCGATGGCTTCGGGTCGAATTGGTCGGGCAAGGGCGGCGCGGAACAAAGTTCGAGCGCGGCATTGCACAGTACCCGTCGATTGGTGACTCTGTTCATGTTGTCACTGAATCAGACTTAAAGACTGTTTACGCGCCTGGTGACGAAGATGGATACGTTGCCGTAGGTCGAGTAGCTAGCGCCGAGTCGATTCGTGCATATCTTGACTTGAATCTTTTGGTCAGCCGCCACTCCGCTGTAGTCGGCAGCACCGGCTCGGGAAAATCCAATGCGGTTGCTAATCTTCTCGGCGCTGTGTCCGACCGAGAGCACTTCAAGTCCGCGCGCGTAGTTTTGTTTGATCTGCATGGGGAGTACACGAAGGCGTTCGGCGATCTGGCGAGAGTATTGCGGGTTGGCGCAAATGCAAAGATAGGGGAAAGAGAACTTCATGTTCCGTTTTGGGCCCTCACTGCTGAGGAGTTCATATCATTAGCTATGGGCCCTGTGTCTGGGACGCCCTTGACACTGTTGCAAGAGAAACTGTTGGCAAGCAAGCGATCCTCTAAGGCTGGAGGCGTTGCTCATTGCCTATCGGACCTCGCTGTGACTGTCGATACACCACTGCCATTCTCGGTGCATCAGTTGTGGCATGATCTCTATTCATTGCAATGCGCAACTCATACGGCCAGTAGCAATCAGAATCAGACAGAGGCAACGCGAGCCTATGTAGAGGATGGTGTACCTCAAGCGAAGGCCTTCGGTGATGCAGACAAGCTTGTCCGACCACGATTCCAACCCGTCACCACTGATGCGGGAGCTAACAAGGTCTATAAGGGACTCTACACCGACGCACCACGAGCGCATCTTGATGTGCTGGAGAGCAAGCTGCGCGATCCACGAATGCAGTTTCTCTTCAACCCCGGCGAGTGGGCGGTCGCGAAAGATGGCACTACAAAGTCCGATCTTGATGCACTACTCTCAGGGTGGATAGGTGCAAATACTCCCATTTCAGTTTTGATTTGTCAGGGATTCCGGCCGCCATTGTTGACGACTTGGTCGGTGCCGTTCTGCGAATCCTGTATGACGCGATCTTCTGGGGGCGATTAAAGCAGGAAGGTGGTAGGGAAAGACCTTTGCTTGTCGTCTTGGAGGAGGCACACGTTTACCTTGGCTCTCAGTCGAAGAGCCGCGCCGCCGTTGCTGCCCGGCGTATAGCAAAGGAAGGCCGTAAATATGGTGTTGGACTGATGCTCGTCAGTCAACGCCCGTCGGAAGTTGACACGACGATCCTGTCGCAGTGTGGCACAATCATAGCCCTGCGCCTAACCAACGATTCAGATCGAAACCAGGTCACATCTTGTGCATCAGATAATCTGAAGGGGCTGTTCTCAATGCTGCCGATTCTTCGCACTGGCGAAGCTTTGATCGTAGGTGAGGCAGTTAACATGCCGATACGCGCCATCATCGACCGTCCGGCCGAGGGACGCCGACCAGATAGTGATGATCCGGTGGTCGTCGTGCCAAAGGGTGCCGATGGCAAGCGTGTGAGGAGTGGAGGCTGGACTGAGCCAGTACAGCATGAAAACTACAAGCCATTAGTCGAGGCTTGGCGCAGGCAGGACTCGAATGCTGGTCAGCCAACAGTACAAACGAAGCCAAAGACTTAACTTTCCAACAAATGAAGACAGGGCATCATGGAACGCACACCGGTCACATCAACTGACATTCGTGCCATTGGCTATGACGAGGACAGTCAGACCCTTGAAATAGAGTTCAACTCAGGTGGGGTTTACCAATACTCGGGCGTTTCGTCAGGCGAGTGGGACAGCATTATGGCCGCTGACTCCAAAGGGAAATACTTTCACGCCAACATCAAGAATCGCTATTCGTTTGTGAAGCTTTAGATAACTATTGTTGATATGGCATGGACAGGTTGCCAGCTGGTTCTTACTTCTAACACTTGACTGGCGCGGTTATTGTATTGCTTGGGGTTACAAGACCGCAGGTATTCTCTCTAATAGTGCGCCTTAGTTGTGGATATCCCGCAAATTCTTTTTCAAGTGTAACCCTGGGCGACTTTTCTAGCCCACCCCCGAGATTTGAACTGACGACCTTCAGGTTATGAGCCCGCGAAAAGTACACAATGAATTACGAGTTCCAAGAAGCAGTGCGATGTGGCGATGTCTTTTTGAAAGTGGGGCGGCTCACGTGCCACATGGTCCTGCTTACGGGCAATGAACTATCGGAAGGCATCCCTCAGGTTTGACGTCATCCGGCGAATAGCGTCCTCAGAATTCATTTCCAGTAGTGCAACTGATATTTGTTTGTTAAGTCTAAGAAAATTGGTTCAATTCGAGTATCGGGACGGATGAAATTTGATTTGACACTGCTGGGCGATACGACATGGGGATGAATGAAGCTGATACACGCTATCATCTCATCGATCCTGTGCTTCGTTCGAAGGGTTATGTGAAACAGGAACACGTGACACTGGAAACAGTGCTGACTCCGTCTCCTGTCGAACCAACTGGTCCCAAAGGACGCAGGCGCAAAAGCCCGGGCCGGACGGACTATCTGCTCTGTGTTCAAGTTGGCGACATGCCGCGCGCCATGCCCATTGCCGTGCTCGAAGCGAAGAAAGAGAATGACGACCCGTTGAAGGGCATGCAGCAGGCCAAGGCCTATGCGGATTGTGATCGTTATGACGTGAAATACGTCTTCGCCACCAACGGCCACCGCTATGGCGAGTTTGATTGCTTCAGCAGCTTGCAGGACGGGCCCTTTCCTTTCCCTGACTTTCCGGCGCACCCGGACCTGACAGCGCGCTATGCCCGCGACAAGGGCATCAACCTCTATTCACCCGAAGCGGAAATCCTGTTTCAGGCCGATAGCCCTGCCTGGTCGGAAGGACGCTATTACCAGGATGCCGCCATCCGCGCTGCTTTTGAAAAGATCATTCTGGACCGGAAATCCGGCGCACCCCCGCGCGTGTTGCTCACGCTGGCCACAGGCGCTGGCAAAACCATCATCGCCACCAACCTGCTGTGGCGCTTGTCGCAGGCCGGACAATTGCCGAAGCCTGCCCTGTTCCTGTGTGACCGCGATGAACTGCGCGTGCAGGCCTATAACAAGTTGAAAGCAGCTTTCGGCGAGAACGTCCGCATCGTGCAGACCGAGCGCGGCGGCAATGCCGCACAGAATGCCCGCATCCACATCGCCACCTATCAGACGCTGGGGCTTGATGATGAAGAGGGCTTCGCCAGCTTCCTCAGCGACCACTATGGTGAGGATGCCTTCAGCGTCATCATTATTGACGAGTGCCACCGTTCCGCCTGGGGCCGCTGGTCAGAGGTGCTGCGGCGCAACCCCAACGCCATTCACATCGGCCTCACCGCAACGCCGCGCAAGCTGGAGGAATCCAAACACGCGAGCGCGGAAGACCAGGAGATCACGGCCCACAATCACAAATACTTCGGTGAGCCGGTCTATGAATACACGCTGATTGAAGCCCAGGAAGATGGATACCTTGCCGCCTGCGAAATCGTGAAGCGTAAGCCCAGCATCGACAATGTGGTGTTTACACGGGACGACATCCTCAAGGCGGGCGTCAAGAACATCAAGACAGGCCAGCCCCTCACCGAAGAAGATCTGCCCAAGGCGCAATATACCGGCAAGGATTTTGACGACGAGTTGTTCATTGAACTGCGCACGCCGAAAATGTGCGAAGACCTGTTCAATCTCCTGTGCCAAAACGGTGGGCCGGAACAGAAGGCCATCATTTTCTGCACCCGCGAAATCCACGCGGACCGCGTGGCGCAAGCGATGAACAATCTCTATGTGCGCTGGTGCCGCGAAAAGGGCCAGCAGCCGAAGGATCACTATGCCTTCAAATGCATGGGTGGCGCAAATAACGGCGCTGACATGATCGAGCCCATGCGTGGTTCTGGCGAGCGTGCCTTCATCGCCTGCACAGTGGATTTGCTGGAGGCGGGTGTGGACATTGAGCGGCTGAATGCCGTGGTGTTCTTCCGCTATCTGCAATCGCCCATCAAGTTCTACCAGATGGTGGGGCGCGGCACCCGCATCCATGAGGAAACCCAGAAATACAAGTTCTGGCTTTATGACTATACCGGCGTCACCGATCTGTTCGGCACCGAGTTTATTACCAAGCCATCCCGGCCAAGGGGCAGCGGCGGCGGCGAAGGTGGCATTGATGATGGTGGGGAAGGCGGCGGCGGTGACGGTCCGTCTGTGGCCGAAATCGGCGGACAGCGCGTTTCCATCACGCCGCAGGGTCGCTTCATTTTGTCCTCGCGCGATGGGCGCGACACGCCCATTCCGGTGGATGATTACCGCCGCGAAATCATGGCGCGGGTGCTGGCTGAAGCCCACACGCTGGATGAGTTCCGCAAACTCTGGATCGAGCAGGAACAAAGGCGCGGCCTGATTGACCATCTGCTGGGCGACAGTTTCAGCCCGGAGGTGATCCGCGAGATTGACCAGATGGGTGAATGCGATCTCTATGATGTGTTGAGCCACCACACCTACCGTGCCCGCGCCCTGAAGCGGCTGGAACGCGGGCAGAATTATGTAGATATGAACAGCAGCTGGTTTGGCAGCATGGAACCCCGCGCCGCCACCGTGCTGAAAGGCTTCGGCCACCAGTTTGCCCAAGGCGGCACCGATGCGCTGGAAACTTCTGCGCTATGGGATGTGCCGGACATCAGGGAGGCAGGTGGACTGGCAGCCCTGCAAAAACTTGGGCGACCCGTTGACGTGGTACGCGAAGCCAAGGGAAGGCTGTTTGGGGGATGAAGAAGTTTTGTCGGCTAAGTGAACTAGCATCAAAAATCGGAAGCGGACAAACACCCACCGGAGGTTATCGATCCTATTTGATTTCGGGCATCCCTCTCATTCGAAGTCAAAACGTTTTAATGGGAGAATTCAGCCGTGAAGGCTTAGTTTACATTTCCCCAAAAACCAATTCAGAAATGTCGAGCTCGCGTGTCGAAGAAAATGATGTGTTATTGAATATCACTGGAGCCTCAATTGGACGCGTTTGTGTTGTGCCTCGTGAAATATGCCCTGCCAACGTCAACCAACATGTCTGCATAGTCAGGTGTGGGAAAGACTTGGAACCAGACTACTTGGCGTTACTACTTGCCAGTCCGCGTTTTCAATCAATAATCAACGACAATCAGGCAGGCGCAACACGCCAGGCTCTGACCAAAGCTATGATTGAGGATTTTGAGGTTCCTTTCATTTCTCTAGAAGATCAGAGGAAAATTTCCGGAAATTTAAAACTCCAACTGGCGGAAGTTGCTGCTGCAAAGATCGCAGCGCAAATGCAACTTCGAGAAATAACTCAGCTTCCTCGGAAACTTCTCGCATCAGCATTTGAAATGTAGACATGGCTCGCCCCAACAAGACCACCAACAAACAAACGAAGTCTATTTCGCAGACGCAGTCACTCAGTTCTTTCGTCAAGAGCATTTGCGATATCATGCGGCGCTCCAATTGCGCCAGCGCGTTGCAATATGTGCCGGAGCTGACGTGGATTCTGTTCTTGCGTTTGCTGGATGCGCAAGATGCGCGTGACGAACAAGAGGCCGAGGCGCTGGGCCGCAAAGATTTCTCGCCCATTTTGCGGGCACCCTTCCGCTGGCAGGATTGGGCAGCACCCTATTCCGACAAGCCAAGCCACCCCCAAACGGCGGAAGGCAAACCCGTCGGCTGGAAGCGGCAGGAACTTTTTGCGGCGGGTGACGGCAAGCTCTTTGACTTCATCAACAGGGAATTGCTGCCAGCCCTCCATGGCCTCGACATTGACCCGCGCACCGGCCTGCCCAACCCCGCTGCAAGCCCCAAGCAACGCATCATCGGCCGCATCATGACGGCGGTAGAGCGCGTGCGCGTCGACAGCGAAACCAATCTGCGTGACATTTTTGACCGCGTACATGAAATCAGCGTCGACAATATCGACGACACGCATTTCTTCACCCTCAGTCAGGTTTATGAAGACCTGCTGCTGAAAATGGGCGAGAAGAATTCAGACGGTGGCCAGTTTTTCACGCCGCGTGAAGTGATCCGCGCCATGGTCCACACGGTTGATCCCAAGCTTGGCCAGACCATCTATGACCCGTGTTGTGGCACGGGTGGCTTTCTCGCCATTGCCTATGAGCACATCTCCCGCAATCTCGGCCGCTCACCGCTGAGTACAGACCTTGAAGCCCTGAAGCACGACACCTTTTTTGGCCGCGAGAAAGAAAACCTCGTGCTTCCCATCACCATGGCGAACCTGGTGTTGCATGGCATCGACCAGCCCAATCTGTGGCATGGCAATGCGCTGACCAAGAAGGCCACCTATGGCGCGATGTTTGATCGCGCCCCCAAACAGTTCGACATGATCCTCGCCAACCCGCCCTTTGGCGGCAAGGAAGGCAAGGACGCACAAAAGAACTTCGCCTTCGAGACAAGTTCAACGCAGGTGCTGTTCGTGCAGGATATTCTGGCCGAACTTGCGCCCCAAGGCACCTGCGCCATCGTTCTGGATGAAGGCATGCTGTTTCGCACCAATGAAAGCGCCTTTGTCGAAACCAAACGCAAGCTGGCCGATGAATGTGCATTGTGGGCGGTCTTGAGCTTGCCGGGTGGTGTGTTCTCCACGGCGGGCGCCGGCGTAAAGACCAACCTTCTGTTCTTCACCAAGGGCAAGAAGACCGAGCGCATCTGGTACTATGACCTGTCCCACGTGAAAGTCGGTAAGAAGACGCCGTTGACACTGGCCCATTTTGGCTTCGCTAGTGATGGTTCAGTTCTCGGTGACACATCGCTGCCTGCAAACCTCACCGCTGACTGGAAGGAGCAGGAAGAAAATGCGGGCAAGCCATTTCCGTCTTACGCGCGCCTGCTTGGGAAGCGTGGCACCGCTGAAGCCGATGGCCGCTATTCCTGGACAATCGACTTTGCCGCCCGCCGCCAGAAAGCCCGCGAGGAAATGGAACCCATTCTGGCACGGGCCGCAGCGCTCAAAGACGAGGTGGTTGACCTCAAGGAAGAACAGAAGCGCCTGAAGAAAGCCAGGGCATCTGACTTGGACTTGACGGCGCTCGCTTCTGCCATTGCCGAGAGGGAAAAGACTGCGCGCGAACTGGAAGCGCAAGCAGCAGCCATCGACGCTACCGTCTTTGACCTCAAAGCGGTGAACCCCAACACCGTGGCCAAGTTCGACGCACGCTCCCCCGCCGAAATCATCCAGAGCATCGAAAGCAACGGCGTGATTGTCTCGCAAGCCCTGTCACGGCTTTCAGCGCTGATCGCCCGTAAATAGGTTAATGCAGTATACTGCACGGCGTGAGTGGAACAGTTCCCGCCCGTTCCCGGAACTGCACGTGAACACATTATCCGGACATTCTCCGGACAAGGCACTTTTTGCAGTGCAAAATATACATCTAAGTTATTGAAAAGATTGGCGCACCCGACAGGATTCGAACCTGTGACCTCTGCCTTCGGAGGGCAGCGCTCTGATCCAGCTGAGCTACGGGTGCGGGGTTGTTTTGCTATAGCGAAGCAATCAGGCTGCTGCAACCCATCCCTGTTAAGACTCTGGCAACCACTCACCGCAACGTGATGTGCAGGTTTCAGACTTTGGCGAGGTGGTTGCGATAAATGATCTGGACGGCGCATTTTGTGCCGAAACAGTACAGGTGCATCATGACGGATGTTGCAGCACAGAGACATCGTATCGATTGGGTGGATTATGCCAAGGGTATCTGTATCATCCTTGTGGTTATGATGCATTCCACGCTTGGCGTGGAAAAAGCTACGGGACAGACCGGCTTGCTCAGCCATTTCATTGAATGGGCGCGGCCTTTTCGCATGCCGGATTTCTTTTTGATCTCGGGCCTGTTTTTGACGCGGCGCATCAACACACCTTGGCGAAGTTACCTTGATACCAAGGTTGTGCACTTCGCATATTTTTATATTCTCTGGATGACCATACAGTTCGGTTTCAAGGGGCCGGGTCTAGCGGCGGACGATGGCTTTGGTGCCGCTCTTGGTCAATATGCTTTGGGCTATATCGATCCATTTGGCACGCTGTGGTTCATCTATCTGCTCGCTATCTTCTTTGTCGTGACCAAGGCGACAAAAGCCGCACCGCCTTACTTGGTTTTCAGTCTGGCGGCCATGTTGGAAATTTTGCCAGTTAACACGGGATGGCTGGTAATTGACGAATTTGCGGCGCGCTATGTGTATTTCTTCGCTGGCTATTGGCTGGCCCCGATGGTGTTCCGCGCGACGGAACACTTGTGGTCGCGCAATGCACTGGCCGTATTGGCAATGCTCTATATCTGGGCCACTGCACATTCGATGGCCATGATTTCGGGTTTTTCCGGGTTGCCTGGCATGGGACTTGTGCTCGGCTTTGCCGGCTGTGCGGCGGTGATTACCACTTCAGTGTTGTTGGCGAGGTCAGGTCGGGTGGAATGGTTGCGTTATCTGGGGGCCAATTCGATCGTCGTATATCTCGCTTTCTTCCTCTTCATGGCGACTACGCGCAGTGTGGGACTGAAGTTGATACCCAGCATTCATATCGATGTGCTGGCCACACTTTGCACGCTGGCAGGTGTTGTGGGACCGATTCTCCTGTTCTGGGCCGTGCGTAGCACACCACTTTCGATGCTGTTCAAGCGACCCGGCTGGGCCAAACTCAAAGCATTGGAAACGGCGCGTGAGCACGGCTACACTGTGGCACATGACAAGCTCCTCATCAAACAACCTCAAGCCCGGTGATCATCTCTATCTGATTGATGGCTCGGGTTATATTTTCCGCGCCTATCACGCCCTGCCGCCGCTGACTCGCAAGAGTGATGGACTGCCTGTGGGGGCCGTGCAAGGCTTCTGCAACATGTTGTGGAAACTGCTGTCGGATACATCCGCCGCCACCAAGCCCACACATCTGGCGGTGATCTTCGATCATTCTTCGAAGACTTTCCGCAATGAGTTCTATCCGGAATACAAGGCGCATCGGCCCGAGCCCCCGGCTGATCTGCGTCCGCAATTTTCGTTGATCCGGCAAGCGACAAAGGCCTTCAACGTATCCTGTATCGAGATGGCGAACTTCGAGGCTGATGACTTGATAGCGACCTACACCAAGCAAGCCGTGGCAGCGGGGGCAACGGTGCGCATCGTCACCTCAGACAAGGATCTGATGCAACTGGTGCAGCCCGGCGTGGTGTTGTTTGATACCATGAAGGACAAGGAAATTTCTGATCCCGAAGTGCTGGAGAAATTTGGCGTAACGCCGGACAAGGTGGTGGATGTGCAGGCGCTGGCGGGAGACAGTGTTGACAATGTACCGGGTGTGCCAGGCATTGGCTTGAAGACGGGTGCTGAACTGATCAACACCTATGGCGATCTGGAAACCCTGCTGGAGCGGGCTGGCGAGATCAAGCAGAACAAGCGCCGCGAAAATCTCATTGCCTTTGCCGAGCAGGCACGAATTTCCAAACGGTTGGTCACGCTGGATCAGGATGTGCCCAATGTCGAAGCCATGGGCGCGTTTGCCGTCGATGTGCCGAAAGCCAGCGACATCATCGGATTTTTGAAGGCGCTGGAGTTCACCAGTTTCACGCGAAAGATTGCG
The DNA here is from genome assembly GCA_031430915.1 of Hyphomicrobiales bacterium. Classification (GTDB taxonomy): domain Bacteria; phylum Pseudomonadota; class Alphaproteobacteria; order Rhizobiales; family Aestuariivirgaceae; genus Aestuariivirga. The sequence continues at coordinate 10,128 of JANPCL010000054.1, forward strand.
GCGGTGTTGGGTGCTGATACGGATGCGATTGAGCCTGTGCCAGTGGAGATAAAGTTCTGGCCACCGGAAGGGGGAGAAAGTGGGACACCATCTTCCGCTCCGTCATTCCCGCGAAAGCGGGAAACCAGTCCGTCAACCAGTTCGCCTGCGGAAAGTCTGGTACCCAGCGTTCGCGGGAATGACGAGGGTGTGGTGGACCACGCAGCACAGATGGAAGCGTATTTGCGTGCCATTCCTGTTGTGCACACTGACTATGAAACCGTCACGACCATTGACGCACTTGAGAGTTGGATCGCCAGGGCCAAGGATCAGGGCTTTGTCGCCGTTGATACAGAAACTGATTCCCTCGATGCCATGCAAGCCAATATCGTGGGTGTTTCGCTGGCGCTGGCACCGGGCAAGGCTTGTTATATTCCCCTCGCCCACCAAGGCCAGGGTGATGGTTTGTTTGGCTCTGGCTTGGTTGAAGGCCAGATCAATCGTGATGCTGCCCTTGCGGCATTGAAGCCCTTGCTTGCTGATGCGTCAGTTCTGAAAATTGGCCAGAACCTGAAATATGATATGCTGCTGCTCAAACGCTACGGCATCACGGTGGCACCTCTCGATGACACCATGTTGCTGTCTTACGTGTTTGAATCAGGCGACGTGGGCCATGGCATGGATGAGCTGTCGCAACGCCATCTCGGCCACAAACCGATTGCGTTCAAGGACGTTGCGGGCACGGGCAAATCTTCCGTCACTTTTGACCGTGTGCCGATTGAACGTGCCACACATTATGCGGCTGAAGATGCTGATATCACGCTGCGGCTCTGGATGTTGTTCAAGCAGAAGCTGCTGAAAGCCCGCAAAGTCACGGTATATGAAACGCTGGAGCGGCCTCTGGTGCCGGTGCTGGTGCAAATGGAATCAGAAGGCATTCTGGTCGATCGCGCCGTGCTGGCGCGATTGTCGCATGAGTTTGCAACAGCCCAAGCCTTGATCGAAACCGACATCCACAAGCTTGCCGGCACCACATTCAACATCGGTTCGCCGAAGCAACTGGGTGATATTCTGTTCGGGCAAATGGGATTGCAAGGTGGGCGCAAAACCGCAACAGGTGCATGGTCAACTGACTCTGACACGCTGGAAGACGTGGCCGCCCAAGGTGTGCCGATGGCCAAGCGCGTATTGGAGTGGCGGCAATTGGCAAAGTTGCGTTCCACTTATACCGACGCTTTGCAAACCTATATCAACCCAACGACGGGGCGCGTACATACATCTTACTCCATGGCGTCCACATCAACTGGACGCCTGTCATCAACCGATCCCAATTTGCAGAACATACCCGTGCGCACAGAAGAAGGCCGCCGCATTCGCACAGCCTTTGTTGCCGCACCTGGCCACAAGCTGGTGAGTGCCGACTATTCGCAGATTGAACTCCGCGTGTTGGCCCATGTTGCAGATATTCCGCAGCTCAAAAATGCCTTTGCCGAGGGTCTCGACATTCACACGATGACCGCGTCAGAAATGTTTGGTGTGCCGATTGCGGGCATGGACTCATCCGTGCGCCGCCGTGCCAAGGCCATCAACTTTGGTATCATCTATGGTATTTCGGCTTTTGGTCTGGCCAACCAGCTGTCGATTTCACGGGAGGAAGCGGGTGAATATATCCGGACCTATTTCAAGCGCTTTCCCGGTATCAAAACCTACATGGACGACACCAAGAAATTCGCCCATGAACATGCCTATGTCGAAACCATTTTTGGTCGCCGCATGCACCTGCCGCGCATTCATTCGTCGAACCCATCTGAACGCGCCTTCCTTGAACGCGCCGCTATCAACGCACCGATCCAAGGGTCAGCAGCCGATATCATCCGCCGCGCCATGGTGCGCATGTTGCCGGAATTGAAACAGGCGGGACTGAGCGCCCGCATGTTGCTGCAAGTGCATGACGAATTGATATTCGAAGTGCCCGATGCAGAAGTCGAGGCGACGCTGCCGATAGTCCAAAGGGTGATGGTAGACGCACCAGAGCCTGCGGTGAAACTGACGGTGCCATTGCAGGTCGATGCGCGAGCGGCCCTCAACTGGGACGAGGCCCACTGATCATCCGGGCCAGCCCAGTATGGCAACGCCCGTCACCACAAGAACAATGCCGAGCCATTGCAGGGCCGCCACGCGCTCACGCAGGAATAGCATTGCCATGAGAACCGACAAGGCACCGTAACTCGCAATCGCCATTGCCCCCAATTCGCGATTGGGAAACCATGCAGCAGCATTGATGGCGGTGACGGCCGTCACATCGCAGGCAGCCATGGCAATGATGGAGATGCGGCCGGGTGTCGAAAGTGGTGCCAATTGCGCGCGGTCTTTCAGCATCATCATAAGTAACAGTGCAGCCGCTGGAAAGCGCGACAGGAAAGTGACTTCATATTCACCAAGGCTTGTGGTGGCGGATTGTCCCATGATGACGGTGGCGGCAAAAGCCAGATCCGCCACCAGTGCCGCGCCAATAATCAAAGGCATTTTTCCTGGTGCCACACTGTCGGCATGCCCATCGTCGTGGCCATTGCGGCTGACGACCACCACGCCAGCCAATATCAAGGCGATGGCCAGCCATTGCAGGGTCGAAGGAAAATGACCATGCATCATGCCCCAGACCACCACGATGGCAGGATAGCCCGCCGTCATGGGCCCGACGATGGATACGGGTGCAAGGCTGAAGGCCAGTAAAAGCGAACCCATGGCGAAGGCATAAACCAGCCCCATGGCAAGGGCTGTTGCCAAGGCCTGTGCATCACCATGCAGAATTTGCCCGCGCCACATCACAGGCACAACCAACAGGGCAGCACCCGCCAGCATGATCCAGAATGACATGCGAAAGGGCCCGACGCCCCCCGCAAAGCGCCGCGCCAAAAGATCATGGATGGACCAGCACAGGGCCGCCACCAAACCCAGCAAAACCGAAATCATGGCTTGGACTAGCATGCGGATGTTTGCTGTCCATGACGTTTTTTGCCAAGCCATGGCGGAGTTGCGACGTGTAAGCTGTAAAAGGATGTTAGGCTCGCGCCATGTTCCTCTCCGTTTTCGACCTCTATAAAATCGGCATCGGCCCCTCCAGCTCCCACACCGTGGGGCCAATGGTGGCAGCGCGGCGCTTTCTGGCGGGGCTTGAGCACAAAGCCGGACGCATCCGCGTCAGCCTGCATGGCTCACTGGCGTTCACCGGAAAGGGTCACGGCACGGATCGTGCGATTGTCTTGGGACTCGCTGGTGAATCTCCGTCCGAGATCAATCCAACAGACATCGAAAATATTCTCGCCCGCATCACCTCAACCTGCAAAAGCGGACCTTTTGATTTCGATCCCGCTGTTGACGTGATGTTTGATTTTGGCCCCGCCTTGAAAGGCCATGCCAACGGCATGGTATTCCGGTTGGAAGATGCAGGTGGCACATGGCTAGCGTCTGAAACCTATTTCTCGATCGGGGGTGGCTTTGTACAGACAGCCGCAGAGCGA
>JANPCL010000055.1:0-2717 GCA_031430915.1 Hyphomicrobiales bacterium
GTGGGAAGTTCGAACCGCGTGTTTCCGAAAGGCTTGCGCGCATCGCCGTTACTGCGGGCTTGGTTGCGACGGCTCGATAGTTTGGGCGTAACACTGCAATCCCAAACGGCATGGACCGGGTTTGATGATGTGCCCACAGTATTAGCCTTGGGTGGTGCCAGCTGGCCCGAGCTTGGATCTGATGCGGCATGGGTCGGCGTGTTTGAAAAGGCAGGGGTGAAGATCAATCGCCTGCAAGCTTCAAACGGGCGGCAACTGGTAGCCTGGAGTAACCATTTTGCATCGCGCTTCGCAGGAACGCCGCTCAAGAATGTTGCCGTTACAGTTGCCGGGCGTACAGTTCGCGGTGAGGTGATGATCACGCGGGATGGCATTGAAGGTGGCGCAATTTATGCGTTGTCACCGGAACTCCGGGTGTCGCGTGTGATGCAGATTGATTTGAAACCGGGCATGACCGCAGAACAAGTGGACGAACGCCTGGCCTTTCCGCAGGGCAAGCAATCGCGCAGTAATTTTCTTCGGAAAGCCGCAGGCCTCACACCCGTCGGAATTTCTCTGATGCGCGAAGGTGGGAGCGAAAGTCCGAAGGCAATTTCAATTTTAACGAAAGGCCCAGCTGACATCAGACGTGCCATTTCATCCGCAGGTGGCGTTGCCGCAACGGAGATTGACGAACGCTTTCGCCTACACAAATTTCCCAACACTCACGTTGTAGGTGAAATGTTGGACTGGGATGCGCCTACGGGTGGCTATCTATTGCAGGCGTGTTTTTCCACGGCCTTTGTCGCGGCCACAGCCATGGCTGAGCGGTTGAGCAAATAGCGCGGCCGGTCAGCAGTCGACAGCACTCCCAGTGAATGCCTTCTTTGAGAAGGTGTAACCAAAGTCACAGTCATAAGTGGCTTCGGCCGACTTGATGCAGTGCAGCCCCTTGCCGTCTGACTTCTCCATGCCTCCAGTGCATTCTTCCTGCACGGCTTTGACACGCATTCCGTCAAACAACAGTTTGGCAGCTTTGCCAGAGAGTTGGAACGACAGCACACACTCATCGGATTTGATGCCGCCGGAACAGCCTTCTTCACCGAGAAAAGCGATACCTTTCAAAGGCACTTCCTCTGCGGCGACTACGGGCGATGCGAATAGCAGAAAAATGAAAAGGTAGTGGAATTTGAACATGGCGGGTCTCCCGAAATCCAATGCCCCGCACCAGAGTGCAACATCTTGCAGGAGGAGGCAAGCCGCCTTGTTTATTCCTCAATACCTACAACAAACAACACCGCATAATCCTGCTTCTCGCAACCGCTGACCGCCGGCATTGCGGCTCCGGGGTCTACCGGGAAATTATCCTGATTTACCGATGCGGGTGTACATGCCTTGCCATTTGAATCGGGCGTGTAGCGGGCGGAGCGGCAGCGCAAATGCGTGACATCATAGAGCACTGCACCATCAGCCAGTTCCCAAGCCTGGTTGCCATTAGCATCTTTCTCATGAATGGTGAGCGTGGTTTGGACAATGCGGTCACCAGTGACGAGATACCTGCCGGGCGCTACCTTGGCATCTGGCTGCTCCATCACAAGCCCATGTTCCTCCAGCCACCAGGACTTGGCGTCGAAGCTCCATTGTGCGGGTGCCACCCCGCCATTGGCTACCAGTTGTGAAAAATTGCCGAGGCGCACACCGCGTGGGCCCGGATCAAGCGTCCATAGCCCCCAGTTTTCAGCGCCTGTTCCTTTACCTGCCAAAGGGTTGCCGAGGGCGGCGAGGAATTGCGTGGGGATGGGTTTGAAGGTGGTGGTGGCGTTGGCCTTGGTGGTAAGGGCGAGTGAAGCCGTTGCGAAAAAGCCGCGACATAGGTTCCGGCGGGTGATCATCATGTGCGTGGTCCTTTAATGGCGAGTACGATAGGATATGCTTCGCGGATGCAAAAGCACAAATCCCGGTGCTGCAGCGATGCCGACACGTTCTAAGATTCAACCTTAACACCCTTCCGCATCCTCGCACCCTCCACCAGCGAAAATATAGCGGGGATCACAATCAGTGTCAGCAGTGTGGATGACACCATGCCGCCGATCATGGGGACGGCGATGCGTTGCATGACTTCGGAACCTGTTCCGCTGCTCCACAGGATGGGCAACAACCCCGCCATGATGGCGGCGACTGTCATCATTTTGGGGCGCACGCGGTCCACTGCACCTTCCATAATGGCACCGTAGAGATCGGTTTTGTTGAATGTCCGGCCTTCTTCGTGCGCGCGGTGTCGCCATTCCCTAAGGGAGTTTTCGAGATAGATCAGCATTACAACTCCGGTTTCCGCGGCAACACCCGCAAGGGCGATGAAGCCCACGGCAACGGCAACCGAGAAATTGAAGTGCATCCACCACATCAGCCAGAGCCCGCCCACCAGCGAGAAGGGCAGTGACAGCATGACGATGAGGGTTTCTGTCAGTTTCCGGAAGTTGAGGAACAGCAGAAAAAAGATGATCAATAACGTGACGGGAACAACGATAACGAGTCTTGCCTTGGCGCGTTCAAGATATTCAAACTGTCCACTCCATGTCACGTAATATCCCGGCGGAAACTTGACCTTCTCGGCCACCACGCGCTTGGCTTCGGCGACGTAACCGCCAATGTCACTGTCGCGGGTATCGACAAAGATGTAGGCGGCGAGTTGGGCGTTTTCGGTGCGGATGGTCGAGGGTCCGGTTGTCAGTTTGATG
>JANPCL010000056.1:0-4472 GCA_031430915.1 Hyphomicrobiales bacterium
AACTGGTTGGGCCTTCTCCCGCCCTTCTTGCGGGAGAAGGTGGCCGACGGCCGGATGAGGGGCAACAGCTCGATGCCCTCACTGCGCCGTAAAGCCACCGTCAATCAACAAATCCTGCCCCGTAATCAAATCCGACGCCGATGACGACAGGAACAAAATCAAATCCGCCACCTCCGTGGTCCTGCCAAAACGCCCAAGCGGAATTTTCGCTTTCATAGGATCGCCCTTTTCAGGCTTGCCCCAGACCATTTCGCCCATGGGTGTGAGAATGACCGTGGGGCACACGGTGTTGGACTGGATATTATGCTTGGCCCATTCAATCGTCATCACCCGGGTCAGCATATTGAGCCCACCTTTCGACGCGCCATAGGAGCCATGGTCAGCCAAAGCCATGATGCCGGATTGCGAGGAAACGTTGATGATTTTGCCCATCTTCTGCCTGATCATGTTGGGCACCAGCGCTTGCGCCAGCAACATGGGCGCACGCAGGTTGACGTTGATGGTGGTGTCCCAATTCTTCAGCGTGATTTCGAGTATGGGTTCATTCAGCGCCACACCGGCATTGTTTACCAACACATCGATGGTGCCAAAGGCTTTCAGTGCTTCTGCTGCCGCATGCTGTGGACCGTCCACCGTGCTCATGTCTGCTTCCACGGCAACACAGCGTCGTCCGGCTTTGGTGATAACCGCACTCACTTCAGCAAGGCCTGCCTTGTCGCGCCCGACGGCCACGATATCGGCACCCGCATCGGCCAGCACCGCGCAGGCTTCAAAGCCAATGCCTTTGGTCGCTCCTGTCACCAGAATGCGTTTGCCCTTCAAGCCGTGCCGATCAGTCCATGCACTCATGATGTTTTCCTCTTTCGCAACAGGGCTTCAACGCCCGCAAAGGCCTTCTGATAAACATTCTGTTCTGTACGCGGGATCAGCACAAGATCATCTTGCGGGCTGGCATCCCAATCCCCGGTCCACACACCAAATGTTGTGTTGTTCGCCGTGACAGGCCACAGGCGTGGACCTGACACGTAGTTCAGCCAGGGTATTTCACATTTGGTGATGCGATAACTGAAGCAATGTTCAAGGTCCGAGAGCTGCAACAGCTCTTCATTCAGATGACCATCGCCAAAATAAAAGTCACGAATGCCAGACACCTTGTCGGAGCGCTGCTTCCTCAGCATGTGCATTTTGGTGATTTCGTCATGCCATCCACCCATGCCGGCAAAGTCCCGCATCACACCCCAAACATGGGCAAGGGGGGCCTTGATCACCCGCGATGTCCACACCTTGTTGGGCTGACTACCCTTCCAACGTACAGCGCCTTCGGGCCTTGACGGTTTTGTCTTCGCGATGATCTTTGCGAGGTTTGTGAAGTTTGCGGCAAACACATCTTTCGAAACAATTCGCTCATACTTGCCCTCGTCGCCGGGTGCTTCGTCGAACGTTGCCGTCCATTCGGCAAAGGTCTGGTCAGTTTGCGTGACGGGGTAAAGCCGCAAAGTGGCGATGTAATTTTTGACGGGGAATGCGGGCTTTTCGAAATTATAGGTGAAGCTGTAATTCGCATCATCCAGCGCCAAAAGACGTTCCCGGATATGGCTGCCATCACGCATATGAAATGAACGGATACAGCCCACTACATCTGCATCCCATCCCTTTTCGATAATTGATTTCGCAACAGGTGCAGCCCAACTCGGCAGTCCGTTGAAATCCCGCACCAGACTCCACACTGTTTCAACAGGGGCCTTCAGAATGATCGACGCGTAAGCACGGGCCATTACTTCATCATCCCGCTGCGCATGTTCTTGATCCCCAGTTTGTAGACCTCTTCCTTGTTCGGAAAGAAATCGCGCCATACACGCGTGGCAGCGGCCAAGGCAGGTATGGCACGGCCAAAGGCTTCAATGGTCATCCAGCCATCATACTTGGCGGCCTTCAGTGCCTTGTAGGTGGCATCCCATGGCACGTGGCCTTTGCCCGGCGTGCCGCGATCATTTTCTGAAATATGCACATGGATCATATGGCGCTTGATGGTCCTGATTGCCGCCACCGGGTCCTTCTCCTCGATATTGGAATGGAAGGTATCATACATGGCCTTCACATGCGGGTGGTCCACCTCGTCAAGATACTCCGCGAGTTGTGCCATGGTGTTGAGGAAATAACATTCGAAACGGTTGAGGGCCTCCACAGCAAAACGCACATTCCTCTTCGCAGCATGGTCGCCTGCAGCGCGGTGGAACGAAAGACCATGTTTGCGCTCCTGTGCTGTTGCCCCAGTGCCGGAGAAATAACCAATCTCTGAATGCATAGGTCCTGCCAGAATATTGGCGTTGAGGGCCGCCGTGCAGTCCAGCGCCCACTTGGCCCGCTCCAATGCTGCCTTTCGTTCGGCCTTGTCTTTCGAAAGGGAATTATGCCCGGCCCCCAAAACGCTCACTGTCGTAACACCAAGCCCCAGTTTGTCGAGATGCTCGCCCAGCCTTGCATAGTGACCAGGCGTGCCCTCAAACAAAGGCAGTTCCACACCGTCATATCCTGCCTTTTTCAGCGCCTTGAATATCGGCATATGCTCATCCGTCACATGCCCCGTCCACAACAGCAGGTTAAATCCGTACTTCATTTGTCATCCTCCAACTGTTATAACAGTCTTGCAAAATTCAAATGAAGTCAATCGCTCAGCGACCCGGAGAACACCGCAATGAACAAACCCGTGCAGGCCGCCGCCTTCCACCGCATGCAACAATTGATGACGCCATCACCAGTGCCGTCGATTTCGACTGAATTGCTGACCACGGCGGATGGTGAACTCAACCGCGAACTGAATGCCTTCCTGTTTGATCCACCGTCCAATCCAGAATTGTTGAAAGGCAAGCGCATCGCCATTTGCTGCGCCAATGGCGTGGAGGAAGTAGAGATTCTTGGCGCCCACCACTGGCTCACAGAACACGGGGCAACTGTGCATGTGGTGTCACCACGCGTTGGCGAATTCCACCCCACTTTGGGCCTGCGCTTTCCACCGCAATGTGCCACCCATGTGCTGGCCATCCGCCTGATGGAGAATGCGGGCTGGATCAAGATCAACAAATACACTGATGAAGTGAAAGTGGCAGACTACGACGCCCTGATATTGCCCGGTGGTTGCTGGAATCCTGACGCGCTACGTGCAGACAAACCTGCGGTAAATTTTGTGCGGGAACTCTACGAAGCAGGAAAACCGACCTGTGCCATTTGTCACGGCCAGTGGGTGATGGTGAATGCGGGCATACTGAAGGGCAAGCGCGCCACATCAGTCTGGAACATCATGCAGGATGTCGAGAATGCAGGGGCCACCGTGCTGGATGAACCCTGCGTGGTTGACGGCAATCTGATCACCGCGCGCTTTCCCTATGACTTGCCACGCATGACGGCAGCGCTGGTGAAGCAGTTGCTGGCTTAGTGCAGATGAGGGGACGAGGGCGAGATCTCGGAGTTTATTTCTCCCACCACGCCGCCATGTCATAGGCGTTCAACGTAGGCCCACCGAGAACATAATTTTTCTTTCCCTCAAGCTCGTAACTCTCCGGCCCGTAGTTGAACGCAAATGTCATATCTCCTCGCTTGCGCAGCCGAATATGCGCTGGCAATTCTGTGCGCTGCAATCCGGCTTCCAAACAAACCCGCGCAATCACAGACATAAGCAACGTTTCATCTGGCCAGCAGGCGAGATAATGTCGCTTGTTGTTTGCAACAAAAGCAGGTTTGCCGTTTTCGAAATGCGCCAGCACTTTTGCTGATGTCTCCAGATGTTCTACCCATGTCCTGGCCTTGCCTGAAACGTCGCCTGTGACCGCCACGGACAGCGAAGGCCGCATGGACGAAACTTCCACTACGCGCACACCGAGCAAATCAGCCAGTGGCCCGGGTGGCAGGTTTTGGGGAATCGCAAAATGTCGCGTCTTGGAGCCTGTGCGTGGGCCCAACAGTGTTACCGCGTCGCAGTCGGAAAAAGCCTTCTCCGCCGCTGCATTCACATGCGGCAAGGTAGGCACCAGCACCAGCTTATAGCCCTGCAACGAAGCCCCCGGCCGCACGAAATCCACATCGAGCCCACCGCGACGGATCGCTTCATACCAGCGGAAGACGAGCTCGTAATAGTGGAAGTCCTTGGCCTGCGGTTGGATATGGGTGATCCAATGAGCTTCGTAATCATATACTATAGCCACGGGGGCCTGGTTCGCAGCGGGTAAAGCGCCAATACGGGCAATTTCTTCACCGCACTGTTTCGCCTCAAGCCCGCCGGGTGACCACTCATGTTGCCCCGGCAGGTTCAGCCCTGCATGCATCTGCTCCTGTGCCGAAAGTGCCTGCCGCCAGCGGAAGTAACTCACAACTTCGGCCCCATGGGCCAAGGCTTCCCACGTCCACAGCCTGACCATGCCGGGTTTGGGAATCGGGTTCCACGGTGCCCAGTTCACTGGCCCCGGCTGTTGCTCCAT
>JANPCL010000057.1:0-8325 GCA_031430915.1 Hyphomicrobiales bacterium
CGCACGAGTCGCTGCTGGAGGAAACCTACTACCACCGTATCAATCCACCCCAAGGCTTCGCCTTCCAGCGCGTCTACACTGATGACCGCAAACTGGATGAATCAATGGCGGTTGAAGACGGCAACGTTGTGATGGTCCCCAAAGGCTATCACCCCTGCGCCACCATTCACGGCTATGATTTGTATTACCTGAACGTCATGGCAGGCCCGGTGCGCATCTGGAAATTCAACAACGCCAAAGAACATGAGTGGCTATTGAAGAAGTAACCTTTACCAACAAAACCGTTCACATAAAAAATCCGGCTGCGGATGCAATGCAGCTTCCAGAACGCCCTCACTCACACCCTGCTGCACCAGCAATGTGCCCAAGCCCGCACCGCGCCCGCCTGCCACATCATGTTCGGCACTGTCACCGATACACAGCACCCGCTTGGGACTGCCAACCAGTTTCAGGGCATGCTCATAAATCGCAGCATAGGGCTTGCCGATCCAACGCACCGTGCCACCCATCTTTTCATAAACATCGGCAATCGCACCCGGTGCTGGTTGCAAGCCAAAGCGGGTGATCATCAGCTTGTCCGGGTTGCAACACACGGCAGGCAGGGTCAGCCCTGTGAACAGGCGTCGATAGTCATCAAGCGACGTCTTCGGCGTATTGGAGCCAAGGATCAACATCACTTCAGCTTCATCAGGTGTCCGCACAAACTCCACAGGGTCAAAGGCATAATCAACACCGTCCTTGCCAATGAGATAGGCCTTCCTGACCGGCATGGTTTGAAACGCCACTTCACCCGAACTCACACAGTTGACAAAATGTTCACGTACAATTCCCATGTCCACCACACGCGCGATATTGGGTGCGGCGCGTTTGCCGGAATTGGTCATCACAATAACCGGAATATTCAGAGCGTGCAGTTCAGCCATAACCTTCGCCGCACCGGGATAGAGTTTCTGCCCGTCATGAATGACGCCGAACTGGTCGATCAGCATCGCATCAAAATCGCGGGCAATCTCCCGAAGACCGGAAATCTTATGCATCATGGCCAATCCCCCGCCATGCCAAACGTGCCGTGCCCATGGCGGCATGTTCACTGGCGGACGGCAATGCCGGCACGTGAAGCCGCTGCAAACGAATAGCGGTCCACACATCATTCGCAGCACCGCCACCTGCACTGCGAATACTCGTCAACCGAGATGCACCAAGCTCTGCCAAGCGCCGATAACCCAAGGCCTCGATTTCAGCGATGCCCTCAAATATGCCCTGCAGAAACACATGGTCCTCCACCGGTCGCGGTAACAATCGCGGCTCCATATTGGGATCATTGATCGGAAACCGCTCTCCCGTTTTCGGAAGCGGGTAATAGTCCAGTCTCGTCGCCACCTTCGCATCCAACAGTGCCGTAAGCCGCACAATTTCAGTCGTTGTGAAATATTGCTTCAACACCACACCACCCGTGTTGGAGGCTCCACCCGCCAGCCACTGGTCGCCGATGCGGTGACTGTAAACCCCATACTGGGGTGCAAACACGGGCGTCGCCGAAAGCAGCTTCAAGGTAAGTGTCGTGCCAAGCGACGTTGCCCCATCACCCGCTTCTTTCGCACCGGAGGCAAGAAACCCCGCACAACCATCCGTGGTGCCTGCAACAACGGCAACATCACGCGGCAATCCAAAAGCATTGGCCACTTCGGGCAAAATAGAACCCACGCGCGTTCCCGCAGCAACAACTGTTGGCAACTTCGCCACATCAACACCAACCTGCAAAATCCAGGCAGGCCAAGAGCGTTTCACCGGGTCATAGCCCGACTTCAATGCATTGTTTTCATCCGACACATCAAAGCGCCCACTGAACTTCCCGACCAACCAATCCGCCTGATGCAGAATGCGCACAGCATTGACCTGCATTGGCGCCATGCGCGCCAGTGGCGAAGTGGCCCCATGTGCTGCCGTTTCCGGGGGTGCCACGGCCTTGATGCGCTGGACATGCTCAGGCTCAGCCACATCATTATACATCGACGCCATACCAACCGGGCGACCATTCACTTCAATCGGCAAAATCGTTCCCGACGTGCCGTCAATCGCGAGAGCCAAAACCTGCAAACCCTTGAGGTCCAGCGCTTTGAACGCACCCCCCATCGCGTCCCACCACAAGGCGGGATCTTGCAAGGCCCGGCCAAAATCCAGCACTGGGCCATTCAACGGTGCAGAAGCCATGGCCTTCAATGCACCAGCCTTGTCACGCGCTGCTATGCGAACACCTGATGTTCCCACATCAATGCCCAGCACAACCTCGATCACGATTTCAAATCCAGCAAAGCCCGCGCTGTCACCTCGTCGGTAATCACGATATTGGCCAGCGTGTTCGTCAGCACACCATGCATCATCACCACTTTATTTTTCCCGCCGGACACCAACACCACGCGGGGAACACCGCGCAGGTGTTCAGGCGGCAAGGCTACAGCGCGACGGTTGAGCGGATGTTCGACAAACTTGCCTTTCGCATCCAGCCAGTGCGAACACAAATCACCCACCGCACCCGCATTCTGCAGTGTCATCACTTCATCCGCTGTGATCAAACCCAACTTCGCCATGGTGCTGTACTTGCCAAGCTCACCCACAGACAAAAATGCCAGATCAACCTTGCGCCCGCGCTCAAACACGTCGCGCATCATCGGCTGGTTCATCAATATTTCGCGCGTGGCTTCCGTATCCGTAAAGGCGGGGCCTGCGAAATAATAGCATTGGCCGCCTACAATATCCGCGAGGTGCGATGCGGTTTCATGTGGGTTCACGGCAGAGGAATGGGTAAGGCCACCGATCAGTGAGACAACAGAAAGCTTCTTGTAGGTTTTGTGTGGAACGTATGCGAGGGAATGCCGCAGCGTTTGCCCCCAGCCCACACCAACAGACATATTATCCTTCAACTGCTTTGCCAGATAATGTCCGGCTGCTGCCGCGATCACAGCGCGTTGTTTTTCGATCTCAGTGGTGGCCGGAACCACCACCACATCAAGCAAACCAAAGCGACGTTGTAGCGCGTCTTCCAGCTTGATCGAAGTTGCCAATCGTCCCGTGATGGTAATCTGCACCAGACCCAAACGCCGCGCATGTGCCAGCAAGCGGTTGACGCGAATGCGCGTCAGGCCCAGCTTTTTGCCAATTTGCGCCTGCGTGTTTTCGGCGACAAAATATAGCCAAGCTGCCCGTGTGGCCAATTGTTCTTCAGGGTCAACAGGTGTTTCAAGCCCCAGGTCCACATCGGGAAGAGGCGCATTGTCCAGCCTGTCTGCCGCTGCCATGTTCACCCACTCCTGTGCAAATCCGCCCATGGCGGTTCGAGTGGACTGTTTTGTGTGAGAGCGTTCAGCAAAGCCAGTGTCAAAGGCACGTCAGCCGCTCTCAGTTTCTCGGCGCGGATCATGCCCTGTATCGACGAGGCCACAGCAATCCCCAATTCTGCCCCTTCAACAGTTTCACCCTTGAGCGGTCCCTCCATGGCCTGATCATAAGTCAACCCACACCCCAGCGCATGCCCAAGCCGCGAATTGCGTCCGGCCTGACACGTGACATAAAGATCACCCACCCCCGGCATTCCCCAAACGCTTTCCTGTGATCCACCAAGTGCCGCCGTCAAAGCCAACATCTCGCGCACGGCCTGATCAAACAGAATGGCAGCCGCATTGTTATTGCGCGCCTTGTTCTGGGTTTCAGCCAACACCTCATTCCGCCCATGCGCCCAGCCTACAGCGATGGCAAAAAAATTCTTGAACGCCGCACAGACTTCAACACCCATCATGTCAGTCGAAACGCGCGGAAAATAATAATCGCCTGCGAAAGCTCCGGCGATCTGCGTGGCCAAGGCGGCATCGCGTGAAACAATCACCGTGCCGGTGTGACGCCGCGCCGCAAGTTCACCTGCAATGCAAGGCCCGGCGATTGCCGCAACGGGAACATTCAATTCCGCAGCCACAACGTCAGGAAACGCCTTCAAAAAATCTGCCTCAGGTTGCATGCCCTTGGTGATCATCACAATCGGTAGCGGCTTTTTCAGTGAGCGCGACAGCGCCTCAATCGCCCAGGAAACGCCAGCGGATGAAACGCCGAGCACAACAATATCCGTATCATCGCCAAGCGCCTCCGCAAACGCGTGGTGACGATACGTCTGGACGCGCGAAGGCATCGTCACGTTCAATTTGGGATGCAATCCACTGCTCGCAATACTGTTGATGATGTGATCATCGAGATGCGTGCCCACCAGCCGGACGTCGTGCTCTCGGTCCACCAAGGGCATGCACATGGAAGAACCCATGACTCCTGCCCCCAAAATGGTGATCACGCTCATCGAATGACTTGGCCTGTAGCAGCGTCAAACAAATGAATCTTGTCTGGCATGGGTCGAAGATCAATCATCTGGTCGCGCCTCAACTCCAGACGCTCACGCACCACCGCGCAAATTTCGTCTGGGCCTAAATCCGCGTAGATATGAATTTCCGGCCCCGTTGGTTCTGTTACCGTCACCTTGGCCTTGAAGCCCTCTCCCACTTCAATGTGTTCAGGTCGAATGCCAAACACAATATCCTGTCCGTCCTTGGCTTTGTGACCCGCAGGCAATTTGATCTTGCTGCCATCGGCTGTCAGCATATTGCCCTTGTGCACTGTGCCCTTGATCATATTCATGGAAGGCGACCCAATGAAGGACGCCACGAACAGGTTATTGGGCCGATCATAGACATCCAGCGGTGATCCCTGTTGCTCGATCACACCGTCTTTCAAGATCACAATCTTGTCCGCCATGGTCATGGCTTCGATCTGGTCATGCGTCACATAGACCGTTGTGGTTTTCAGCCGCTCATGCAGGTCCTTGATTTCCGTACGCATCTGCACGCGCAGCTTTGCATCAAGATTGGACAACGGCTCGTCGAACAAAAACACTGCCGGATCACGCACAATGGCACGCCCCATGGCCACGCGCTGGCGCTGGCCGCCGGAGAGTTCGCGCGGGTAACGTCCAAGATAGGGTTCAAGGTTGAGAATGCGCGCAGCCCAAGCCGTCTTCTCGTCAATCTCGCTTTGCGGCCGCTTCGCCAGCGTCATCGAAAAACTCATATTGTCCTTGACCGTCATGTGGGCATAAAGCGCGTAATTCTGGAACACCATGGCAATGTTGCGGTCTTTCGGATGCACGTCATTTACGCGACGGTCGCCAATATTGATGTCACCCGAGGTGATCGCCTCAAGCCCGGCGATCGAGCGGAGCAACGTTGACTTGCCACAACCCGAAGGCCCCAGCAGCACCACAAAGGAACCATCCTCAATGTCGAGATTGACCCCGTGAATAACCTGCACAGCACCGTAGCTTTTTTTGATATCGCGTAATGTGACCGAAGCCATGTTTCAAATTCCCTATTGCGGATCGTTATTCAAAAATTCGTCAAGCAGACCTGCGTCATCCGCAAGGTCGAGAAAAGACCAACGGTTGCGCACGTCGCGTGCGTGTTTCATGGCGCTGCGCCAGACGTCGCGCGGCAGTCCAAGTTCGGTTGCAGTGGTTGGACCGCCTGCAGAAGAAATGATGGACGCCATCTCCACAGGGTCCATCATCATGGCCTTGAGTTCTTCGCGCAATTCCGGCCAGACCCGGTCAAGCGTGTGGTTGAAAGCAGAAGCCTGGTCCCGGTCAAACGATTTTTTCTTCGCTTGTTCATACATCATGCGCCCGATATTGACGCCATAGCGAAGCGCAAAATCCGTCTCGTCAATCCGCGTTGCCTTGATATGCGGCGGCTTGTCCATGTCGAACAACACCTTATGTAACCGCGCCAAGGCAATCGACGCCACACCCACCTGTTGCCCATGCGTGGTGCCGGGGTGTGCGTCACCTGCAAACATGTCGATCCAGTGCGACACCTGATGTTCCCCCATGGACCCCGAATGCGATGACCCCACGATGTTGTTGCCAAAACTGGCAAGCGTCAGCACGCGATAGAGATAGCCATTGGCCTCGATGGAATGCTTTTTATAGTCTGGCGCTGTCCTGATCATCAGCGCTTCATCATTCTCGACATTGAACAGGTCAAACGGCGTCTGCGCAAACGACCCGCCAAGCAACCGGTGTGCCGCCCACCACTCGACTTGCGCAGTGGGGCGGCAAAGACTGTCACCCAATCCCGCAGCCGCAAGCCAAGGCGGGGCCGATGCACTCACGCTTAAATCCACAAACACCGCACGCGGCGCACGGGCTGGTACCGATGTCTTGTAGCCATTGGCGAGTGTCACGGAAGCCGTGCCCGCACCATAGCCATTCATCGAACCCGCCGTAGCAAAGCTCACATATTTGCGGCCATCTTCAAACGTCGCAAACTTCACCGTGTCGGATAACGAGCCTGAACCCACAACCACACACCCATCACAATGCCGCGTCTTGTCTTTCATCTGGGCGATGGTGGGTTCATCGCAATGGGTGTTGCCGGGGAATATGATCTCTTCAACGTCAGCCCAACCCGAAAGCTCCTTCGCCACACGCCGCCCCATGGCTTCCACAGTATTGGTGTCACTCACCACCGCGAGTTTGCGTCCAATTTTCAATGGTGCCACCAGATCAGCCGCACCCCCATCCAACGACTCTTCAATGCGAATGGTCTCGAACGGCACGGCACAGGCCTTGCCCGTTTCGGGATCACGCCATTCCCCCGAGATCACCTCGCGGATCAAACTGTTCCAGTCTTTACTCATACGCCCTGCCTCCGCGCAAAATTCTGCATGCGGGAATTCCACGCGCTCATTTGCGGCCACAGGTCCTGGTAGATCGACAACAACTCTTCATAGGCCTTGGCCTGTTTCATCCGTGGACGGAAGATTTTCATAGGTCTGCCGCTCATGGCCTGCGACGCTGCGGGAATGGTCTTGTACCAACCCGCACCCTTGGCCGCAGCCATCGCAGCACCCAAAGCCGAAGCCTCTGGTGTTTCCAGCCGCTTCACATCCCGCCCCGACGCATCACTGACAATCTGGCACCAGAGATCAGATTTCGAACCACCACCGACAATGGCAAAATGATCTATGGGAGATGTCACCGCCGCCACGCGATTGGTCATCATCGCTTGTTCAAGGGCTATGCCTTCCAGAAGCGCACGATAAATATCACCCCTGGTATGACTGCCCGAAAGCCCCGCCAACACACCACGCCCATCCGCGTCCCAATAGGGCGTCATGATGCCGGAGAAATACGGGATCAACACAAGCCCACGCGAGCCAATCGGAACGGCCTTCGCCTCTTCCTCAAGTTCAGCAAATATTTTTGGATTCTTCGCCGGGTTCTGGTGGAACATGCGCTCCACAAACCACGTGATCAAATATGTGCCCGTGCGAATGGCCGTCTCATAACTGAAACCTTTTTCGGCCACGGCAGACAGTGAACGAAACGACGGATCAACCGCATAGCTCTCGCCGTAACTGCCAGACACAGCAGCCGTGCCGAGATTGAGATAGGCACGACCTTTGAGAAACGTATTGGCACCGGCACCCGCACATTGCCCGTCGCCACCACCTGCCACAACGGGTGTTCCGGCTTTAAGCCCCGTCAATTTCGCGGCAGCATCAGTGACCAAGCCCATCACCTCACCCGAAGGCATAAGCGTCGGCAATTGCGCTCGCGTCAACTTCGCAGCTTTCAACAACACGTCAGACCAATCATAGGTCCGCGCATCCAGCAACCCCATGGGACTGGCAGACGAGAGCGAAGTCTTCCATTCGCCAGTCAGATAATGGGTGATGACGCCATGCACCTCTGCGGTTTTAGCGGTATTGTCCCAAACCTTTGGCATGTGTTTGGCAAGCCAGCGACAGCGTGTGCGACACGGGGTGATGTCATCGGGAATACCTGAGATTTGGTGCAGGCGTTCCGCACCAACCTCCGCAGCAAGTTCTTTTACCTCAACATGGGCGCGCTCATCCAGCCACAGGGTGCCGGGGCGAAGGGCTTTTCCCTTCACATCAAACTGCGCAAAACTTTCACGCTGATTGGAAATCGAAATAGCGGCAACGCGATCTTTAGAAATCTTGCGCGTCAATTGTTTGAGCGCAGCGGAAACCGAACCAGTCCAGTCCGAAACCTCTTGCTCGAACCAACCCATCTGCGGATTTGACAGCGGCACCAATGCACGACCTTCGGCAACGATATGACCCTGGCCATCAAAGGCAATCGCCTTCGTCGCCGTGGTGGATTGATCGATGCCAATGACGAGGTCAGGTTTCATGGTATTTTTTGAATTTCAAATAGTGTGAAACGGCCCCTCATCCGGCCTGTCGGCCACCTTCTCCCGCGAAGAA
>JANPCL010000058.1:0-37051 GCA_031430915.1 Hyphomicrobiales bacterium
GAACAAGCCGCGCAAGCATTTCCGTTTGGCATTTTCGTCGATTGACGAGGCAAAAATTGTGCCGGGAATCAAGTTGTTGGCGGAGACGATTCGCGAGATGAAGTGAGAGCGTTGTGGCTTCCCCTCATCCGCCCTTCGGGCACCTTCTCCCGTGAAAAGAGCGGGAGAAGGCCTCAATGATTATCGCCTTCTGCCGTTTCTACCAACGGCAGAAGGTGCCCGAAGGGCGGCTGAGGGACAATTGCAACTGCCTTACAAAACAGGATAGCCGCTCCAATCCTTCACCGTGCGCAGCGCCAATGACGATTGTATGCGTTGCAATCCCGGCAACCTTGCCAGCTTGGTGCGGTGGATGCGTTCGTAGTCTTCGGCGTCTTTGGCGATGACGCGGAGGAGATAATCGAACTGGCCGCTCATCAAATGACATTCCAGAATTTCCGGCACGCGCTGCACGGCTTTCTCGAATTTCTCGAAGGCTTCTTCGGTTTGAGCGGACAGAGAGACTTCGACGAAGAATTCATTGGTGAGACCAAGCGCCTTGCGGTCGAGTGCTGCGCTATAGCCGGTGATGATGCCGGCTTTTTCCAACAGCTTGACGCGGCGGTGACATGACGAGGCGGACAGGCCGGCCTTTTCAGCCAGTTCTGCAAGTGCCATGTTGCCTTGACGTTGCAACTGCACAAGCATGATTTTGTCTATTCTGTCCAGTTCGTGATAATTCATCCCGCTTTTCTATCCAGTATTCGAATTTTATTCAATACTGTACCGCTGTACGGCCTTGGTAATCGAATTTATTTTCAAGTTGCTTGCGCTAAGCTTTCTCCAACATTGAGAGGAAGATAAAATGCTTGTCGGCGTTCCAAAGGAAATCAAGAACCATGAATACCGTGTCGGCATGACGCCGACGTCTGTCAATGAAGCTGTGCGGCATGGCCATACGGTCATGGTGCAGGCGAATGCGGGTCAGGGCATCGGCTCGTCGGATGACGATTACAAAAAGGCTGGCGCGACTATTATTGCCGGGGCTGACGAGATTTTCGCGAAGGCGGATATGATCGTGAAGGTGAAGGAGCCGCAGGCGGCCGAGCGCAAGATGCTGCGTGAGGGGCAAATCCTTTACACCTATTTGCATCTCGCTCCTGATCCGGCTCAGACAAAAGACCTTGTAGCGTCCGGTGCGATTTGTATCGCCTATGAAACCGTGACCAGTGCGCGGGGCGGTTTGCCGTTGCTCGCTCCAATGTCACAAGTGGCGGGTCGCATGTCTGTGCAATCCGGTGCGCACTGCCTCGAAAAGGCGCAAGGCGGGCGTGGTGTGTTGCTGGGTGGTGTGCCTGGCGTATCGCCTGCGAAGGTGGTGATTCTGGGTGGTGGCGTGGTTGGCACCAATGCGGCGGCGATGGCACTTGGCATGGGTGCTGATGTGACGATCATCGAAAAATCAACCGACCGGATGGAAGAACTGGTGGCGCGATTCGGCACGCAGTTGAAGACGATTTATTCCACGCAGGGAGCGGTGGAAGATGAATGTGCGCAGGCGGATCTGGTGATTGGTGGCGTGCTAATTCCCGGAGCCGCTGCGCCGAAGTTGATTACCCGTGCGATGTTGAAGGACTGGAAGCCGGGTTCGGTTCTGGTTGATGTGGCGATTGACCAAGGTGGATGTGCTGAGACGTCAAAGGCCACGACACATGCCGAGCCGACTTATGTCGTTGATGGTGTGATTCATTATTGCGTGGCGAACATGCCAGGTGGTGTGGCGCGGACTTCGACCTATGCTTTGAACAATGCCACGCTGCCGTTTGGGCTCGCGATCATGAACAAGGGCTGGAAGAAGGCGCTTCATGATGATGCGCATTTGCGCAACGGGCTGAATGTTGCCGGCGGCAAGGTGACATATAAGGCTGTTGCCGATGATCTGGGCTATGCTTATGTCGATGCGATGTCGCTGGTGGCCTAGCCGCAGGTGAACAACGCCTAAAAATAAAAAAACCCCGGTTCGCACCGGGGTTTTTTTGAAACTTTAATTATTATCGCGCTGGTGCTGCACCTGCTGCTGACGGGAAAGCCATGCCGGGTTTGCGCTCCGGGCGCGGCTTCAGCTTTGGCATTGGCAGCAGGCCTTCGCGCTGAAGCTTCTTGCGCTGTGCCTTCCTTGCGCGGCGGACGGCTTCAGCCTGTTCACGGACGCGCTTTTCCGATGGCTTCTCAAACGCTTCCTTCATCCGCAATTCACGGAACAGACCTTCACGCTGCATCTTTTTCTTCATGAAACGGAGAGCTTGTTCGACGTTATTGTCACGGACGAGAATGCGCATGTTATCCTTTCTGCCTGAAGCAGATGTTAGAGTGGGGGGAGATCGTGCCGGAATTTCCAAACCGGCACTTCACCATTCGCTTGTTCCCGCCACCAGTACATCCGTGGTTGGCGGGAGAGAAGCGAAAATTTGTTATACGGCTTCCAGCTTGTCAGCTGAAGATTTGCCGGTGCGGCGGTCGGCGGTGAGTTCGTAGTTCACCTTCTGACCTTCGTTAAGTGTACGCATTCCAGCACGCTCAACGGCAGAGATGTGTACAAACACGTCCTTGCTGCCATCACCTGGCTCAATAAAGCCAAAGCCTTTTTGCGTGTTGAACCACTTAACTGTACCTGTTGCCATGTCTAAATTCCTTTTCAAGTGCAAAGCAATCCGTGCCGGACAAAACATCCAGCACGGCCTATCGAGTTTTTGGATATAAGGGAAAGGTCTATTGCACTTGCAGAAACGAGCGCGATGACAAGCCAGACGGCCGAAAATCGATGAGCGCTATATGGGCGCTCTTTTCGGAAATAGCAAGGCGCGATTTCCGAAGGTCATGGACTGGCCTTTTCAACCTTGTTTTCAAGGTAATAGTTGGCTTTTTTGCCGTAAATGAGACTGCGCAACAGGTTGCGGGCAGCTTCTGACTTGCGAATGGGATCGGTCAGCAGACGCATGCCGTCATGGGCAATCACCTTGGCGGCATCCAGAATCGGTGCAACGCCCGGCGGCTTTTGCGGCAGCCCAAGGTGGCGCAGTGTTCCGTTGATAAGTCTGATCTTGTTGAGACGCAGCACTTCCGGGGTCTTCCATGTCATGGCCATGGAAATGGAGTAGCTGTCGCCTGTCGATACCCAGTGGGGGATCATGTAGGGCATGTGAAGGGCGTCGCCGGGCTTCAGCTTGTGGAGTGTGGCCCTGCTCTCATACCAGTCCTCATAGTGCTGGTTGCGGTGGCGCGACGGCGAAATTTCCATGTATTCTTCGCTGATCAGTTTGCGGTCCGTGTTGTCGAAGGTGCGCACAAACTTGTCGCCATGCAGCTGGATGAGGATATTTTCTTCTGCATCGAGATGAAACGGTGTGGTGGCTTTTGCCGACGAGACAAAGATGAAACCCTGGATGTCGCTGAATTCGTCAGCCGGGCGGCCTGCGGCAATGTTGGCTTCGCGCACAAAGGCCTCAAGGATAGTGCGGTATTCGGCATCGTGTTCGACCCGCTTGATGACCATCCAGGCATTGGCGGTTTCGATCGAGTGGATCACCTCTTCGGGTGACTGTTCGATTCGCGGCACATCTTCTGGCTTCACACCCACAGCCACTTTGCCGGAGTTATATTCGATGTGATCCCTCGGCATGGCTTTGGCCAGCGCTACCAATCGCGGCAGGGTGAACAAGGGGTTGCCGACGAGATGATGTTTGAGGGTGAAGGCGTCCTTGAGAAATTTCGAGGCGGCTACCTGTGGGTCGAGGGAGATGATGGTCATGATATTTTGCGTCCAATCCATTGCGCCAGCACGCGCTTTGCCTTGTCCTTTCCTGCAGCTTTCATGCCAATGTAGTGGCCAAGAGCCGTGAACACGGTGCTCGGTGTGGAGGGGCCTGCCAACAGAATGTCGGCGCAGTCGATGCGGTCACGCCAGATGCGGTCGATCATCGGGTGATTGGGCATGGCGTTGCTGTCGGCCAGCAACAAGCCGGGCTGGCCCATGAGGGCTGCCGTGGCATCCAGGATGATCAAAACTCCGGGCGAGTATTTGGCGAAGTCTTCGTTGTGGGCAATTTTACCCAAGGTCACTTCACCGTCGTCAACGAGGGCAAAGAGGGAGGCGATGGGGTGGCCATCAAGATTGATCTGCCAAAATTTCAGACGGCCATTGCTGTGCATGGCCTTGAGGCCAGCTGCGAAACCTTTTTGCAAGTGGGTGTCATTGGCAATGGCACTGCCGCGCTGGCCTTTCCAGCTTTTGGCCTCAAGCAGCAGAAAGGCTTCCAGAAAGGGCTGAATATCGCAGCCTGATTCGAGTGAGAGGCTCTGCAGTTCACCCTGTTCGCTGAGGCGGGCACGCAGGCGTTTCAGTTCCTTGCGGCGCTTCTGGTCAAAGTTCTGCATCAACCAGTTGTCGTAAGTGCCGTTGAGATCAAGTGCAGCGCGCTGCCAGCTGTTGATGGTTTTCTGGTGGGAGGCGGCTTGCAACAATGCCTGGGTGACCGGGTGTTCAAGCCGCATGTTGCGGAACAAGACGGGCGCTTCCGTTGCATCGAGCAGGGCGAGGGCGTCTTCTGCACGCGGTGGCAGGCCTGCGGCAGGCAGACCGGTTGGCGTGAGAGCGGTGACCCAGGTATCAAAATGCGTGAGTGGGAAGCGTTTGCGCTGCAGGTGACCTGACAGACGCGGAATACCAGATGCGGGCACCTGCACGAAAGTGGCACCCGTCACGTGTGCCGAAATGGCACGGGTCCAATCGGGGTGGCTGAAAGTGGCAGGGGTCAGGGCGCGCATGGGTTGCCTCTTTCAAGTCTTGCGCCAGTTTGCCCCAAAATGAAAAAGGCCGCCCTAACGGACGGCCATTTCACAAAATCTTGAAGACTTACGCGTCAGTCTTTGCGCTCAAAACCTGGCGGCCTTTATACATGCCGGTCTTCAGGTCGACGTGGTGTGGACGGCGGAGTTCGCCCGAGGTCTTGTCCTCAATCCAGGTCACGGTTTGCATTTTCTGGCCGGAGCGGCGCATGCCGATGCGGCTACGTGTCATTTTTTTGCGTGGAACAGCCATTTTAAACCTCTGAAATCATTGAATTATATACAACGGCAGAATCCACCGCTCACGTGTTGGGGCGGCTTATAGCGAACACTACCGCCTGATACAAGTAAGATAAGGGCCCATAATGCGGGCGCGGATTTCGATGCGCTGGGCGATGCGGCGCACACCTTTTGAGGGTTTGCCTGCTTTTCGCTTGATCGGATTTGGCAGCACAGCGGCCAAGAGCGCTGCTTCTTTGCGGGTGAGTTGGGACGCGGATTTCTTGAAATGAAACTGCGCCGCAGCTTCGGCACCATAAACGCCAGGTGCCCATTCAGCGACATTGAGATAAATTTCCAGCATGCGCCGCTTCGACCAGACAAGGTCCATCCAGAGGGCGAGCGGGATTTCGAGCACCTTGCGGATGATGTTGCGACCATCCCAAAGGAACAGGTTCTTGGCGGTCTGCATGGAAATGGTAGAGGCACCGCGCACAGGGCCTTCGTTGTCGTCCATCACATCGTCAATCACGCCCTGCAGTTCGGTCCAGTCAACGCCCCAATGGCTGCAGAAGCGGGCGTCTTCTGATGAGAGCACGGAGGCTGCGAGATAAGGTGACATCTTGTCGAGGCTGACCCAGTGTTTATCCATGCCATTGCCTTGCAATACGCGGATCAGCATGACGTTGGACACGGGCGGCGGTACGATGACATAGAGAAGTGTGAGCACCAAAGGTGCCAGCATCAAACCAACGATGAGCCTGAGCAGCCGTTTCGGCCAGAGGCCCAGCGCTTTCCAGCGGGATTTTATGTTAAAGGCCATCAGTTGAGGTGCGTGCGTTTCGTGGCTAAGGATGCTGTCTTCAGAGGGGTATATGCCATTGGCTTTCGTAACGCCGCAAGAATTTGAGTTCAGCCTTAAAGCCGTTGCAGCGGAAACCGACACGGTTCTGAGTAGGCTTTTGCCTGCGGTTAACGGTGACGCGCTGCGTACTGCCATGCGCTATGCGGTTTTGGGGCAAGGCAAGCGGCTGCGGCCGTTTCTGGTGGTGCAATCTTCCCGGCTGTTTGGCGTTGATGATGTTTCTTCGCTACGGGTGGGAGCGGCATTGGAAGCGCTGCATTGCTATTCGCTGGTACATGATGATCTTCCCGCCATGGACAATGATGACCTGCGCCGGGGCCAGCCCACGGTACACCGCAAGTTTGATGAGGCGACGGCGATTCTTGCTGGCGACGCCTTACTGACGTTTGCTTTTGAGGTGTTGGCAGATGAGGCCACACATGCGTCTGCTGACGTGCGCGTGAAGCTGGTAGCAGCTTTGGCGAAGGCTGCCGGCGAGGCTGGCATGGTGGGTGGGCAGATGCTGGATATTGCGGCGGAGGAATTGGGCTTCAACAGCTACAGCGAAATTGCCGCCATGCAGGCGCGCAAGACCGGGGCACTGTTTCGTTTTGCCTGTGAGGCTGGTGCGATATTGGGCGTGAGCGATGGTGCTGCACTTCGTCAGTATGCGGATCATATTGGATTGGCGTTCCAGATTGCGGATGACATTCTGGATGTGGAGTCTTCTGCTGAGGCTTTGGGAAAAGCCACGCAGAAAGACCGCAGCAAAGGCAAGGCGACGTTTGTGGATTTGCTCGGGCTGAAGGGTGCGAAGTTGGAGGCGCGGCGGTTGATGGATGCGGCGTGTGCGGTGTTGAAGCTGTATGGGGAAAGAGCGGGGATGTTGAAGGCGACGGCTGGGTTTATTGTGGAGAGACGGAAGTAGAAGGCCCTCACCCGCTGGCTTTGCTTCCAAATGTCAGCGACCTCTCCCGCAAGCGGGCGAGGTGAAGAATCTTCACTTCTCCCGCTTGCGGGAGAGGAGGCGCGCGCAAGGCGCGTGACGGTGAGGGCCTTACTTCCCCCACCTCTTCTCCACATATCCCTCCACAATCCCCTGAAACTGACCTGCCAGATCTTCGCCGCGCAGGGTCTTTACTTTTTTGCCATCGACATAGACAGGCGCGGTTGGAAGTTCGCCTGTGCCGGGTAGTGATATACCGATATCGGCGTGTTTGGATTCGCCGGGGCCATTCACGATACAGCCCATGACGGCCAGCGACAGGTTTTCGAAGCCGGGATATTGCTCGCGCCATTCGGGCATGCGGCGGCGGACGTAGCCTTGGATGTCTTGTGCCAGTTCCTGAAACGTTGTCGATGTGGTGCGACCGCAACCGGGGCAAGCGATGACCATGGGGGCAAAGGCGCGCAGGCCCATGGTTTGCAGAATTTCTTGCGCTACAATGACTTCTTTTGTGCGGTCGCCGCCGGGTTCCGGGGTGAGGGAAATGCGAATGGTGTCGCCAATGCCGTCTTGCAGCAACACGGCGAGAGCGGCGGTTGAGGCGACGATGCCTTTTGAGCCCATGCCCGCTTCAGTGAGTCCCAAGTGCAAAGCGTAGTCACTGCGGGCGGCGAGCAGACGATAGACAGCGATCAAGTCTTGTACTTCGGAACATTTGGCAGACAGAATAATCTTGTTGCGGCCCATGCCGAGTTCTTCTGCACGGGCAGCCGACATGAGTGCGGATTGCACAATGGCTTGGTGCATGACGGCGCGGGACGGCGCCGGGTTCGTGGACTTTGAATTCTCATCCATCAGACGTGTCAGCAGTTGCTGGTCGAGCGAGCCCCAATTGACCCCGATGCGAACAGGCTTGCCATTGGAGATGGCGATCTCGATCATCTGGGCGTAGTTGCGGTCCTGCTTCTGGCCGAAACCCACATTGCCGGGGTTGATGCGATACTTGTCGAGGGCTTTGGCACAGTCTGGAAATTGCGAAAGCAGCACATGGCCATTGTAGTGGAAGTCACCGACCAGAGGAGCTGTGACATTCATGGCCAGCAGCTTTTCCTTGATGGCGGGAATGGCGGCGGCGGCTTCTTCCCTGTCTACGGTGACGCGCACCAATTCTGATCCGGCGCGGGCGAGTTCCGCCACTTGTGCGACGGTGCCTGCGATATCGGCCGTGTCCGTATTGGTCATGGACTGCACGGCGACGGGCGCGCCGCCGCCCACCTTGACGTTGGCCACATGTACGCCCACCGATTGGCGTCTGGTATTCACGGCGGAAAATGTCATGTAAGGCTCCTGTTGGTCACCCTAGTTGCGCAATCATTTTTGTTTCGTCAAGCCGGAGGTATTCTCATGTCTGGAACTGCAATTTCCATCAAGCATGTCGACAACGAGAAGGTGGTGGTGTGGGAATGGCGCTTCAAGCCTGGTGAAAACACGGGCTGGCACACCCATGGTCATGATTATGTTGTGGTGCCATTGCGTGATGGCAAGGTGAAACTCGAAACACCTGAGGGCACAAGCTTTGCCGAAATGAAGGCGGGGGCACCCTATTTCCGCAAGGCCGGGGTGGAACATGATGTGATCAACGCCAGTGATGGTGATTATGCGTTCATTGAAATTGAGTTGAAGTAGACGCTGCAAACCACCTCTTGGGCTAGCGGCACATGTAGAGCAAGAGTACTGCGGTGTTGACGATGTCTTCGACATTTGCTCCTCGCGACAGGTCTGAAACGGGTTTTGCGAAACCTTGCAGTACTGGCCCAATGGCTTGTGCACCACTCAACTGCTGAACGAGTTTGTAACCAATGTTTCCGGCATCGAGGTCTGGGAAGATGAGGACGTTGGCCTGGCCTGCGACTTCTCCAAGGTGCTTCACTTTGCGGGCGGCTATTGTTGTGGAGAGGGCGGTGTCGCCTTGCAATTCGCCATCGATCAGCAGGTCTGGTGCGCGTTCGCGGGCGATTGTCAAGGCCGCGACAACCTTGGCAGCGTCAGGATGATCGGCGCTGCTTTTGGTCGAAAATGATAACAACGCGACACGAGGTTTGTCGGAGAGAAGCGCCTTGGCGCTGTGCGAAGATGCGATGGCGATGTCGGCGAGTTGTGAGGCGGTGGGTTGCACGTTCACAGCGCAGTCGGCGAACAGCAAGTGTCGTTCCGGCCATTGCATGAGGAAAAAACTGGAGGGGGTTTTAATGCCGTCCGCCAACCCCACTGTCATCATGGCAGCTTCGATGACGCGGGCCGTGGGGCTTGCCGCCCCGGCCAGCATGGCATCAACTTCGCCAGCAGCAAGCATTGCGCCAGCGCGGTAGAGCGGTTTCATGAGAAGGCGCGTGGCCATGGCGCGGGATAGTTTTTCACGGCGGGAGAGCAGCGCATTTATATCGCGCTCGGTTGGGGCTGGTACATCGTGATCAAAAACGATGGGCTGTGCCAGCTGCTGTTCCTGCAACTGCCGCGCCGCTTCTACTACGCGTGCATCATCGCCTTCCGGCATAACGATGCGCGGGCCTTTGCCCCTGATGGCAAGTCGCGCTGTTTCAAGAATACCTAGCATGGGCCCTGCCCTATCATGTCCACAACGCAATCGGCAACGCCCGGAAGATTCCCCATTGTGGCCCCTCCACGGCCACATTCGGGGACAAAAGTTTTCGGAACAGTATCTTTTCTGCCACGGGACGGCTCATCTTGTGGAATGTGTATATGGCGTTTGTCCGTGCCTTGTTGTGTTGTGGCGTGTTGTTCGTAGGGTCTGCGATGGCGCAACCGCAACTTGTTGAAATCAACAAGAAGACAATCACGCTTTTGGCGGGAGAACCCGCGTGGTTTTCACAAGCGCAAAGCATTGCTGGTGAAGTGGCCCATACCCAGGGATTGCGCGTTATTCCGATGCAGGGAACGGGCTGTGTGGACGCAGCGGCTGATGTGTTGCAGCTCACACAAGTTGATATTGCGCTGCTCAGCAGTGACTGTCTTGCATATGTGGAGCAGCAGGGATTGCTGCCGAATGCCTCGGAAAAACTGGCTTACATCGCGCGGGTCAAGTCTGTACCGCTGGTGATGATCACCCGGATTGATGTGCCTAACCTCACAGCTCTTGCGGGCAAACGCATTGCCACCGGACCTGCCAACAGTGCAGGATTTGCGTCGGGTGAGATTTTGCTGGGAAGTCTCGGCCTGCCTTTTGTGCGGGTGCCACAAGACGGAAAATCTGCGGTGGCAGCCTTGCAGCGTGGTGAGGCTGATGCTGTGTTGTTGCAGGGGTTTGAGGCGCTGGATGGTTCTCTTGATCCTGCAAAATTTCGGGTGCTGGGCCTTTCCACCGCGCAAAGTTCAGGAATTGCGCATGCGCCTGCCTTGATTGAAGCCGCAGACTTGCAAGGCTTGCTACCGGAGGGGCAGACGCTTGAAACCGTTTCGACGGCATTGGTGCTGGCGGTGTTCAAGTGGCCAGAGACTTCGCCCAAGGCAGCCAAGATCAAACTGTTTTCAAGCGTCTATTTCGAGAAGGAGGCCTTCGGTGACAAGGCCTCAGAATTGTCGACGTCGGTTCCTGGTCTGACGCGCAACAAATCTGCGACACGCGCGCTCGAAGACCTGCAAACCAACAATCCCGATCCAACCGCGTTACAGCAAGGAGATGGTCCATGACACAGCCGAAACAAAAAGACTTCGAAGAGCAGGATGACATCATGAATGAACAGGCCCCAAGCTGGTTTTCGCGTACCTATGGCGAACAGGATATGGCGGAGCAGTATCGGGAAAATCAATCGCAGCAGCCTATGGTTCCAAAGCCTGTGATTGCAGAAAATACTGCCGCCTATGACGCCTATCGCAAGCGGCTTGAAGAGCGCTTTTCAGCGGCGCAACGACTGGCTGATCCGGACTTTATTCCGCAGGACAATGCGCGAGCCACAGGGGCGACGGCGTTTCCCGGGAGACCGCATTATTCAAAGAGTGATGAGCTTGGGAGGCAGCGGCCAGTTGCTTCGCAAAAGTCAAAAGGGATGCGCCCGGCGACGATAGCAATCCTGACGCTTTCGGCCTGTGCCATTGGCGGTGGCGGGGGATATGTCACGGCCAATCCCGATGTGGCGCAAACGGGGATCGCCTATGCGCAGTCGCTTTGGTTTACCCCTGTCGCAGCAGTGACGGAAACCGTCATCACCAAGAAGCAGGTTCATAGTGCAAAGCTGAATGTGCGGGATGCCAGCGGGGCTATCAATTCCCCCATACCGCTCGATATTGCGGCTTTTGCAGCTGATGCCGAGACGCCCGTGGCGCTGCGGATTTCGGGTTTGCCGCCTGCGGCCTATTTGACCAAGGGCGTTGAAATCTCCGAGGGGGAGTGGATGCTGAAAGCATCGGAAATCGCCAATACGGATCTGGTGGTGCCGCATTCCAATGTACCGGAAATTGCCCTGCAGGTAATGGCGCTTGAAGAAAAAACTGGCGTTGCGGCGGCTCCCACACAGAACTTGTTTGTGGCGCTTGATACGAATGCCCTGCCCATTCCAGGCGTTCCGCCGCAGAAAGTGGATGGGCCGCGCATTGAACCCGTATCTGCTGTACCGAATCAGGGATTCAACAAAACGCTGCTGCCTGAACCTGTGCCTGCGCCGCTCGAAAGCAGCAATCCGGAAGCACAGAGCCTGATCCGCAAAGGTGATGCGTTGATGCAGACCGGGGATATTCTGGCGGCACGGCAATTTTATCTCCGGGCTTTTGGATTGAAAGAGCCCGTTGCGGCCTTCGGTGTTGGGCAGACTTATGATCCCGCAATCTATGCAAAGTACAGAATCAAGGGCCTGAGTGCTGACGCGCAACAGGCGGCGGAATGGTATGGCAAGGCGGCGGCAGTGGGTCATGTTGCGGCTTCGGACGCGATGGCGGCACTGCCCGCGCAACCGTGATGTGACACTCGACCTTTCCCTCGTGATCGGGCAAACACACGTCTGATTTCACGGGGGACCCCATGCGCGCTGCTGACCAGATTGTTCGAACGCTTGAGGCCCATGGAGTTGAGCGGGTTTACTGTGTGCCGGGAGAAAGCTATCTCGCATTGCTGGACGCGCTGCATGGCAGTTCCATCCAGGTCATCGTGTGCCGCCATGAAGGTGGTGCGGGTTTTATGGCCTGTGCCGAAGCGAAGCTGACCGGCAAGCCTGCCGTATTCATGGCAAGCCGTGGGCCTGGCGCCACCAATGCGTCCATTGCTGTTCACATGGCGGACCAGGATGCGTTGCCGGTCATCTTGATGGTGGGGCAAGTGGCGCGACAGGAGCGCACACGCGGTGTGTTTCAAGAGGTAGAATATACGGCCTTTTTCGGCAGCATGGCCAAGGGTGTTTACGAAATCACCGAGGGTGCGCGGGTGCGGGAGATGCTGTCGCGTGGGTTGTTGCAGGCACAGTCAGGTGTGCCGGGGCCGGTGGTGTTCTCGCTGCCGGAGGACATGTTGCGTGATGACGTGGCTGATGAAGCGGCGCTGGTGTACCCGCTGCCTGACCTTGGCCACGGCCCCGCCGTGATTGCCAAGATTCAACATGTCATCGATGCCGCTGAACGACCCGTGGTGATTGCGGGGGCTGGCTTGCGTAGCCCTGAGGGCAAAGTGGCGTTGCAACGTTTTGCCGAGGCGCAGCGCATACCCGTTGCTGTGTCTTGGAAGAGTCAGGATGTTTTTGACAATTCGTCGTCGCTTTACGCCGGGCATTTGGGCTTTGGCAGTCCGCAGAGCTTCAGGGACCAATTGGCGGAGGCCGACGTCATTCTCGCTTTTGGCACCCGTCTGGGTGACGTGGGAACATTGCATCACACCTTTCCGGCAGCCCCTGAGCCGCAACAGTTTGTGGTTCATGTTTATGCAGATGCTGAGCCTTTGGGCCGGGTGGCGCGGATTGATTTGCCCGTTCTTGCAAACCCGGTCACCGTGCTGGCTGACCTCGCGCAGAGCGCACGTGTGGTGAATGCGACACGGGAAGCCTGGGTGTCGAAGCTCAACGGCTTTGTGAGGGGTATGCAAGTCTTTACACCGCGCAACCCTACAGACGGTATAGATTTTGGTGAAGTGACAATGGCACTTGCGAAATTCGCTCCACCAGATTGCACACTTACAATGGACGCTGGAAACTCCACGACGTGGATGCACAGGCATTGGCCGATGACACCGAAGAATATGCTGATCGGCGGCGTGGTGGGGGCCATGGGGCTTGGCGTGCCTGCGGCGGTTGCGGCATCATTGGTGCAGCCCGGTCGCATGGCGATTTGCATTGTGGGGGATGGAGGTGTGTTGATGACCGGAAATGAATTGGCCACAGCTGTTGCCTACGGGGCTTCGCCGAAAATTGTGATCTCGGACAACGGCATTTACGGCACCATTCGCACGCACCAAGAGCGGGAATACCCGGGACGTGTATCGGGCACGATGCTGAGCAATCCGGATTTTGCAGCTTGGGCCAGGAGTTTTGGTGTGGCGGCATTTACGTTGGCGTTGGGGGATGATGTTGAGGACACGGTTCGTGCGTTCCTGGCCGAACCTGCGGCGGCGGTGTTGCATGTGAGAAGCAGCAGGGTGTCGTTGTCGGCGTTTGGGGTGTTGAGGGAGGGGTGAAGCTGTCCCTCATCCGCTATCGTTACGCGAGACGGATGAGGGTCAGTCAGCTCCCGGCCCGTCCAAACAAAGCCGCGTAGAGTTTCTTATCTCGCCCATAAACATCGGTGCGAAATTCGATGCCATTGTCAGAGGCGAAGGCTGTGGCGTAGACGAGGTGGATGGGGATTTTGCGGGGCAGAACAACTTTGGTGGTTTCACCGCCAGCCCAAATGGCATCGACATCAGATTCACTCATGCCTTTCTTTTCTCCGAGCAGGCGATAGGCCAGACCAATGGGATCAACCAAACGAATGCAGCCATGGCTGAAGGCGCGGGTGGAGTTGGCAAACTTGTCCTTGGCAGGCGTGTCATGCAGGTAAATGTTGTGGGGATTGGGAAGCATGAACTTGACCTTGCCCAATGCATTCCTGGGACCGGGCTTCTGACGGAAGGTGAATGGGAAGCTGCCGCCGCCATAGCTTGCCCAGTTGACGCTGCCCCAATTGGCCAATTTGCCATTGGCGAAAACTTCGAATTCTTCGGTGTAGTGGTAGGGATCGCTCTTGAGTTTTGGCAGCATTTCCTTGGTGGCAATGGAATAAGGCACCGTCCAAGTCGGGTTAAGTTCAACGTATTCCAGTTCGTCCGAAAATTCCGGTGTCTGGGTGGCCACGGCACCAACAACAACGTTCATGCGTTCAAATTCGTGGCCGCCTTTTACCCAAGCCAACTCATAGGCTGCAATGTTGACCATGAAATGCTCGTCGCCCAATACATCCGGCATCCACCGCCAGCGTTCCATGTTGAGTACGATTTGCTTGCGGCGTTCTTCCGGTGGCGTGTTCATGGCAACAAGTGTCTGCTTGCCGAACAGGCCCTTGGCCTCCAGCCCGTGGCGGGTTTGGAATTTTTTGACGGCAGTCGCAAGCCCAGCGTCATAGCTGCTGGAGCCGCTGTCCGGGCCTTCGTAGTCACCGGTGAGAGTCAAAAGGTCGCGCACCTTGGGCACGCGGGCGTCGCTTTGGCCGGGCTTCAAAATAGCTCCCGGGCCAATGACTGGCCAGTCGATGCCTTCTTCAATCGCTGTGGTGTAAGCCTTGAGCATGCGCTTCAAGGCCTGGTAGTGGCGGTTCTTCGGTTCAAAGGCCAAGAGGAATTTGGCAGGGTCGCGCTGCTTTTTGAGTTCGGTCAGCACACGCAAACCATCAATGGTCTTGCGGTTGCGGAACAGATTGGGATCCACTTTTTGTGGGGCGACGCGGCCAATTTTCAGATCAGCGGCATAGGCAATGAAAAATGCGGAGTAGTAAAGTTCGGCTTCAGCGGCTGCGCGGGCGTCATTCTCGTCCATGCCGTCGCGAAGCTGGGCCAACGCACTAGAAGGATAGTCTTGGGGATTAAGACCATCAAACTCCGCCCGTTGCAGCCTCTGCAAAAACGGTGTCATACGACCGGTATTGGCCCAATAGATGGAGCCGTTCTGCTTGAGGTAATGCACTTGCAGCGTGGCGCGCACTTTTTCCAGAGGCAGCGGCAAACGGCCTGAGGTTGACAATATGCCGGCAATAGCGGCTCGCACATCTTCCACCGGGGCGGCGGCGAAAGCCATCTGGGTCGCCACCAGCAAGCCCAAAGCCAACGTCACCACCCGTAAAAACCAATTCCGCACTTGCATCACTCGTCTCCAGACTCCGACATAGGAATCACGGTTGCACTTTAACTGAAATCACACGTTGAGCAAAAGGTACTCGCGCTCCCAAGAACTGATGACGCGGCGGTAATGCTGCATCTCCTCGAACTTCACGTCCTGATAGGCCTCGACAAATTTCTCGCCCAACACCTGCTTCAAGGGCTTGCAATAGTTGAGCTTGTCCAACGCCTCATCCAGACTGATGGGCAATGTATGGGCATAGCGATAAGCGGAACCAGTAACAGGTTCCGACGGCTTCAACTTTTCGACCATGCCAAGATAACCACAGGCCAGCGACGCCGCAAAAGCCAGATAAGGGTTGGCATCGGCCCCGGTGATGCGATTCTCGATCCGCGTGTTCGTGGCATCAGACGAAGGCACACGCAGAGGCACCGTGCGGTTGTCGATGCCCCAGTGCACATTGGTAGGTGCATCCGATTCCGGCACCAGGCGGCGATAGGAATTCACATTAGGCGCACAGAGTGGAAGTGCGGCCGCAAGATAGCGTTGCAGGCCACCAATGTGGTTGTGGAAGAGCTTGCTGAACTTGCCGTCCTTGTCGGCAAATATATTCTTGCCCGTGCGTGCGTCCAGCACTGACTGGTGAACATGCATGGACGAGCCTGGCTCATCGGCATGGGGCTTGGCCATGAAGGTGGCGTACATGTCATGCTTCAGTGCCGCTTGCCGCACCGTGCGCTTGAACAGGAATACCTGGTCGGCCAGGTCCAGCGGGTCGCCATGGTTGAAGTTGATTTCAAGCTGGGCCGGGCCACTTTCGTGGGACAGCGTATCAACGTCCAGTTCCTGTGCTTCACAGTAATCGTAAATATCTTCAACGACCGGATCGAAGTCATTGGCAGCGTCAATGCCATAGGCCTGGCCGCCGGGTTCCTTGCGGCCGGAGCGACCGATGGCGGCTTCTAGAGGATAGTCCGAATCTGGGTTGCGCTTGACGAGGTAGAATTCCAATTCAGGTGCAACGACTGGGCGCCAGCCTTTTTCCTTGTAGAGGGCAAGCACGCGCTTCAATACGTGGCGCGGGGAAATCATGACCGGATCGTCATTCAGAAAATAGGCGTCGCAAATCACTTGCGCCGTTGGCTCGGTGTACCAGGGCACCATGCGGACGGTGTCAACATCAGGCTCCATGTAGATGTCGATGGCGCTGTCGCTGACGGCGTCAGTGTCCTGCACGTAGCGACCATTGATCGTCAACGTAAAGACTTCCTCAGGAATGCGCAGGCCACGGTCGCGCTGGCCCTTCAAAAACTTCTTCGGTGGCAATATTTTGCCGCGAGCTGTGCCCGACATGTCGGCGACGAGACACTCGACTTCACTGATGCGGCGTTGCGTGATGTAGTCTTCGAATTTCTGATGGCTCATGACACCCTTCTGGTTTTGAGTTGACGCACACTAGCCTGATTTGTTGCGCTTTCAAACGGGGGAGGCTAGGTTTCTTTCATCATGCGTTCTTCGCTCATTGCCCCCTCCTACTATCAAGCCACAGCCAACTGTTCCATCACCTGCCCTTCCCTTCTTGGGGATGTTGAGGCCGATGTCGTCGTTATTGGTGCGGGCTTCACAGGACTGTCTGCCGCCCTTGAACTGGCGGAAGCAGGTTACAAAGTTGTTGTGTTGGAGGCGGAGACCATTGGCTTTGGTGCAACGGGGCGCAACGGAGGGCAAATTTGTACGGGGTTTTCCCCGGGACAAGCGCGGCTTGAGGCGCAATTGGGCAAGGCCGATGCGCTGAGGTGTTTCGAAATTGCTGAAGAGGCCAAGCGGCTGATTGAAACACGAATTGCAGATTATGACATCGATTGCGATTTGAAATGGGGATACCTGCATTGTGCGGTCAAGCCCGGCCAGGACAAAATGCTGCGAGACTGGCGAGATGAAATGGATGGGCTGGGTTATAAGGGATGCACAGTCGTCAGCAAGGAGGAGCTTGAACAGAAGCTGGGCACGCGCAAGTACCATGGTGCTTTGAAAGACGCTCGGGCAGGGCATTTTCATCCGTTAAATTATTGTCTGGGACTGGCGGCGGCGGCGCAGAAAGCGGGGGCGACGATATATGAACATTCGCGTGTGCTTGATCTTGATACGGGGTCAACGCCTTGGGCGCGAACTGCTGCGGGCAAAGTCACGGCGAAATTCATGGTCATTGGCGGTAATGCCTATCTCGGCAAAACCGTGAAGGCGCTCTATGGCCGGGTGATGCCGGTTTCCAGTTTCATTGTGACGACGGAGCCTTTGGGGGAAGAATTGGCAAGGTCGTTGATCCGTGATGATGAAGCGGTGGCGGACACCAATTTCATTCTCGATTATTTCAGGCGGACAGCAGATAATCGGCTGCTGTTTGGGGGAGGAGCAAACTATTCGACGCTCGAACCTGCTGATGTGGGAGCCTTCATGAAGGCGCGCATGGTGAAGGTGTTTCCACAATTGCGCGATGTTGCGATCAGCCACGCGTGGGGTGGTTTTATTGCGATTACTTCTAACCGCCTACCGGATTGCGGGCGGCTGTCTCCGACGACATATTATGCGCACGGTTATTCGGGGCAAGGTGTGGCGCTGGCGGGCATGTATGGGAAACTCATGGCGGAAGCTATTCGAGGAACTGCCGAGAAGTTTGATTTGTTGTCACGGGTGAAACACCTGCCGTTTCCAGGCGGGGCCGTGCGGACGCCGCTGCTGGTGGCGGGGATGTTATGGTACCGGTTAAGGGATGCGCTGGGCTAAGCTCGCGCACCCTTCTGCCAAGCTTTGAGACAGATGTACTCCATCACCAGCGCTGACGCCGCAATAGATGTGATCTCTGCGTGGTCGAAGGGTGGTGAGACTTCCACCATGTCCATGCCGACGAAGTTCACGCCTTTCAGTTTGCGGATGATCGAGGCGGCTTGGTGGTAGGTCAGGCCGCCGGGGATTGGGGTGCCGGTGCCGGGGGCTGCAGAGGGGTCGAGACAGTCAATGTCGAAGGTGAGATAGGCTTTCGAGGTGCCTGCGCGTTCGCTGATGATGGTGGCGATTTGATCTGCGGTGGAGCCATGCACTTCATCGGCGAAGATGATGCGGATGCCGTCAGTGGTTTCGCCGACGAAGCTGGTGCGGATGCCGATCTGGGTGGATTTGTGGGGGTCGATCAGGCCTTCGCGCAGGGCGTATCCAAACATGGTGCCGTGATCGATGCGGCCACCGGAATCGGGTTCCATGTCGCGGTGGGCGTCAAAGTGGACGAGGGCGAGAGGGCCGTGTTTTTTGGCGTGGGCCTTGAGCAATGGATAGGAAATGTAGTGGTCGCCACCCAGCGCAATCATTTCTGCACCTGATGAAATGATATCAGTGGCGTGTTTTTCCAGTGTGGCGGGGAAGTTTTCTTTCAGGCCCCAGTCGAAGAAGCAATCTCCATAGTCGATGACGCCGAGCGTATCGAAGGGGTCGAAATTCCAGGGGTAAACCGGACCCCATGCGTTTTCGGCTGAGGCTTGGCGGATGCCTGCGGGTCCGAGACGGGTGCCAGGGCGGTGGGTAACGGCCTGGTCGAAGGGAATGCCTGTGACTGCAATGTCAACACCAGTGAGGTCACGCGTATATTTTCGGCGCATGAAGGATTGCGCACCGGCATAGGTGGCTTCCCAGCGGGTGCCTTTGATTGTCTCACGGCGAAACGCCTCATCGCCCGGTTGGTAGCCGAGCTTGTCCATTTCGAGGGCCATTTGAATTTACTCCGTCAACACCAATGAATCGCTGGGCTGCCAGTTCACCCACACCTTATCCCCGATCGCGACGCCAGCTCCGCCTTCGCGCGAGTCGTTCTGCACGTTCACGGAGATGTGGTGGCCATCGGCCATATCAGCGACGACTTCGCTCCAGTCACCGTAGTAGGCGACATCGCGGACTTTCGCTTGGGTCTTGATGATGCCTGCGCCCTTGGGTTCGGCCTTGGAAATTTTCAGTTTTTCCGGGCGCACAGCGATGGTGACGTTGCCCGCGCAGGACTTTGCAGATTCAAGCTCCACTTTGCCAATCGATTTGGCATCACACAAAACGGCCTTGCCTTTTTGGCCAATAACCGTGGCGTCGAACAAGTTCACCTTGCCGATGAAATCCGCAACGAAGCGGGACGAGGGTTGCTCATACAGCTGCTGCGGGGTGGCCACTTGCTGAATGGCGCCCTTGTTCATGACGGCGATGCGGGTTGCCATCGAAAGCGCTTCATCCTGATCGTGCGTCACAATGATGAAGGTGATGCCGACGGTTTTTTGCAGACGCGTAAGTTCAAGGCGCATGTCATCACGGAGTTTTGCATCGAGGGCGGACAAGGGTTCGTCCAGCAGCAGTACTTTGGGACGTTTCACAAGTGCGCGTGCAAGAGCTACGCGCTGGCGTTGACCGCCGGACATCTGGTCGGGTTTGCGGTCGGCAAGGTGGCCAAGCTTTACCATTTCAAGACCCTCTTTTACGCGGGTCTGTACTTCAGCTTCGGCCACTCCGGTGACGCGCAAACCATAGGCTACGTTGTCTGCTACTGTCATATGCGGGAACACGGCGTAAGACTGGAACACCATGTTGGTCGGGCGCTTGTTGGGGGGCGTGTTCGACATGTCCTCGCCGCCAATCATGATCTGGCCTTCGGATGGTGTGTCGAGGCCGGAGATCATGCGGAGCAGCGTGGTCTTGCCGCAACCCGAAGGTCCGAGAAGAGCGAAGAATTCATTCTGTTCTATATCAATCGACACATTGTCCACGGCCACAACACCGCCGGGATAGCGCCGCCATACGTTACGGACGGAAACGATGGGTTCTGCCATGATGCTTAGTTCGCCTTTTCAGTGGATTGCAGTTTCATGGCCAGAACGGTGGCCACAATCGTAATAATGATGAGCAGGGTGGAAGCTGCGTTGACTTCGTATTTCACACCGGTTTTGACCATGGAATAGATTTTCACGGGAAACGTTACGGTCTCGGGACCAGCGGTGAAAAAGGTGATGACAAAGTCGTCAAGGGACAGTGTGAAGGCCAGCAGTGCACCGGCAATCAAGCCCGGCTTCATGAAGGGCACCAGGATTTTCCAGAAGGTTTGCATCTCAGAGGCACCGAGATCTTTCGATGCTTCTTCAAGCTGGCGGTTGAAGCCCACCAATCGAGAGCGGACGACAATTGTGACGAAAGGGAAGCAAAACGCAATGTGGGCAATGATGATGGTGAGCAAGTTAAATGGCCATACCGCACCAGCCAGAAGTTGCGTCATACCCGATTTGTTGAAGAACAAGAGTAGAGCAACGCCCATGCATATTTCAGGAATGACGATAGGCAGGCCCATGACGGCTTCATAAGCGGGCTTTCCCGGAAATTTGAAACGCCACAACATGACGGCAACCATGGTGCCTATGATGGTAGCGACCAATGTTGTTACGAAGGCGATAGTCAGGGAATTGATCATCGCGTCAAAGATGGCGGAATTGTTCCAGGCCTTTGGGTAATTTTCGAAGGTGAACCCTTTCCAGACGCCGCCACGATTTTGTTTGTTGAAGGAAAAGGCAATCAAGACAAAAATCGGAGTGTAGAGAACAAGAATGGTAATGGCGAATAGGGTGCGCAACCAGATGCGGCGCGAGAATTCAAGCGGGCCCTGCCCCGGTTTCAGTTGTGCAGCCATTATGCAGACACTCCCTTGCTTCTGCGTTGATACAGCCATTGCAGGAAGAGCACACCAAAGGTGAGGAACATAAGGATGAATGAGAGCGCAGACCCGAATGGCCAGTCATTCGACGAGCCGAACTGCTTCTGAATGACGTTGCCAATCATCCAGGAGCTGGCCCCGCCCAATTCATCGGAAATCAGGAACATACCGAGGCATGGGATGAAAACCAGAATGATGCCCGTGACAACGCCGGGCATGGTCAACGGAAAGGTCACGCGCCAGAAAGTCTGCGCCTGAGTTGCGCCAAGATCGAGGCTGGCTTCGAGGAAGCTGCGGTCCAGCCTTTCGATGGTTGAATAGAGTGGCAGCACCATGAAGGGCAGGAACACGTAGACCAAGCCGAATATCACGGCTGGCGTTGTGCCCAGCATGGAGACAGGCCCGATGCCTATGATCTCCAAAACCCAGTTTATGATGCCGTTGGCACCCATGGTGGTTTTGAGCGCGTAGGTGCGGATAAGCAGGTTGATCCAGAATGGCAGGATGATCAAAAGCAGCAAAAGGGGCCTGGCCTTTTCTGGCGCAAAGCAAATGCCGAATGCGAGGGGATAACCAATCAGCAAACAGGCCAGCGTGGACAGCGCACTCCACCACAGGGTTCGCAAGAAAATGGAAATGATGTTGGGATCAAGGGCGCGAAGATAATTCGAGATGCCGGTGAGATAATCATAGTCGTTGATCGAGGTTTCACCGTTGACAACCAGCTTGTCGGAAACCGAGAGAACAAACAAAATGCTGATGGGGATCAGAAAAAACAGGACCAGCCAAATTGTTCCAGGTGTAGCCAAAGTCCAGAAAACGTTTCGATTGCTTTTCCAATCGTCCAAAATGCAGGCTCCCCGCCAGTGTTACATTGTCAAAGCCTAGCCTAGCAAAATGGGCGCGGCAACTGCTGACTTAAAAAAGAAACGCCGATTGCTGTGCAACCGGCGTGAAGTCTTGCGGTCAACAGGCGCTTGTCATGCAGCCTGTATGGCAGTCCACAACTCGTCGCGTACTTTCAGAGCTTCTTCTCCGAGGTAGGCTGAGTATTCGCACTTGGACAACACCTCATCGGGTGGGAAAATCGCGGGGTTTTCCTTGTAGGCACCATCCATCAAATTTTTAGCCGCCAGATTTGGTGTGGCGTAGCGGATGGTTTCCGTGATCTTCTTTCCAACTTCGGCATCAAAAACAAAGTTGATGAAGGCATGGGCATTTTCTGGATGGGGAGCGCCCGCTGCAATGGCAATGGTATCTTCCCAGACGTTGCCGCCTTCCTTGGGGATAGCGAAAGCCAGATCTTCGTCTTCCACCATCACTTGGGCGATGTCGCCGTTGTATTCCATTGTGATGTCAACTTCACCTTGGGCCAAAAGATCCTGGCCATTGTCACCAGCATATTTCTTGATGATTGACTTGGCACTGATCAGCAGATCCTTGGCCTTGTTCAATTCTGTCATGTTGGTCGAATTGTAGCTGTAGCCGAGATACTTCAGAGCAGAACCGATGGAATGTTCCTGGTCACCCAGCAATGCAACGTGGCCTGCATATTTCTGGTCGTCCAGCAGCCACTTCCACGAGTCAATCACGCCCTCGACCTTCGACTTGCGATAACCCACCCCGACTGTTCCCCACTGGTAGGGCAGCGAGTATTTGCGACCGGGATCGAAGGACGGATTCATGAAATTAGGATCGACGTTCTTGATGTTGGGAATTTTGCCATGGTCCAAAGCCACCAGCATGTTGGCCTTGATCATGCGTTCCACCTTGTCGTTGGTAGGCACAATGACGTCATAGCCGGGGTTACCAGCTTTTAGTTTGGTGAAGAGTTCATCGCCATCGGCGAAAAGGTCCATCTTGACTTCGATGCCGGTGGCGGCATTGAAATCAGCCAATGTGGTTTCGCCAATGTAAGTGTCGTAATTGTAGAAGCTGAGCTTCTTGTCTTCTTCCGACATTGCGTTGCGCGGCAGGAATGCCAAGGCGGCAAACATACCAGAACCTTGCAGAAGGCTGCGGCGGGTTGGGCGGAACTTTGTTTGGATAGTTGTCATGTTGAATACCCCTGGTTTTCGTTTCTTGGACTGAGCCAGAGTCGAGTCTGGCCCAGCATTGTGTTACAATTACATTTCAGTTTTCACGTCTTCATAGGTTTTGTCCAGAGCCGTTCTGGCCAGTTTCACCATTTCGTCAATTTGCTTTTCGGTTATGATGAAGGGCGGAGCCAGAACCATGGTGTCCCAGCAGGCGCGCATCACCAATCCTGAATTGAAACAATGGTCGCGGCAAATGGTTCCGACCCGGCCTGAGTCATGAAAACGGGCACGGGTTGCCTTGTTTTTACTCAACTCGATGGCACCGATCAGACCCACGGAACGGGTTTCACCGACGATGGGGTGGTCTGCGAGGCTGGCAAGTGCCTTGTTGAAATAAGGAGCCAGTTTGGCAACGCGCTCCACCAGTTTTTCATCTTCGATGATCTCAATATTTTTGAGGGCGACGGCTGATGCCACGGGGTGGCCGTCGTAGGTCATGCCGTGGTTGAAATCGCCGCCCTTGTCGAAGAACGGCTTGATGAGATCATCGGAGAAGGCCACGGCTCCGATGGGCAGGTAGCCGGAGGACAGGCCTTTGGCCATATTGATGATGTCTGGTTCATAGCCGAAGGTTTCAAAGCCGAACCAGTTGCCCGTGCGGCCAAAACCGCAGATGACTTCGTCAGATATAATCAAGACACCGTATTTGCGGCAAATGCGCTGGATTTCTGGCCAATAGGTTGATGGTGGGATGAGAACACCTGCGGCACCCTGAATGGGTTCACCGATAAAAGCGCCGACGTTGTCCGGTCCCAGTTCGAGAATTTTCTTTTCCAACTCAGCAGCGGCGATCAAGCCAAACTCTTCCGGCGTCTTGTCGCCACCAAAATCATACCAATAGGGCTGCTGAATATGGTGGAAACCCGGAAGCGGTGTGCCGCCCTGCTCATGCATGCCGACCATGCCTCCGAGGTTTGCTGCTACCCAAGTCGAACCATGATAGCCGCGGCGACGACCAATGATGTGCTGGCGATAGGGCTTGCCCATGACCGCCCAATAGTGGCGGACGAAACGCACAATGGTGTCGTTGCCCTCGGAGCCCGAGTTGGAGAAGAAAATGCGCTGGAATTTCGCAGGAAGTTTCGACGAAATTTTTTCGGCAAGTGCTGTGGCGGGAATTGTCGTGGTTTTGAAAAACGTGTTGTAGTAGGGCAAATCCAGCATTTGGCGATAGGCTGTTTCTGCGAGGTCTTTGCGGCCGTAACCTACGTTGACGCACCAAAGACCCGACATGCCGTCTAAAATCTTGTTACCTTTGCCGTCCCAGATGTAGATACCATCGGCGTGGGTGATCACCCGTGGTCCGCCTGCCGCGTGAAAGGACTTATGATCCGTGAAGGGATGGAAATGGTGGGCGATATCGCTTTTGACGA
Organism: Hyphomicrobiales bacterium; assembly: GCA_031430915.1. Taxonomy (GTDB): domain Bacteria; phylum Pseudomonadota; class Alphaproteobacteria; order Rhizobiales; family Aestuariivirgaceae; genus Aestuariivirga. The sequence goes on from JANPCL010000058.1 coordinate 24,337, forward strand.
CGTCTTCGATGTTGATGTTCTTCTGGTGCACAGTCATGGCAGTCTCCAATAGCAGTGATGGTCTGCGCCAAGGATTTTGGCGCGCCTTTGCGAATTACGGAAATGCTCTTGTGCCTAGGGCTTGAAACCGATGCGGGCGCAATTCACCAGCACATCCGCCTTTATGGAGCGGTTGCTGCAGTGTTTGATGTAATGTCCAAAGTCCATATCCCGTTATTGCACGGCGACGCCGCCTACTCAAGCCACCGCTTAAGTTGCGAATTTAGCAGGCTGTGAAAAACTCAATTGGAACCCGTTGCGCATCCTTCGAGGCCCGCGAGAGGGCGGGCCCTTGCGAGCCTTGAAGGATGCGCAACAGGCGAGATCAGGTGTTTTTCAGTAACGAGTTAGAGGTTGCTTTCGGCTTTTTCAGCTGCTTGCCTTTTATAGCGGAGATATTGGGTCACGCTGATCGGGATCATGGCGACGTAGATGGCTCCCACCACCAGAAGTGTTTCCCATGGGTAAGTCATAAGGCAAACAATGGAAAGCACGGCCCCGGCCAGAAGCGGCAGCGCCATTTCCCGCGGCACCTTTGTGACGGTTTTGCCACTGAAGGTGGGAATGCGGCTGACCATCATGATGGCGATGGCAAGGATAAACGGAGCAATCCAAAGGGCATAGCGGTGGCCCTCAACGTCGCCCTGCCAGAAGCCAAAATACAGTGGCATAAGGGCCATGCCTGCACCTGCGGGTGCTGGCATGCCGGTGAAGAAAGCGTTGGCGTAAGCGGGTTTGTGCGGGTCTTCGAGGGCGACGTTAAATCTGGCGAGGCGCAGGGCGCAGGCAATTGACAATGCGAGACAGACAATCCAGCCCACGGGTTTCATGGCGTTCAGTGACCAGAAATAGATGACCAGTGCCGGGGCCACGCCGAAATTTACAAAGTCCGCGAGGGAATCCAGTTCAGCGCCAAACTTCGACGTGCCTTTCAACATGCGGGCTAGGCGGCCGTCCAAGGCATCCAGCACAATCGCCAGAATAATGGCGGCGACCGAGATTTCAAAACGCCCTTCGAAAGCAAGTCGGATGGCGGTTATCCCGCTGCACAGGGCCAACAAGGTAATCAGATTGGGCAGCAGATAGCGTATGGGCACGGGTTGGAAGGTTTTGCGCTGGGGCGTTGGATCATCCATGGCGCTTTATCCCTTGCGTCCCACGCGTGCGGTGCCCTTGCTTTCAAAATCGGCCAGAACTGTTTCACCTGCAATGGCTCTTTGACCTACGCAGACCAGTGGCACGACGCCCATTGGCAGGAACACGTCAACGCGGCTGCCAAACCGAATGAGGCCGAAGCGCTGACCGGCCTGCAAGCTGTCACCATCTTCGACGAATTTGACAATGCGGCGGGCAACCAGACCTGCAATCTGCACAGCGCCGATGCGGGTGCCATCCGGCTTTTCTATTGTCAGGGCCTGCCGTTCATTGTCTTCACTGGCCTTGTCCAATTCGGCATTCAGGAATTTGCCCGGCACATAGGCCAGTTTCACGATGCGGCCTTCAACAGGCGAGCGGTTCACGTGAACGTCGAACACATTCATGAAGACGGAAATGCGGGTGTGTTTTTCGCGGGGCAAATCCAGCTCAGGTGGCGGTATGACCTCAACAACATGACTGACCATACCGTCGGCTGGTGAAATCACGAGGTTGGCCGCCATAGGCGTCACACGCTCGGGGTCGCGGAAAAAATAGGCACACCATAGTGTGAGTACCACGCCAACCCAGGGCAGCAGCGGAACGTCGAGCCAGAACAGCACAAGCGTTACCGCCGCAAAGATTGCGACAAAGCGCCAGCCCTCCCGATGGATGGGAGCAATGGAAGATTTGATACTGTCAATGATGGTCATGTTGTCGCTTCAAATTGTTTGCGCAGGCTCTACAGCAATGTGCGTCAAAACAAAAGCCGCCTGCATTGTCCCACCAATGCAAGCAGCTTTCTTTTTTCCCCGGGGGGAGGACCCCGGTTCTGTTTAACGTCTTTCGACGCATCCCTTATTGTGTGGCGCCGCCCCTTCTTGAGTGGAGGCTGGGCACCTGATTTTTCATCCCCCACGTTGTCCGTGGTATGGGAGTACCCTGCCCGGCAAACGTAAACAAAATCCGTTTTCGCGCTGATTTGATTCAAGTTTTCGCCGAATTGAGCGCGTTTCTGCAAAGCAGCGTTAACAACAACTTGGGTGACATGATTACGAAAAGGTTTATGGTGGTGGTATGTCACGTGTGGCGCATGCTTCGAGGCGCGTAAGAGGGCGCGCACCTCAGCATGAGGGTGTATTTGTTGCTTCGAACTCCCCTCATCCTGAGGTGCGAGTTCTTGCGAGCCTCGAAGGATGCGCCACGGGTGCTGCACACACTACAGAGCCGCTTCGGCAAGCTTCTTTCTTGCTTCGTCGGCTTCGCGTTGACGGTTCCACATGCGCGCGTAGAGACCTTTTTTGCGTAACAGGCCCGTGTGGGTGCCACGTTCGGCTATCAGACCCTTGTCGAGAACGATGATTTCGTCGGCTTCAACGACAGTCGACAGGCGATGGGCTATGACGAGTGTTGTGCGGTTTTTGGAAACGGTTTTGAGGGCAGACTGGATTTCCTGTTCGGTGAAGCTGTCGAGAGCTGATGTTGCTTCATCCAGAACCAGGATCGGTGGGCTCTTCAGAATGGTGCGGGCGATAGATACCCGCTGCTTTTCTCCGCCTGAAAGTTTCAGTCCACGCTCACCCACCATGGCTTCATATTGTTTGGGTAAGCTCAAGACAAAATCATGGATTTGCGCAAGTTTTGCTGCGGCTTCGACTTCTGCATCTGACGCGTCAGGGCGGCCATAGCGGATGTTGTAGCGCACGGTGTCGTTAAACAGCACGGTGTCTTGCGGCACCATGCCGATTGCCTTGCGCAACGAGGCTTGCGTGACCTCAGCAATATCTTGCCCATCGATAGTGATGTGGCCGCCTGTTACGTCATAGAAGCGATACAGCAGACGGGAGATGGTTGATTTGCCGGCGCCTGAGGGTCCAACGATAGCCACTGTATGGCCTGCTGGTACGTCGAATGATATGCCCTTCAAGATCGGACGTTCGGCGTCATAGGCGAAGGTCACGTCATCAAACGAAATTGAGCCTTTGGCGGCTTGGAAGTCTGGAGCGCCCGGCTTGTCCTTGATGTCGGTGTCCTTGCGCAACACATCAAACATGCCCTGCACATCCAGCAAGCCCTGCTTGATTTCACGGTAGGAGGAACCGATGAAATTCAACGGCATGTAGAGCTGGATCATCAGGGCGTTGACCATGACGAAGTCGCCCAAGGTTGCTGTTTTCGTCTGCACAGCCATGGCGGACATGACCATGACGATGGTGAGACCTATGGAAAAGATCAGGGTTTGTCCGGCGTTCAGAACAGCCAGTGACGTCCAGGTCTTGACGGCAGCCTTTTCATAAATCGCCATGGACTGGTCATAGCGGCGCGCTTCATGGTCTTCATTCCCGAAGTATTTTACTGTCTCGAAATTCAGCAAACTGTCGATCGCCTTTGTGCTGGCGTCCTGGTCCGACTCATTCATCACTTTGCGGATGTTAATGCGCCACTCGGTGGAGAGATAAGTGAACCAGACATAAGCAATCACTGTAACTGCCACGACCAGGGCATAACTCCATCCAAATGACCAGGCGAGCAAGCCGCAAACGAAAATGATTTCGAGGGCTGTCGGGAAGGTGTTGAACAAAGCAAAGCGCAGCACAGAGTCCACGCCATTGATACCGCGGGATATGATCCGGGAGAGGCCGCCTGTGCGGCGCGTCAGATGATACTTGAGGGAGAGGTTGTGCAAATGGCGGAAGGTGCGCGATGACATTTCACGCACGGCCCGCTGGCCGACACGAGAAAACACAGCGTCGCGCATTTGGGCGAAGGCCACCATCATGACACGACCGACACCGTAGGCCAGGACCATGAAGACGGCCGCGGTGATACCCGCAATGGCGGGGCTGCCTGCTGTCGTTAGCGCGTCGGTTGCCCACTTGTAAGTATAGGGTGTGAGCACTGTGATGACTTTGGACAGCACCAGCAGAAGCATGGCGGCGACCACCCGTATTTTGAGATCACTCCGACCTTCCGGCCATAGATAGGGCAGCAGGCCCTGCATGGTTTCCCATTGGCCTGCTTCGCGTGACGATGAGGAGTTTGAATCTGCCGTCAATTTGCGCAATTCAGTTCTGCTTTGGAGCTGTAAGGATTTGGCCGGGATAAATGCGGTTGGGGTTTTTGACCAGTTCCTTGTTGGCCTCATAAATCACTGTGTACATGCGGCCTTTGCCATAAACCTCGCGCGACAGTTTCCACAGGCTGTTGCCGGGTTGAATGACCAGCTTGCGTGGGCCCTCTTCTACGGCGGGCGTTACGACGGGTTGCTCAGCGGCTGCAACAGCTGTGGCTACCTCTGGCGGTTCTACTGCGGGTGCAGTGACAACAACAGGTGCCGCTGGCGTTTCAGCAAGAGCAGGAGCAGCGACAGGTTGCGGAGCGGCAACGACTTGCGCAGCGGCCACGGTTTCAGGGCTTTCGCGCAGGAACGGAAGTTCGATGCGACTCTGCACTTTGCCGGAACCGTCCACGGCATCTGCCCTCAACATATGGGTTCCCGGTGATACGGCGCTGGTACCGGAAAAACGCCACTTTCCAGACGGACCTGCCAGACCTTCGCCGGTTGCAGCATTGTCGACGTAAAAGCGTACCATGCTGCCGGGGGCGGCAGTCCCAGAAAATACGATGTTGCCAGTGGTGTCATAATCAACCGCTGTAAGTTGCAAGTCCCTTGCAACCTGAGGCGCTGCACCGGACTGAATGATTTCGGTCGGGGCCACGGGGTCGACCTTTGCGATCATGGCGGGTGCATTTTTCTTGACGACCACGAAGACCGAGCCTTCCGAAATCAGGACTTTCCCATCCTTGTTCATTTCAATGGTCATGGCGCCGATGCCGGTTTTCAACGGATTGGCGGGTACGAGCACAAATGAACCATCGGCATTGGCCGTTGTGGTTCCAACGATATTGCCGTTCCATTTCACTGTCACCACAGCGTTGGCCTCTGCCCGCCCAGCGATGATGGCATCACCCGTGGTTTCGACGCGCACTGTATCAAAGGATGGAAGTGAAGGTGTCTCGGCAGCAGGCAATGTTGCAACGGGTTGTGTCGGAGCTGGCGCTGGTGTTGCTGCGACAGGTTCGACCGGGGCGGGTTTGGGCAGGACTGCGACTGGCGCGGCGGGCGTTACCACCACAGGCGCTGCTGGAGCTGATTCTGCGGGGGCCTGCTCTGCTGGAACCATGGCAACCTCCGTTGTCTTTTCGGCGACGGGTGTTGCTGGTGTCTCCGCCACCGGAGCGACTTTTGCCTGTTTTGGTTCTGCTGCAGGCACTGCCACAGCAGGGGCTTCAACGACTTTTGCAGGTGTCACTACAGTTGGTGCGGGTGCCGGTTGCTTGAGAAACAATGTTGTGCCGAGGACGGCTGCCGCAACAACGGCGACTGACGTAAACATGGCGACAGGATTTTTCATGGGTCGTCCCTGTAAATATGGAATGGCTGCCACCCGGCCTCCAAAACCTCTAGATAGGTGTGATTGGGGCGCTTAATAAGGCCGTTGTCACCAAAGTGCAAAGAATCAAACAGTCTTTAATGTGAGGATAGTGTCACATGTCTCCCCCTGCCCAGCGTCTGTGTGTTTACTGCGGGTCTTCACCCGGCCTCAACCCGGTTTACATGGGGGCGGCGCGGCTGCTGGGCACTGCCATGGCAGAAGCCGGATTGGGGCTGGTTTATGGTGGTGGCAGCATCGGGCTTATGGGTGAAACAGCGCGGGCCGTTCTGGCGGCCGGCGGCCATGTGACGGGCATAATTCCGGAATTTCTGGTGTCGAAAGAGCGCATGCAGGAGGGTGTGCAGGAATTGATCGTGACCCGCACCATGCATGAGCGGAAGATGGCGATGTTTGAACGCTCGACTGGCTTCGTCGCCCTGCCCGGCGGCATTGGCACGCTTGAGGAACTGGCGGAGATTTTGACGTGGTCGCAGTTGAAGCAACATGCAAGGCCCGTTGTACTTTGCAATGTCGCCGGATTCTGGGATGGCCTTGTGGACCTGATCGGACACATGTCCACAGAAGGTTTCATCCGCACCGGATTCGAATTGAACCTTGATGTGGCTGATGGTGCGGAGAACGTCATCCCCACTTACGAAGCGCGGCGTGCCAGAACGCGGGATGTCGTGGGGTTGGAAATCCTGCAGGACAAGCTTTAGGCCCCCACCCCATCGCGCACCAGCTTGTAGATAATCGCATCCTGCAGGGCCTGGAATGAGGCTTCCACAATATTGGGTGACACGCCGACGGTGAACCAGCGTTCGCCCTTGGCGTCACGGCTTTCAATCAACACGCGGGTGGTGGCTCCCGTTCCGCCGTTGAGGATGCGGACTTTGAAATCCACAAGGTCCATATCGGCGATGTGCTTCTGGAATTTGCCGAGGTCTTTGCGCAGTGCCACGTCCAGCGCGTTGACAGGGCCGTTGCCTTCGCCTGCGTTCAGGTAAATCGTGTTGTCCACTTTCACTTTGACCACAGCCTCGGTGTGCATTTCGCCGTTGAATTGTTCGACTGAGGTGCGGAAAGACAGCACATCGAAGTAATGCGGCACGCCGCCAAAGGTGCGGCGGGCGAGGAGTTCAAAGGAGGCGTCGGCACCGTCGTAGGCATAGCCTTCGGCTTCGCGTTGTTTGACGTCTGCGAGCAAGGTGTCGAGGCGCGGGTCTGTCTTGTCGACGGTCATGCCGACGCGGGCGAGTTCTGCCAGCAAGTTGGATTTTCCTGCTTGATCAGAGACGAGAATGCGGCGGCGATTGCCGACCGATTCCGGGGGAATATGTTCGTAGGTTTCGGGTTCCTTCGCGAGGGCTGATGCGTGAATGCCGGCCTTCGTAGCGAAAGCGGATTTACCGACGTAGGGCGCTTGCGCGAGGGGCGAGCGGTTCAGCAATTCATCGAAGCCCCGCGAGACTGTTGTAAGGTCTTGCAGGCGTTTTGCGTCAATGCCTGTTTCAAAGCGATCCGTGTAATGTTTTTTGGTGGAGAGCGTGCCGATGATCGACACCAGATTGGCATTGCCGCAGCGTTCACCGATGCCGTTGAGCGTGCCCTGGATTTGACGGGCACCTGCGTCCACAGCGGCGAGTGAGTTGGCAACGGCCTGTTCGGTGTCGTTGTGGGCGTGGATGCCAAGATGATCACCGGGCACGGTTTTCGTCATCGTACGGACGATTTCTGAGACTTCAGACGGAAGTGTGCCGCCATTGGTGTCGCAGAGCACGACCCAGCGTGCGCCTGCTTCGTAAGCGGTTGCTGCACATGCAGTGGCGTAGACTGGGTTTGCCTTGTAGCCGTCGAAGAAGTGTTCGCAATCGACAAGCACTTCCTTGCCTGCGGCCTTGGCGGCAGCAACGGAGTCGCGGATGGATTCCAGATTTTCCTCATTGCTGCAGCCCAAGGCCACGCGCACATGATAGTCCCAAGCCTTGGCCACGAAGCAAATGGCTTTTGACTTTGCCTGCAGCAAGGTTTGCAGGCCGGAGTCATTGGAAACAGACCGCCCTGCCCGCTTGGTCATGCCGAAAGCGGTAAAGGTGGCTTTGGTGTTTCTGGTTTCGGCGAAGAGTGCGGTATCTGTCGGGTTGCCACCGGGATAGCCACCCTCGATGTAATCTACGCCTAGCCTGTCGAGCATGGAGATGACGAGGAGTTTGTCCTCCAGCGAGAAGTCAACGCCGGGGGTCTGCTGGCCGTCGCGGAGCGTGGTGTCGAAGAGATAGAGGCGGGTGCGGGTCATGTTTTATCCGGTTGCGGCAATTCCCGCATATCGCCCGGTACATCCGGATCAATTGTTGATATCATGGGCGGGTACATGTGGAATTCACCGCTTATTTTTTCCAGCGCTTCAACGGCATCCACATTGATGCCCCAGCCAGCAATGACTTGCGCAAATTTGCGGGTTGTCATCAATGTGACGGGGTAGTCGAAGTAATTAAACAAATGCATGACCTTCTGGTCTTCAAACAGAACAATTGCCGACGACGTTTCAGTGGGCTGCCAAGTATCCACAAACTCCCGCAAAGCCAGTTCCCCGCTGTTGCGCAGTGCCTGCTTGAGCATTCGTTGCACAAGAGGTGTTGGCTCATCCTCACGTAGAGCCCGGATGCCCCGGCCAACAACCGTTGGTTCCCGCACGATGGCATCTCCCATCAGTTCAAACCATTGTTTGATTTCAGCGGCAAATGGCTTGGACAAGTCCCTGACCACCTCATCTTCCACGCAATCAACCAAGACAATACGACGGTTCAAACCGCGCAAAGAATCCAAAAGCCCAGCCGCGGCCAAACGAATGAGCGGCCCCGCATCAGCCACGATGATTGGCTGACGATCATTAAGTGTCATCATCGCTTCAACTCCCATGTCGTGGTGCCGTCCTTGTTGTCCTTGATGGCAATGCCCATGGTGGCGAGTTCATCGCGGATCCGGTCGGATTCGGCCCAGTTTTTGGTGTGACGGGCGACGAGGCGATCTTCGATCAAGCGAACAATTTTTCCACTTCCTACTGTTGCGGTAGCTTCAATAGTATCGTCCTCTTCGGTTATGTTTAGGTGAGCAGTAATTACTTTTCCTCCAGCCCAAGCATCTCTTTTGAGTCTCGTCTGTTCACAGGAAAATCCCAGCAGATTTAAACACCATTTTATCTCACCAAATTTCTCTGCTTTCCGAAGCTTATGTAGTTCTGAGGTGAGCTTTGCGAAATTTAAATCATCCAACAGTGCTTCAAGAAGAACTTCACTTTCGATCGGCGATTGCTCATTTTCTATTGCGCTATAAAATTCCCAAAGAAATCTATGTGCTTCATCAAGCGAGGCATAAGTCCAATCTATTGGTTCTCGATAGTGCGTCTTCAACATATTCCAGCGCAGAGCTTCACCCGGCCAGCTATGGTTCGACCATCGGGTCAGCATTTGATTTATGGTCACAAAGTTCCCCAAGCTCTTGGACATTTTCTGTCCGTCGACCTGCAAGAAGCCGTTGTGCATCCAGTAGTTTGCCATCACGCTTGTACCGTGCGCACATCTTGACTGGGCGATTTCGTTTTCGTGGTGGGGGAAGATGAGGTCTAGGCCACCACCGTGGATGTCGAAGGTTTCGCCCAGGTATTTCACACTCATGGCGCTGCATTCGATGTGCCAGCCGGGGCGGCCTCTTCCCCAAGGGGATTGCCAGCCGGGTTCTTCAGCGCTCGACAGTTTCCACAGCACGAAATCCGCGGGGTTTTTCTTGTGGGCTTCGACGGCGATGCGGGCTCCGGCTTGTTGGTCTTCCAGTTTACGACCGGAGAGTTTACCGTAGTCTTTCATGGCATCGACGGCGAAGAGTACTTCACCTGCGGCAACATAGGCGTGGCCCTTGCTGATCAGTGTGCAGATCATATCAATCATGCCCTGGATGTGTTCTGTAGCGCGAGGTTCCTGGGTCGGCGTCAGGCAGCCCAGCGCCTTTGCATCTGACTGGAACTGGTTTGCCGTCTTTTCCGTGACCTTGCGGATCGCCTCATTCAGCGGCAAATCCGGAAAATCACGCAAGGCCCTTGCGTTGATCTTGTCGTCAACGTCAGTGAGGTTACGGACGTAGGTGACGTGGTTTTCGCCGTAGAGGTGGCGCAGCAGGCGATAGAGCACGTCGAAGACGATGACGGGGCGCGCATTGCCAATGTGGGCGTAGTCGTAGACCGTAGGGCCGCAGACGTACATGCGCACGTTCTTGTCATCCAAGGGTTTGAAGTTTTCCTTGGTGCGGGTGAGGGTGTTGTAGAGGCGCAATGTCATGGTGCTTGGGCTTTGGGTGAAAGCGGCTCAAAGGTCAAGATCAGAGCTTGCTGCCCCTCATCCGCCCTTCGGGCACCTTCTCCCACGAAGAGGCGTGGGAGAAGGCAGATGTTGTGGCCTCCTCCCGATCCTTCTATCGGGAGAAGGTGCCCGACGGGCGGATGAGGGAGCAGAGCTCACCCCTTCACCGTTTTGGCGTCCTGATCGAACAGAACCTTGCGCTCTTCTTCGGTCATCGGCTTTCGTTCGCCTGCCTGAGCGTAGGCGCGAACCACAGCGGGGCGGGTGGCGATTGAGGCTTGCCAGCGCTTCAGGTTTGGAAAATCGTCGATATTCAGGCTGTGGTTTTCCCATGACAGTGTCCAGGGGTAACTCGCCATATCGGCAATGGAATAGTCGCCTGCCATAAAGTCTCGTTCAGCGAGGCGCTTGTTCAGAACGCCGAAGAGGCGGCCCGTTTCATTGGCATAGCGCTGCATGGCATAGGGCAGTTTTTCCTTGGCGTAGACGTTGAAGTGGTTGCTTTGTCCGGCCATGGGGCCAAGGCCGCCCATTTGCCAGAACAGCCACTGCATGGTTTCGGTCTTTTTGCGGATGTCTGTCGAGAGGAATTTGCCGGTTTTCTCGGCCAAGTACTGCAGGATAGCACCTGATTCAAACACACTGATGGGAGCGCCGCCGTCCTTTGGGGCGTGATCGACAATGGCTGGCATGCGGTTATTGGGCGCGATTTTCAGGAAGTCAGGCTTGAACTGATCACCCTTGCCGATGTCCACCCTGTGGATGGTGTAAGGCAAGCCGGCCTCTTCCAAAAAAATCGTGATCTTGTGGCCGTTGGGGGTGGGCCAATAGTACAGGTCAATCATGGCGAATCCTTATTTGAAACTTTACCCGTCACATATCGGGCGTGAGGTTCTGTGCTTCAAGCTTTTTTGAAGGGGTACAAAAATTGTTTTCGGTAACCTTGGGGAACGGGGTGGCCGCCGATGCCATAGCCTGAGGGCCACCGCCGAAACTGCGGCGTTCGGAAGGAGCCTCGCATTCGGAGCAGAGGTGTTTGCACCCTGACATGGGAAGGTATGGGATTGACTCATGGAAATTGCCATGCGCTAATTATGGTTGGCAGTTTGTGGAGGTGAATTTATGCGAACCCATGCAAAAGTTTTTGGAATTTTGTCGTTGTTCCTTGCCCATGACGTCTCAGCCGAAACAGTGTCGAAAAGAGTTCCGGCCAACCGCGCAACGACGCTGGACCAGTTCATGCAATGGAACAACAGTTGTAAAAACCTTGGCACCATTACAACGAGTGTTACCAAGCGGCCATCATCCGGTTCGCTGCGTCCATCAGTGGTAAGTGCCCCTATTCCCCGCAAAGCTGATATCGGCAGCAGTGCTTGTGCAGGAAAAAAGATCAAGGCATTGCGCGTTGTCTACCAACCAAAACCGGGATTTCGCGGTCGTGACTCGGCGACCATTTGGGTAAACTATGGTTCGAGCGGTCGAAAAAGCTACTCATATTCCATTGTGGTGTATTGATCTCTATCCAATGCAAACGAATTGCCTGGGTTAGTCACACACCCGTTGCCCATCAAAGGTGAAACAGTTTGCACCTGATTTTTTTCTGGTGGCCACAGCTTTTTTCCCTACAGGTTTTTTGACACGAGGCTTTGGGAGTGCGAGCCTCTTGGCACGTGGTTTCTTGATTGCTGGCGCAATTGGTTTCTTGGGCAAAGCCACAAGCTTGGGCGTTGCACCCTCGGTTTGCAGCGAAGGGTCGGGAAAGACCTTGGACGGCGCAGGCATGTCAGGCACGACTTCTGGTTTTGTATTGGTAACTGCAACAGGTGGCGGTTCTGCTTTTTTGGGACCAACGACGGGCTCAGGAGGTATTGCAATCCGTGGCTCAATAATTGCCTGCGTCGGTTCAGGGGCCGCGGGGGGCTCTGGCGCGAGCGCGGGCGTAAAATAAAAGTCGCCTTCAATCGCGGAACTGTCAAACGGCACTTGTGTACCATCGCTGATTTTGCGCACAGCACTGCGGGTGTTCTTGAATACGGACTCAATGTTCAATCCCGGTGTTGCCAATTGCTGGGCAAGGGCTTTACTGAACGGACTATTTCCGCCGTCGCCGTCGGCTGCCACTGTCCCGGGCGCAGTTGAATAGGCTATATAAGTGCCGACCGGCGCATTCACTGGCGCCAATCCACCGCGCTGACTGCGGAATCCTCTAAAAGGATTGTTGCGGCAAGCGTCCAGGATCAGAATGTTGAAGGGTACCCGGGAGTTTTCCAAAAGTGCAATGACATCGTTGAGGTCGATGTTGCTGATGTCGGCTTCCTGTTCGCTTTGCGTGTTGGAATCGACAGGTACCAGATAGTTGCGCCCATCAACTTCGATGCCATGACCCGCATAATAGATCAGCCCAGCATCAACACCCGGTTTCAGCTTGCGCCCAAATACCACGAGCGCCGACTTCATGGCACGCTGGTCTTGATCTTTCAGAAGTGTGACTTCGAACCCCACCTTTTCAAGCGCAGCAGCAATAAGTGTTGCATCGTTCGTTGGGTTTTTGAGTGTCGGAACGTTTTGATAGTTGCTGTTCCCAATAACCAGCGCCAATCGTTTGGCAATCGCAGGTTCAACCAAGCCAAAAAAACAGGTCCCGATCAACCAGAAAAGGAGCAGCAACCGACCCATCAGTCTTATCCTTACCCCCTGATGAAAAATCAATATTAATGAAGATCAATCTGCCACGCAATTGAAATCAAATCCCCA
>JANPCL010000059.1:0-6762 GCA_031430915.1 Hyphomicrobiales bacterium
CACACGGCAGCAACTTGGCTGATGCAGTCCGGAAAGGACCCCTTCAAGATTTCAGATTTCCTAGCAACCAGCGTTCCCACACTCCTGAAACACTATGGCCACCACAATCCAGATCATCAAAATGAGATCGCAGAAGCCATCGGTGCGCGGCCACAACGTCTTCCGGATAATTTCCGGATAATGCGGTGATGTTTCCGATGCGTTCATGGTGTTTTGTTGGGTTTGGAGCGTGTTTTTTCAATGATTTAGCTGATAAGCACCAAGCTCCGAAGGCAGAGGTCACAGGTTCGAATCCTGTCGGGTGCGCCATCTCCAAATTTCCATGTTATTTTGCAATCGTTTTTCTCTGGCTTTGTCCTAAATGGGGTCCAAAGTTGGACAGCTTTGTTCCATTTCTGACCGCATCAAATTGGCAAGTTCCTACTTGGAATTGCGCTCTGGGTCGCGGCTTTGGTGTGGCGAGCGACTTCGCTCAATGTCTTGTGACCTGTAGCGGCTTTGATCTGCTCTGGCCGCACCCTGGGTCAGCGAGGCGGGCGCAGGCTTTGCGGAAGCCATGGGCTGAATTGGGGCAAGCCCGCCTTATTGCAGCGATCCCTGAACCAATTGCCAAAGCCAGTAGCGGTGAAGGCTGCGCCAAGTTCGGTCAGGAGGAACGTCATGTTGTTGGGCGGCCTGTTGCCGATTGCGGCTGCGAGTTTGGGGTGGAATGGGATTGTTTTGGATCAACCCCATGTCGATGGCGTGTCGCAGCAACACCCGTAGAACTTTCAACAATTTATTGGCAGCTCCGGGCCTGTCTGCCATGTCGCTGATGATTGCCTTCCAATACTTCATGGCATCGCTGCATGAAGTCTTCCGAATGGGGAACGCCAGAATGATAGGTCGAGTAAAACCCTGTTCGGAAACGCACGGGCTTTCATTCTTGACGGTCAGTGTTCCATGAACAGTATTTTGGTAACGCTCTTTCGATCATTTTTTGAGTACCTCATCCCATTCGTTGGCTTTGCGTGGCAGAAACGGGTTGGTGTTTAGTGCCATAGACCTTCCAACACACAAAAGTATCAGCGCCTGAATTGGGATGATGAGTGGCGCACTCGCAGCTGGCATTGTCGAAATCCTCCTACGCCATTCACATTTCGTGGATGAAGCCTTCAATTAACTCTGCGGTCGTGTTTTTTTGGGGTCGTAGTGTGACAGACCAACGATGGTGGCGGGCAAGCGTTTCTGCTGGCCGTCAAGTTTTCCGACTTCAATGGCCGTGCCCGATGCAGCATGGGCAATGTCCACCCGCGCCAGCGCGATGTTTTTACCGAGAAGTGGAGAACGCATTGATGACGTCACTTCTCCGATTTGAGCGCGGCCAATGTGCAGGCAGTCGCCATGGCCCACAGTCACGTTTGAATCAATATCGAGGCCCACAAACTTGCGTGACGGATTTTCCTTCCGGCGGATCAAGGCTTCACGACCGATGAAATCATCCGTCTTGGATTTGAGCGGCACTGTGAATCCAATGCCAGCTTCGAACGGATCCGTCTGGTCGGAAAAATCATAATTTGCAAAAATCAGGCCCGCTTCAATGCGCACCATGTCCAACGCGGCAAGCCCCATTGGGCACAAACCCTGGTCTTCACCATGCAGCCACACCGCGTCATAAACGGCACTTGCATGCTTGGGGTGGCAGAAAATTTCATATCCCAATTCGCCCGTATAACCGGTGCGCGACACCACCAGCGGCGCGCCTTCTGGCCCGCCCAGCCTTGCAATGGTGAAGCGGAACCATCCCAATTCATCAATCGTCGGCTGGTGTGGTGCCGTCCAGATCATGCGGCGCATGATCTCGCGGCTGTTCGGCCCCTGCACCGCAAGGTTATGCAACTGGTCTGTGGACGAGCGCACCATGACTTTGAGGTTCAGCTTCTCCGCCCATTCCCGCAGCCACACCGCGCCGTAATCATCGCCGCCAATCCAGCGAAAATTATCCTGCCCCAAACGGAATGCTGTGCCATCATCAATCATGCCGCCGTGCTCGTAACACATGGCAGAGTAAACCACCTGGCCCTGTGACAGCTTCTTCATGTCGCGCGTCAGCACATATTGCATCAACGCTTCCGCATCCGGTCCCGTCACTTCAAATTTGCGCAAAGGTGAAAGATCAAGCACCACCGCTTTTTGGCGGCAGGCCCAATACTCTTCAATGGTACCGTTGGAGGAATAGACTTGCGGCAACCAATAGCCCTTGTATTCCACATGATGACGGGTGCGCGCCGATATCCTTTCGTGGAAGGCAGTTTCCTTGGTCATCTTGGGCTCCGAATCTGCTGTAGGGCGGTAGGCAATGGAACGGCCGAATTTTTCGGTGCCGGAATATGTGCGCACATGAATGTCCGAGAGATACCAGCCATTGGCAGGCGAGGTGTCGTCTGGGCACGCCGAAGACACGCAGACAATATCCGTCAGTGCACGGAACAATACATAGTCACCGGGGCGGGACCATGGCTCATCGCTGATCAACACGCCATGGGCATCAATCGCAGTATTGAAGAACAAATTGACCGCCATCCAGCCGGGGCGCGGCTGCACCCCGCGTGCAGCCAGAACACCGTTAAAATTATCAGAGCAATTGGCATGGCCGGGATAGCCAATGTCGTCATAATACTTGGCAGCACAAGCCATGGCAAAAGCGTCATGACGGCCAACGGTGTCCTGCACCACCTCAATCAGCGGCGTCATGTCCTGATCATAATATTTGGAATGCAAGCCCGGCATGGAATAGGCGTGCCCCATCAGAGTGCGCGATGTGGTGACGTCCAACGGGCGTTCAATGCCACGGTCAAGTTTGCGGGCATCAAAACATTGAAAGTCCGTACACTGACGACCATCAACATCCAGAATTTGAATGTATTCGCCCGCCTTGACAAAATAGGCCTGCGCCGTGGCCGACGTCACCCGAATATCCTGTAGGGGATCAGCCAATGGATCAGGCAGATCAAACGTGCCAACAAGTCGTGGACTGGCACGCTCAACTAACAATGACAGTGGTGTCAGAGTGCTTTGTTCGCCAGGCAGCATGCTGTGGCCAGGTGTTGCAACGACAAGCCAACCCGCTTCATTGGCGCTGAAATTCACCGAAGTTTTTGCCACTGTGGACACATCGAAAATTGCTTTTGCGCCAGCCTTGGCAAGGTCAATGCCACGCAGCGCAAGGCCGCTGCGCAAACGTGCCAAACCGGACTCCATCACTCCTGAACTCAACAAGGCTTTCAGGCCATTCGCATCGCTGTTCGATGTTTGCCCAATCAGTGCAGCATCAATCTGGCCATTGAGCCGCGCCGCAATGATTTCCGCAGGCTGGCCGCCTTCATCGTTGATCAACGTGAAGCGATCACCCCGTCCCATTTGCAGCAAAAGCGCACCACCACCAGCCACCACATGGCGCTCACGGCCATGGTGCTGCCGCACGTTTCGCGGCGACAGAATGCGACTGGCACGCGGTGGACCAGAAATGACTGTGGGGTAAGGGCTTTCGAGCATTTCTAAACCTCTGCGAACGCGCTATTTGAACGCTGGCGCGATGGAGTTACCGTCACTTCGGTCTTGCCCCATGTCCTGCAATCCCGTGAACAGGCGACGCTCGTCTTTGGGGCTCACCCCGAACAAGGCCTTGTAGTCCCGTGCCATGGGCGTTGGTTTCAGATAGCCCACAGATGTGGCAATATCGCGAAGTGAGTCTTCGGAGTAAAGCACCCGCTGCCGCGCTTTTGAAAGTCGCATATTCCGGTAAAACCGCAGCGGGCTCTGTCCTGTCTCACGCTTGAACAACCGCTCAAAATGCCGCCCCGACATATCAACCGCTGCCGCCACATCAGGAATGCGCAAGGGGTCTTCAATGTGATTTTCAAACAGGCGCAGCGCCTCGCGTATGACAGGTGGCAAACGGTCTGCGGTTGAATTGGCATGCGGCACCGGCACCTTCTGGCTTGCAGCTTCATCCCGCATGAACGGATGCTGGAACCAGCAGGCCACCTCCGTCATGCAGTGGCGGCCCAACCTTTCCTCAATGAGGCGCAACATCAAATCAAACACGGCACCTGCCCCAGACGCTGTGATGCGGCGATTGTCCCGCAGGATCACGGCTTCACTCGCCTTGACCAAGGGAAACTCTGCCTTGAACGCCGCCTCATAGCACCAATGAACCGAGCAGCCGCGCCCCTCCATCAACCCGGCGCGCGACAACGGAAAAATGCCACCTGAAAAGGCGCCCAGCACCACACCCGTCCGGTCCAGCCAGCGCAACCGCGCCGAACCACGCCGCGCATCCATAAACTTTCCAGCAGGTGGTGCGATGATATAAAGCTGATGCAGGTCATCACATTCTGCCAGCGCCACATCTGGCTCAAACCGCACCTCAGCCGATGAACGCACAGGTGCCAATGACTCCGCCACCAACTTCCATGTGAAAACCTTGCGACCGACAATTTCATTGGCGGCACGCAAGGGCTCGATCGCCGACGTCAGGCATGCCATCGGGAAGCCTGGAAACATCAGGAAGCCAAGGCGAAGTGGAGCTTCATCGGGCATGTGGAATTAATCCTCCGGCCACCAGCCAGCAGACGTCGGCTTGCCATCGTCATATGTCGAAAGCCATGCCGCCATCATGTCGCGATTGCGCATAAAACCCTTGTATGTGGCAAGATCAGGATGCAGGTCACGCACCACACGGTGCAAGCGGCGGCCCCATTTCGGCACGGTAACAAGTTCCTCGAACTTGCCGAGATAGCAGCGAATGGAAAAGGCCACGGCATTGGAACGCGGTAGCCGGAACAAGGCCTGCAATTCCACCCGCAAATGCATTTTCTGTCCAACATTTTCCGGCGTGAGCGAAGCCTTCATCGGTCCCCATTTCGGATAGGTTTCGGGTGCTGTGTCAAGCAGCGGATTGACCGTCATCGTCCAATTAAAGCGGCGCACAGGTGCCCCATGCTGCAGCTTCAACAGGAACTTGAGTGCTCGATCAAAAATGCCCTTTTCATGCGCCAATGGAACCGGCGCATGCCATTCCATGAAGCTCATGCCGATATCAAAATCCAGCGACCAATCGGCTTGCGATGTGATCATGCCTGCATCCATCCACAGGTCATTGTCGCGTTCGTCCTGCAAGGAAAAATCACCTTGGGTTTGCCGCGTGATGTATTCGAACGGGCCATAGGGCAATGTCGATTCATCAAGGAAGGTAAACGTCTGGTCGATTCCCAGCGGACGATTGATCCAGTGCCAGATGTTGCCGTCTTTGGTCAGAGAGAACCATTGTGGATATTCGCGTGCTTTCGACTCCATGATGAGTTCGAGAAGATCCCAGCCTGCCAGCGTCATGTGCGGTAGGGATTGGCAACGCAGTGGATCCGATGCCAACACCTTGGCGCGGTCAAACATCTCCGCTACGTAATGCTCATCCACATCGAAGCTGTGTTCAAACACCGAACCTTTGCGCCCCGAAACATGCGGCTCCATATTGACGGAATACATGTAGTCATCGCGGTCAAACGGAAATGGAAAGCGCCTGATGCCCTCCGCAGAATTGCGATAGGTGAAATCATCGCGAAATGTTTCACTGTGAAAATAGTCATTGAAATCACCGGGCTTGAACACAATGCTCATGATGGATTCCTATCTCTCAATGGTAAGGCTCTTGCCCTCGAAACGCGAGACGCAAGGCATGATTTTTAACCCAGCCGATTGTTCCTCCGGCGTCAGCCAATGGTCGCGGTGCAGGATGTTTCCGTCGCAAAATACGACATTGGTTTCACATTGCCCGCAGGCTCCACCCCTGCACATGTAAGGTGCATCAACACCGGCAACTTCCATGGCTTCCAGCAGTGATTGCGCGGTGCCAACTGTGATCGTCTTGCTGGACACCGCGAGCTTCACCTCGAACGGTTTGCCTGTTCCCGGTGCCAGGAACTCTT
The DNA here is from genome assembly GCA_031430915.1 of Hyphomicrobiales bacterium. Classification (GTDB taxonomy): domain Bacteria; phylum Pseudomonadota; class Alphaproteobacteria; order Rhizobiales; family Aestuariivirgaceae; genus Aestuariivirga. The sequence goes on from JANPCL010000059.1 coordinate 5,967, forward strand.
CGTGGTGCAACGCCTTTGCTGGCCAGCCCAGGTTTGTTGCTGTGGACAGCACCCAATTGATCATGCCCTTGGGGCCACAGACATAAAGATGCGTGCCCAAGGGCTGCATCGACAGCATGCGCGCCAGATTAATGACCTGTTTCTGGTCATCGAAATAGAAATGCATACGCTCACCATACTGGGTTTGAAGTCGGTCCATATAGGCACCCAGCGGCTTCGAGCGGGCAGCGTAATGCAGCTCAAACTTGCCACCCAAATGCTGCAGCTGAGCCATCTGCGCGAGGAACGGCGTAATGCCAATGCCGCCCGCAATCATCAAATGCTTCTTCGCACGACTGTCGAGCGGGAACAGATTGACCGGATAGCTGAGCACCATCTCCACGCCAGGTTTGACGTGGGCGTGCATGAACAACGACCCACCCCGGCCCACATCATCACGCCGCACGGATATTTCATAGCCTGACTGGTCTTGTGGATGGCTCATCAGCGAATAGGGATTGAGCCTGCGCGTGCCATTGTCGTCCATTTCAACCACCGTGTGCGCGCCACCGGAAAAAGCCGGCATGGCACTGCCGTCGCGGCTGACAAAGCGGAAGCGTTTGATCAGTTCATTGACCTCGACAACCTCCGCCACGCGGACCTGAAGTTTGGCGCCACCGCTCATGTAAACCTCACCACGGCCTTTGGCACAAGGCCTGGGTCTTCCGCATCAATGTTCACACCCTGGAACGCCGCCAGACGACGCGAGTAATGGTCCCGCACAAAAAGACTGAGGCCACAATGGCTGCACGTGAAA
>JANPCL010000060.1:0-24795 GCA_031430915.1 Hyphomicrobiales bacterium
GCGGCGGATGACCCAGCGATGACTGCCGGGTGGCGGTAGATCCGCTATCGTCAGCGGGCTCCCGTCGGGGCCGATGACATAGTTGACGCGGGGACGCAATTGACCGTTTCCGTTCATACGCTTTTACTCACTCACACACACCGGGCGCACAACTGGTGCTTAACTGCCCAACTGAAGACAGACTACGTGGCGGGCCTTAATTTTAAGTTCAATCTCTGTGAACAAATTGCAAATTCAACACGTTAGATGCTCCAAATCGGAACAGAATTGCATTCAGAGGGGTTTGGGGCCATGTAGAGCCCATGAAATTATCGCCGCATTTGATTGACGCCGTCCACGCGGCCATGGCGCTGCCCGGCAATCCGGCTGATCACCGGGTTGTGGTGGCCATGTCAGGTGGTGTCGATTCCTCAGTTGTGGCGGCCCTGCTCAAGCTTGCGGGATATGACACGGTTGGCATTACCTTGCAGCTTTATGACCATGGCGAAGCCATTCGCCGCAAAGGAGCTTGTTGTGCGGGGCAGGATATCCATGATGCGCGACGAGTTTCGGCCATGCTTGATATTCCGCACTATGTGCTGGATTTTGAATCGCGCTTTCGCGAGGCAGTCATTAATGATTTCGTTGACACTTATCTGCAAGGGGCAACGCCCATCCCCTGTGTGCGGTGTAACCAGACAGTGAAATTTGCAGACTTGTTGTGGCGGGCGCGGGAGCTTGGTGCCTCGGCGCTGGTGACGGGGCATTACATTGACTCGGTTGAGTCAGCGCAGGGCCGTGAGTTGCGCACGCCTGCAGATATTGCGCGAGACCAAAGTTACTTTCTGTTTGCGACGACCCAAGAGCAGGTGAACTTCCTGCGCTTTCCGCTGGGGCGATTGAGCAAACCCGAAGTGCGGGCTGTGGCGACGGAGCTTGGGATTATCGTTGCTGACAAGCCTGATAGTCAGGACATCTGCTTTGTGCCTGACGGCAAATATGCGGATCTGATTTTGAAACTTCGGCCTGATGCGGCGGATGCGGGTGACATCGTTCATGTGGATGGCCAGGTGCTGGGTCGGCATGACGGCATTGTACATTATACCATCGGCCAGCGGCGCGGCCTTGGGGTTGGCGGGGGCGAGCCGCTTTATGTGATCCGGCTTGATGCCCCGGGAAAGCGCGTGATCGTGGGGCCGCGCGAGGCTTTGCGGCAAACAGATATTGCGGTGAAAGATCTGAACTGGCTCGGTTCTGCGCCCTTGGGTGAGCAGCCTCAGCCCTGTTATGCGCGCATCCGCTCAACCCGGCCACCTGTTGCGGCCAGCGTGCGGCGGGGTGTTTCCAATTATGTCGTGACCATTCCGGATGGCGAATACGGCGTGTCTCCCGGGCAGGCTTGCGTGCTTTATGATGCGCCGGGGCCCGGACAAAAGGTTTTGGGGGGAGGCTTTATTGCTGGCCCCGCAGTGCTATAGTCGGCGCAGACAGGAAACCATTTGTGGCCAAACTCCAACTGAAACTCGATCCGCAACTCGACAAAGACATCAAGAAGGGTATCGCCTGGTCAGTGCATGCCTTTACCACTTTCGGCATCGTTGCGGGCTTCCTGGCGCTTGTTGCGGTACTGAAGAATGATCCCTTTACGGCTTTTGTCTGGCTGGGAGTGGCGTTGTTTGTTGATGGTGTAGATGGTTCCCTGGCGCGCAAGGCGCGGGTCACAGAATATACGCCGAATTTCGACGGCGCCTCGCTTGATCTGGTGATTGACTATTTCACCTATGTGGCGGTGCCAGCCCTGATGGTCTACTGGTTCAACATGGTGCCGCTGGACTTGTTCTTTTCCGGCAGCACCTGGAGCCTGATCTGCGCTGTCATTATCATGGCGGTCTCGTGTTACACCTTCGCCAATGTGGGGATGAAGTCGTCGGATTATTATTTCGTGGGCTTCCCGGCGATCTGGAATGTGGTGGTGTTGTATTTCTACCTGTTCGGGTCAGGCGCCATTGTCAACCTGGTAACGATTCTGGTGCTTGCGGTTTTGACCTTTGTGCCGATCAAATTTGTGCATCCGCTTCGCGTAACCCTGTGGCGCAAGATCACCATTCCCATGACAGTGCTGTGGGCCGCGATGACGCTCAGCCTTATCCTGTCGAAAAAATTTCCCGAAAATTTCGGCGTGGTGGAGCGCGTGGAGCAATGGGTGTTCGGTCTGACATCGCTTTATTTTGCCTGGATTTCGCTGTGGCGAACCTTTGTTCTGGGCGACAAGGGCGATGAGGATGAGGCGCCTGACGCCAGTGCTTGACGGGGCCGAAACCATTGCCTATATCGCCCTCACCTCATGGTAAGGCGGGGTAGCTCAGCTGGTTAGAGCACGGGAATCATAATCCTGGGGTCGGGGGTTCGAGTCCCTCTCCCGCTACCATTGAAAGGTTTTTATCGGTTTCGATGTGCAAGAGCTATGCTGCCCGAAGCGGCACAATTCCTGAAGTATCTGTGGAAGCGTCAGCCGCCCATGCGTCATATGATGCTTGAATGCGGAGCCAGAGCTCAGTCCCCCCTCCCAGCAACGCGCCAACTTTGGCAGCCACAACGGGCGACACGGGTTTCTTGCCATCCAAAACGGAATGCAAGTGTTGGCGGGAAATGCCCAGTCGTGCTGCAATTTCTGATTTAGACACATTGAAATCCATCAGAACATCAGCGATCACTTTCCCAGGATGCAGAGGAGGCCTCTTGTTGTCGCGTTTGGCTTTGTAAAGGGGCATCAATATCTCCTAGTGGTACTGCTCAAAATCAACTGCACTCGCTTCACCTTCATTGAACTCAAATGTAATGCACCATGGTCCATTGACATGAATTGTGTAACGCTTTGGGCTGAAACCTTTGAGCGCGTGAAAGTCAAAACCCTGCAAATTCAACTGCTCTAACCGCAAAGCTGCATCCAAAACGGTTAGACGTGCAAATATGCGAACGTGAAACCTGTTATCGATTCTAGATGCATCACCGTTCCAGAGCGCTGCAAGTTGCTTGTTTCTGAATGAATTGATCACGCATCCAGATAGTCAACATGGCACCATCTGTCAACAACTTGTTGACAGATGGTTTCAATGTTTAGGTTAGCTTCAGTTTTTGAAGGTTCATTTCGGATCAGTAATCGTCACGCTGTCATCATAAGTGATGTGCTGTTTGGTCAGGCTTTTGGTGCCCATGGCTTCGCCGTCGATGATCATCCAGACGGGGCGTTTGTCTTCGTTGACGTAGAGCTCAACCGATGCCTTGGTGGCGATACCCATAAAAGTGGTGTTGAGTTTATATTTGAACTGCTCATAGGTGCCGCCTTCAAACTCTATGACGCCCAAGCATTCAGTGGCTTCAATGCCGGAAACGCCCATGTTCATGCCTTGCTTGATCATGCCCTTCATCTGCTCGGCCATTTCAGGGGGCGACTTTTGCATTTTGCCGGGTTTTCCCATCCAGACGCCATTGGATGTCATGACCATTTCCATTTGATCTGACGTCATGTGTACGCTGCCGGGCAAAATGGCTTCGCCTTGCATTTTGCTTGTGGTGTCTCCCGAGGTCATTTCAATTTCGACGCGGTAAGGCGGGCTGCTTTCCATGCCTTGCATGATGGATTGTACCTCGGACTTGCAATCGGCTTGGGCGGCAGTGGCGGCGAGAATGGAGAACAGCAGGGCAGGGGCAGCAACGCGAATAGTCATGGGATGGGTTCCAATGTTTGCAGTGGTGTTTGATTTGTAGCATCGACTATGGCCTTATCCAAAGTCAAAGCTGAATGCGGAGTGAACGGATGGGCAAACGGGTTGTCGTGGTGGGAGCTGGTATCATCGGTGCGTCTTTTGCGCTGCATTTGGCCAGAGCTGGCGCAGACGTAAAACTGGTAGATGCCTTGCACAGCACAGGTGGTGTGGCCACGCCGTGTTCATGGGCTTGGCTGAATGCGAGTTGGGGCAATGCTGAACCGTATTTCCGGTTGAGGCACCACGCCATGACGCTGTGGCGCGATCTGGACAAGACTGTACCCGGATTGAGCGTGCAATGGTCAGGCGGTTTGCTGTGGGATTTGCCGGAGAGTGAGCTTCGCGCTTTTGCTGCCCAGCAAACGAGTTGGGGTTATGGTGTTCGGCTGGTTGATGCGGCTGAGATTGTTCGGTTGGAGCCACAGATTGCCAAGCCACCTGTCTTGGCCGCCCATGTTGCAGAAGAAGGTGCGGTTGAGCCTGTTCATGCTGTGGAAAAACTGCTGGCGGCAGCGCAGGTCGCTGGAGCAGATTTGCTGCAAGGCGTACGCGTGACGCGTCTCACCGAGAATGGTGGCAAGATCACTGGTGTGATGACAGATGATGGTGCTTTGGAAGCAGATGATGTGGTGCTTGCAGTGGGTACCGAGATCAATACGTTGCTTGAACCTTTGGGACAGCACCTCGATATCGACGCGCCCGCTGGTTTTCTTGTCCATTCTGAACCTGTGGCGGAATTGTTGAATGGGCTGGTCATGTCTCCGCGCTTGCATGTGCGGCAAACAGTAGGTGGGACACTTGTGGCGGGGTCGGATTTTGGTGGTGCAGACCCGGGGGTGGATGCAGACAAAGCGGCTGCTGAATTGTTTGTAGAACTTCAAGGTTTTTTGACCGGCGGTGAAAATATCAAGTTTTCGCATGCGTCCATTGGCTATCGGCCAACGCCAAAAGACGGCGTGTCTGCAGTCGGGCGTGTGGCGGGGCTGGAAGGTCTTTACATCTGCTGCAGCCATTCAGGCATCACACTTGCGCCTGCACTTGGGGCGCTTGGTAGCCAGGATATTCTGACAGGTGAAATTGCGGACATCTTAAAGCCGTTCAATCCTTATCGCTTGATGAGAAAACCATGATGCAAGACCTCGATACAGTTAGCCAAGCCGACTTGCTGCAGGTGCAGGCCGTATTGACTGACATTGACGACACATTGACCACCCATGGTCGATTGCCTGCTGTAGCTTATGACGCGCTGGAGAGATTGCAGGCTGCGGGCATCAAGGTCGTACCGATCACCGGGCGGCCTGCGGGTTGGTGCGATCATATCGCGCGCATGTGGCCGGTGGATGGCGTGGTGGGCGAGAATGGGGCCTTCTATTTTCGCTATGACGTGGCGGCCAAACGGATGATCCGTATTTATGCGCAGGATGATGCAACGCGCCTCGCCAATGTAGCGCGGGTGCATGCTCTCGCTGACGATGTGCTGCAGGAATTTCCAGGCACTGCGCTGGCGTCTGATCAGGCCTATCGTGAAGTTGATGTGGCAATTGATTTTTGTGAGGACGTTCCGGCTTTGCCTTTATCGGTTGCGCAAGCCATTGCGACACGCTTTCACAAAGCCGGGGCGGAGGCGAAAGTCTCTTCAATTCATATAAATGCGTGGTTTGGCAAGCATGACAAATTGTCGATGTCGCTGCGGCTGTTGGCTGAGCTTTACGGTTGGGATGCCACTGCGGCGAAGACGCAGGTTGCCTATTGCGGGGATTCACCCAATGATAGTCCGATGTTTGGATATTTTCCCATGGGCATTGGCGTAGCGAATATTCGGCCTTTGAGTCACCTGATGGAACATCTGCCGTCCTATGTAACGCGGGCTGAAGGCGGGCAAGGCTTTGCGGAATTTGCCGAGATGTTGCTGGGGGCGCGGCGGTAGAATGGAGTTTGAATACATGTTTTCAAGGCTTGTCATTGCCGGACTTGTTCCGGCAATCCATCGTGGTGCAAGCGAGATTTATCAGGATAACTCCACTCGCGTTGCAGGATGGATTACCGGGACAAGCCCGGTAATGACAGTCAACCGGATGTGATTGCAGTGATGGTTTTCTAGCATGGAGCAGTGGCTGCATTTGCCTTCAACCAAAGTACTGGTGATATTGCTTGTGTTTGTTACCCTGTTCGCACTTGAACGCTTGTTTCCAGTTGCACAATGGCTTGGTGGTGTGGGGCGACTTGCCAAAAATCTTGTTTTGGCTTCGTTCAACTTCATTGCTTCACCGCTGATCGTCATTCCGCTCTCTGCATGGGCTGCGTTACATGGTTTGAACTGGCACCCTGTGTGGTGGTCGGGGTGGTTCGGGTTGGCGCTTGATCTTTTGCTGCTCGATCTCTGGATTTACTGGTGGCACAGGGCCAACCACCTTGTGCCGTTTCTTTGGCGCTTTCACGAGGTGCATCACCTGGATGAAATGCTGGATACGACTTCGGCACTGCGATTTCATTTCGGGGAAGTGATCCTGTCGTCGTTGGTGCGGGCAGGGGTAATCTTTGTGCTGGGCATTCCCCTGACGTCAGTTGTGGTTTTTGAAACACTGGTGCTGGTGTCGGCGCTGTTTCACCATTCCAATGTGCGGCTGCCTGCTGGCATTGAGCGAGCGCTGAGTTTTTTTGTCGTGACGCCCTCCATCCACTGGGTACATCACCATGCGTTACGGCGGGATACGGATTCAAATTACGCTGCGATATTGTCTGTTTGGGACCGTCTGTTTGCCAGTCGCAGTGGACATGCTCGCAGTCCGGGCATGATAATCGGCGTCGAAGGCAGAAAAGAGCGCAACCTGCTCGGCCTCATTTCCAAACCCTTTCGCAGTTAAGTACAGTGGCCCATTGCGTGCATCGCACGGGCAGGGATCCAAGGTTCCTCGCTGCTTGTGCCAATTCGGCACAGGTTGGGACAGAGTGTGGAGTGCGTGTTTTGGGTGTGGAGTTGCTTCGTGTGCGGGATGAGCTTCGGCGAGCCCGCGATTCCGAGACGGCTCATCTCGAGGCCATCCTGAAGGACGAAGGACCGAAGGCGCTGCGACTGGCGCGCTTGCGCGACATTTTGCAGGAACGCAGCAACATCGACAGTCTCGATCTGCAAAGCATGGCCGGGCTTGAACCCCGTCTCTGGCTCGATCTGAGCACCTGTGTTGTCATGCGCCCGGACGCCGGGACTTATCAATTGTCCGTGCACGGACGAGACAGCATCGAGACAATTCTCCAAACTGCAAACCTTGATGAAGTGGTTGCGGAATGCAGCCGTCGCTTGGCCCATAGGCAGGTGGCCGCCTCTCGACAACCTCCCAACACGGATTTGGCCTTGGCCCAGACTTCGCCAACGACATTGATCTATATCTGGATGACAGGCGTTTTCACCGGCGTCGCTATTTTTGCGATCTGCGCTATCTTTTTGAAAAAGATGCCTTTCTAGGTTCTGACCCACAGTTACATTTGGTAACAGGTTTTGATTTCCAGGCCTTCGCCCCGCTTGTTAGCAGTGGTGTGACAGTCTCATGAATCGGTCCCTGAATGCCTCTTTCGTCTTCAATAGTCCAACAGCCAAGCCTGATGCCTACGCCGAAGGGTGATGGAGCACTGCCGCAGCGCTTGGGCGGATTTTCGACGATTGCCGAAGCGCTGGATTATGCGGCACAGGGCAGGACCGGGTTCAATTTCTATGGCGGCAAAGGGCAGTTGGCCCATGTGCTGACCTATGCCGAGCTTCGCCACCGGGCGATTTCGACAGCGCGCAAATTATTGAGCGCGGGATTGAAACGGGGCCAGCGCGTGGCCGTGGTGGCGGAAACCGGGCCTGATTTCATGGCTACTTTTTTTGGCTGCCAGTATGCGGGCCTTATTCCAGCCCCTGTGCCTTACAGCATGTATATCGGCGGCAAGGATGCTTACATCGCAAAGGTGGCAGGCATGTTCCGCGCAGCAGATGTTGCAGCGGTGATTACATCTGAGGATTTAAGAGAACATATCACTGCTGGCGCTGCTGATGCCAAAGTGAAAATGGTTTTGACCCATGCGGAGCTTAATGCATTCCCCGAGGCGATGGTACGACTGCAAGGCTTTGCTGCTGATGAAGTGGCTTATGTGCAGTATTCGTCAGGCTCAACTTCCGCACCCAAGGGTGTGCTGATCAATCAAAGTGCCATCATGGCCAATACGACAGGCATGGTGTTGCATGGCTTGAAGGCGCGGCCGGAAGACCGGGCGTTTTCGTGGTTGCCGCTGTATCATGACATGGGGCTTGTTGGTTTTTGTCTCGCCCCCATGGTGGCGCAGGTGACGGTGGATTATCTCGCCACAACATCCTTCGCGCGGCGCCCGGCTTTGTGGTTGCGCCTGATGAGCGAGAACAAATGCACGATCTGTTCATCCCCGACATTCGGATATGACCTTGCGATGAAACGCATTGCGGGGGATGCGATTACACTTGATCTCTCGCACTGGCGTGCCGCTGGCATTGGTGGCGACATGGTGCGGGCTGATGTCCTGAAGCGATTTGCTGAAACACTCTCGGTCTCCGGTTTCAATGCACGGGCGTTCCTGCCAAGCTACGGCATGGCGGAAGCGACACTTGCTGTCACGATCAGTGATGTGGATGCGCCGATCAAGATTGATACAGTTGATCTTGCCGCCTTGAAGACAAAGCAGAAGGCAGTTCCTGCCAAGAAAGCGGGTGAGGGTTTGACGCGCAGCTTCGTGGTCTGCGGCCCGGTATTGCCTGATCATGAACTGGAAGTGCGCGGCGAAAGCAATGTTGTTCTGGCTGAGCGCATGGTGGGGCGCATTCATGTGCGGGGCCCAAGCCTGATGGCGGGTTACTTCAATGCGCCGGATGCAACGGCTCAGGCCATAGGAACCGATGGTTTTCTTGATACGGGTGACATGGGCTATCTGCTCAACGGCGAAGTTGTCATCACGGGCCGTGTGAAAGATCTGATCCTGCACAATGGCCGCAACATCTGGCCGCAGGATCTGGAATGGGCGGCGGAAGCCAACCAACCGCTTAAATCCGGTGAAGCGGCGGCGTTTGCTGTTGAAGACGAAGACGGCAATGATGCGGTTGTTGTTCTGATCGAATGCAAGGTGAGCGACCAGGATCAGCAGGAGGCACTGCGCCGTGCCGTGCACACGTCGGTGCATCAGGTTGCGGGTGTGGATTGCAAGATTGTTCTGGTGCCACCGCGCAGCCTGCCTTTCACATCGTCAGGTAAACTGTCGCGCGCTGCAGCGCGTGAAGGTTATCTCGCTGGCGAGATTTCCGAGGTCGGCACCGCTTCATCCAAGTCTGTGCACTGAGCCGATGGCGCTTAGAGTTGCTGTCACAGGGGCCACCGGGTTTGTGGGGCGCGCACTTGTTCCCTTGTTGACGCAAGCCGGGCATCACCTCACGCTTTTGATGCGCAATCCGGAGCGGGCTTCGCTGGTGGACACCATTCGCATTGTCAAAGGTGATTTGCAGGATGCTGCTGCGCTGCGTGACCTGACTTTTGCCGCCGATGTTGTGCTGCATATTGCAGGTGCGGTGAGTGCGCCATCTGTTGCGCCGTTCATGGCTGTCAACCTTGATGGCACGGTTGCGGTGGCCAATGCAGCGAAAGCCAATGGGGTGAAGCGCTTTATCTATGTTTCTTCGTTGGCGGCAAGGGAACCTTTTCTCAATGGCTATTGCGCGAGCAAGGCTTCCGCCGAAGCGGCACTTGAAGGGTTTGCTTCTGATTTTGAACTTTGCGTGTTGCGCCCGGCTGCTGTTTATGGTCCAGGTGATACAGCGACGTTGCCGCTGTTGCAGGCATTGATGTCGAAGCGGGCATTCATACCTGGAACGGCTGCTGCGCGTTTTGCCATGGTGCATGTTGAGGATGTAGCACGGGCTTTGGTGGAGGCGGTGCAAGGTGCTGTTGGAACTTTTGCGATTTACGACGGTGCGTCCTCGCATTCCTGGCCTGAACTGGTTGCCTTGACGCGGCAAGCGTTTGCAAGGCCGAGCAGCGTCACCTATATCCCGTGGGCGATTGCGGTACTGGCTGGATTGGCGGGGGACGGTTTGGCGCGTGTGCGTGGCAAGCCGTCTCTGGTCAACAGTGGGCAGGTACGGCAAATCTATCATGGTGATTGGAGCGTAGCAGACGCTGCGTGGCCAATGTCCAATCCAATAACCCTGGAGAATGGTTTGCCGCAAACCATTCGCTGGTATCAGCAACAGGGCCTGCTGCCCATGACTGAAAAAACCTGAGGACTGTTATGACCGAAGCCGAGATTACTGCCGAGATTTGCACGTTGCTTGCCTCCCACAACAAGGATGGCATTGAACTGAAAGCCACCACGGACATTCCGGCTGAACTCAACATCGATTCCGTTGGCGTGCTGGATTTCATCATGGATGTCGAAGACAAGTTCGATGTTGAAATTCCGATGAACGTTGTGGCTGAAACACGCACAGTGGGTGACCTCGTCGCCGTTGTGCAAAAACGCATCAAGAAAGATTGAGACATGGTTGACCTTCTCGACAAGCACAAAGGCATCATGGAACGCTTCGAGCGCATGATGCAGATTGGCGTCAATGCCATGGGGCCGACGAACGACAAGATCCTGTCACCTACGCGCGCCATCATCAAAGGTCGCGAGACTATTCTGGCTGGCACCAACAACTACATGGGCATGACTTTCACCCAGTCGGCAATTGACGCGGGCAAGAAAGCGCTGGATGAATTTGGAACGGGTACTACGGGTTCACGGGTGGCCAATGGTAACTACGCCATGCATACGGAACTGGAGCAGGAGCTGGCGAAGTTTTTGCAGAAGCAGCACTGTATCGTCTTCACCACGGGCTATCAGGCGAACCTCGGCATGATGTCGGGGCTCGCTGGTCCTCGTGACACGATTTATCTCGACAGTGACTCGCATTCTTCGATTTATGATGGTTGTACTTTGTCTGGCGCGAAGCTCGTGCGCTTTCGGCACAATGACGCGGCTGACTTGGACAAACGCCTGTCGCGCTCTGAAGGTGAAGAGGGGGGGCGGCTGGTGGTGCTTGAGGGCATCTACTCCATGCTGGGTGACCGGGCACCACTTGCGGATTTTGTCGAGGTGAAGAAGAAGCACGGTTTTCAGTTGCTTGTGGATGAGGCGCATTCCTTTGGTGTGCTGGGGCCGAATGGTCGCGGACTTGCGGATGAGGCTGGACTGGAACACGAAGCTGATTTTGTTGTGGGCACATTCTCAAAGAGTGTCGGATCAATTGGTGGCTTTGGTGCGGGTGATCATCCGCTGTTTGAAGTGCTGCGCTATGCCATGCGGCCTTATCTGTTTACGGCTTCGTCGTCGCCAGCAACGATTGCAACATCACTGGAGGCGGTACGGGTCTTGGGGCGTGAGCCAGAGCGGCGCGATTCAATCCGCGCCAATTCGGAGCGGCTGTTCAATGGCTTCAAGGCGCTAGGATTCGAAATGGGCTGCGATGTGGTGAGCCCCGTCATTGCTGTGAAATGCAAGGACGAGATATCGACAATCCAGATGTGGAATGCGATTTTGGAAGCGGGGGTTTATGTGAACATAGCCTTGCCGCCGGGAACGCCGAACCGCTTGTGCCTGTTGCGCTGTTCCGTTTCGGCGGCGCATTCGTTTGAAGATATTGACAAGATCATTGATGTGTTCGGGCGGGTGGTGAAGGGGTAATCCAGATGTATTGTCATTGCCGCACTTGTTGCGGCAATCCATTTTTCAGCAGGCGTTCTCTGTGGTCGTATCTCCACTCCCGTCGAAACATGGATTACCGGAACAAGTCCGGTAATGACAAACTCTGGGTCACCTCAACCCGCCCTTTTTCAAAACCTTCGGCAACAGCACTATCGACGCCAGCACCGGATGTCTCCTCTGCCATTCCGTTACTTCAATCTTCACACCAGAATGACGCTCGATTTTCCAGGCTGCATAATCGGCTCCACCTTGAAACGTGAAGGCTGCCTTTAACAGGCGAGCTATGGAAAGAAGTTTGCCGGTGAAGCGGCGCGTAGACCATGACCATTCGGACGAGCTCACAGGTTTGGCAAGCCGTGCGATGGTTTCGAAATGTTCACGCTGCATTTCGATGATCAGTTTGGCGCGGCTAGTGCCTTCGGGGCGAAGTTCGCTTTGGTAGGTGTTTTGGAAAAGCGCGGTCCACTGTTCGACTGGCAATGCGCGTGATGCGAGACGGCTTGCATTGGCCTGCGCTGTTTCCATGGCGCGGGCGAGGAGTTGGTACACGCGGGTGCGGGCCACTTCATCTGCCGCCCAAACGAGGCGCATGGGTTGGGCGAAGCGAACCCAGAAGTAAGGGTTGGCAATGTCACCCTTGAGTTTGGATGCCAAAAGTTCAACTGGCAGAACAGCATATTTGGCGCGGTAGGCTTTACCTTTGATGTGATGTTCAGCGTAGTAGACGTTTGGGGGAACGAGACTGCAAAGGGCGCGTGACATCGCATTGTTTGAAACGCCCGCAGCGGTTTGCGTCAGCACATAGAAGTCGATCAGTGTCGTATCAGGATTTGCATCACGCAAGGCCGAGCCATATGCGAGGACGGCGCTTGCAGGTTGATGGTTGAGGAGAATGATTTCTGCCATTACCTTGATGGCCGGGTGGACAGGTTGTTCCGCCGTGGCCTTGGCAAAATCCAACAAGGTGGTCATCATGACGAAATATAATCAAAGCGCGGGCCGCTTTCGAGGCGCAGCGGTTCGTCCGTGGGCGGATCATAAAATTCCCCGTCGATGACAAAACTCGTGGGGCAGGTGACTTCGCATGAGTGGCAGGCGTTGCTGGTAGAGCCAGGTGGGCCTTTGCGGGTTTCTTTTCCGTAGAGGCTCGGAATGATCCAACGGGGAATGCTGGGAACAGGATAGGGCAGTGTCGTGACGCGCAGGGGGGCCGAAGCCCCACCCCAGAATGGTCTTGTGCCGAGGATCAATTTGTCGAGTGTAGTAGCCAGCATCAATAACTGTTTGCCGTCACACAAGGTTTGGCCATTGGTCTTCAAGGAAATGGAATAGGGGCGGTCGAAGCGATTGGGGTCGTTTTGATTTGGGGCGAGAAACAGGCTCTTGGAGAGCACAGTAGCCAAGGTTGCGAAAGTGGCCCACTGGCCACCTACACCCTTGTCATTGAATGCGACCTGGCAATAGCGGGTGGCTTCTGCCACGGCTCCAGTTCCGAAAAACATGCCATGCAGGGGCCCGCGGCTTTTTGGATTGATAACACGAATTGTGTGGCGAGCACGAAGTTCTTTTGGCAGCACGTTGGCAATGAAGCTGGCTTGCTCGGCAATTGCAGTGCGGCGAAAGCCTAGGTCTGCTGCCGTCATGTTTGTAGTGCCGTGGGGCAACAGGCAAAGGCGGGGCAGGGTTTTGAAGTGGCCGCTTTCTGCAATCCAGGTCTGGATGAATTGCACAGTGCCGTCCCCGGAACTGATGAAGATGTCTGTCACTGCATTTGCCGCAAAACGTTGCAGTGCAGATTCGATGTCGCTGAAATTCTGCAGCATGACCAAATCGGTTTTCGTGTTCGCCTGCTTCAACGCTTCTGCGAGGGCCACACCTTTTCCGCGTCCACGCCCGGATTTGGGATTGATGATGACGCCGACACGACTCACGGCCTGGTCATCCATGAGGTGAGCGGGGCTTGTTTTTTTGCTGTGAAGGCCTGCAGCAATTGCACGCCATGCAGCAGCAGGCAAATACCAGTCCAGGCTGCAACCGCAAGAAGGCCCCAGTCGGGCCTGCCAATGACAGTGCCCAATGTGAGCAGGATGAGATTAGGATTGCGACGAGCCGTGATCTGCCGGAACAATGTATCGATCTTGCGCCAGATGTGAATCTCGAGGCCGAGCCATTTTATCGCGATGCCCTCCATGAGGCGCTGCACAACATAACCGCCCAGAATGACAATCATAGTGCCCCAAAACAGTTGACTGCTCCATGCGATGCCCCAGAAAATCAATCCATAGCCCCAGGCGAAATACCAAAAAGGCGGATGCACAAGATCAATGCCGTGGTCAAAAACATCGCCCCATTTCGAGGAAGTTAAAGTAGTGCGGGCAAGTTTTCCGTCTACCGTATCGAGAAATGTCATGGCCCAGGCTGCGAGAAGCCCCAAGGCAAAATGGCCATAGAGAAACAAAAAGAAGGCGGCCACGGTCATGATGGCGCCCACTGTTGTCACCATGTTGGGGGTTATGCCGCGTGGTGCGAGCCAGCGGGTGACGTGGAAAGCAGGGCGGGGCCAGACGTGTTTTGTCACGAGATCAGTTGCACCCTTATATGAGCCCATGAACATGCGCCATTCCACATCAGTCTTGTTAGAGGACGTGAGGGGGAGGGCGTAGGGAGTTTCGCGTTTACGCAGCGTGGACCAGAAGTTCACGTCCATATCGGAGGGTGCCCGCATCAACAGGCCCGGACGTTGCAAAGCTGTCCCGTCCTGCATCGCCGTGATCACGGCTGCTGCATCACCCGAACGAACGTGAGCAGCGAGCACATTGCTTCCGGTTTCTTTTTCCGAGAGCAGGACGAGATTGGGGCGCTTGATCAAGGCGGCAATCAAGGGCTGGTCGAGGACGCCGTTGACATTGACCAGAATAGAGGGGCCTTGATGATTGGCCAACTCTTCGGTGGTGATTTCGCGAATAAGTCCCGCTCTCCGGAATTGTTCACGCAGGCGTTCGGGCATGGTGCGGCCAAAGAGAGAATTTTGATTGTTGCCAATGATACAGAAGGCTGGTGAAAAATCGGTGGGTGCTGCTGGTGGCAGCGAGATCGCAGGTGCCGATTCAACAGTCGGTACCGATTTTTTCGCAGCGGTTTTCTTCGATGGTGTTTTGCGTGGAGGCAATGGAGTGTCCTGTTTCAAACGCGCTCAGACTTGCTGAGCAGGAAGAGAGCGATGCAGCCGAATACCAAAACCGGAAGCCATGCGGCAAGCCATGGAAAAACCACGCCGAGTTCGCCAATCGAAGTTGCTATGCCATCAAGAATGAAAAACGCAAAGCCCAGTCCTACGCCAAGCGCAAAGAGAAGGCCGAGGCCGCCGCCACGGCGGAAGCGGGCAGCGAGGGGAATGACGAGAGCAAGCATGATTGTGCTGACGAATATCGTGGCCACACGCTTGTTCCACCAGGTTTGATAGACATGGGCCGGGCGAATGCCAAAGCCATTGTTGATGATGAAGTAGGAGAGATCACCCAAGGTCATTTCCTCAGGGTCGCCGGAGCGGGAGCCCGCCGAAGCGGCGCGCATGGTGCCATTGTATGTAACTTGGGTGGCGCGTTTTGGTGGTGCGGTATCGCGGCCATAGATGACAGCGTTTTGCAATGTCCAGCCCTGCGCACCGAGTGATGCTGAGGATGCATAAATCTGTTCCAGCAAAATACCTTTGGCGTCTCGTCTGAAAATGGTGACGTCAGTCAAGCGTGAGGCGTCTCGATTGGCACTGGCGGCGCGCATGATGTCGGTACCGGAGCGAAGCCATATCGGATCTTTTTCGCCGATGGACAGTTTCTTCTCGCCATAGTCAGCTATGCCCCAGGCGCGCAGCGTTGGCGCTGCAAGGGGGACCAACCTGTCGACAAGTGCGAAGTGCAAAACTCCAATCACCAATGTGACGGGCACCAGCATCACAATCAGGCGCGGTGGTGACAGGCCTATGGACCACATGGCGGTGAGTTCGTTGCGATAACTCAACTCCGTTATTGCAAGCAGCAAGGCCAGCAGCAGGCTGATGGGCAGAAAGGTGGCGAGAGTGGCTGGTGCGCGATAGAGAACGTATTTTCCGATCATGGCGAGGCCGTTGTCGTTGAGCGCCAGAATTTCCTTGGCATAGGCCACAACTTCCAGAGTCAACACGAACAGCGTGACGCCCAGCAGAATGGGCACGAAGCGCATCACAATCATGCGTGCGACCATGCGGGCGACGCGGTTCATGGTGCCACAATCCCGGTGACGCGACGGCGCAGATCGGCAATGCGATTGTCCGTCCAGTCACTCACTGGCAGGAATATGTAGTCCAGACCGTCGCCGGCAATTTTGAAGCTGGCCTGCCAGAAGCGCCAGATCGAAAAGGCCGTCAGTACAGCCATAGGCAGCCACATGGACAGCCAGGGTGAGAGTGTGCCGAGCTTTGCAGTGAGCGCGCCCTGCTCAATGATTTCATGGAAGGCCACCAACAACACAAGTGCAAAGGCCATGCGATAGGCGCGCGGGCTGCGCGCACGGCCAACGGCAAAGGGTATGGCGAGGATCGGGAGAATCAGCATGGCGATGACGTTAATGACACGGCGATGGAATTCGGCGCGCATGGCGTTGCGTGTGGTGGACGGGGGTGGATTGTCCATGGCCGCGTAAATTTCCGGCAGCGTCATTTCGCGTTCATCTTGACCGCGGGGGCGGAACAGGTCTTTCGATACCTTGCCAAGCGGTGTGTCGGTTTGCGAAAACTCCGCCACGCTTGCAGGTGTGATCGGCCCGCTGGTCTGCAGTGTGGGCCAACGGTCAACCAGCAAGCGATGACCATCGTTCAGACGTAATATCGGTCGGACTTGGCCGGGTACCGTGATCAATTTTCCGGAACTGGCGGTGAGAGTTTCAGAGCCGCCAGGGCCTTTGTAGTCGAAGACGAATATACGCTCGAAGCTATTGCTGGAGCGATTCAATTTATCGAGAATGAACGTGCGGGTTCCCGACTGCATAAAGACGCCTTCTTCTGCGAGATAGAAGGCATCGACGTTTTTGATGTTGAAGAGAACCGAGCGATAGGCATAACGGGTCTGTGGTTGAATCCAGCCGAAGCCCACGAGGGATGCAATACTGAAAACAGCAGCAAGGGCGAGGGCAGGTCTGAGCAAACGGTGCAGGCCGATGCCTGCTGCCATCATGCCGTCGATCTCATGATTTTTTGAAAGCTGGTTGAAGCCAAACAACAGGCCCAGAAACAGCGCGACGGGAACGGCAGTGCCGAGATAGTGTGGAACAAGATAGGCCAGCAATTCAAAAACAACGCCAAAGGAATTTTTTTTGCCCAGCGTTTGATCAAGCAGGCGCACGAGGCGCTCTGCCAAGAGCATCAGCAGGACGATGCCCAGACTTGCCAGCAGCGGCTTGGAAATTTGCCGCAGCACATATCTGTCGATGACCGTCAGCAAATCGCGAGACCTTTGGTTTTCATTGCGCCTCAGGGATTATACAACTTGGCCAAAGGCGTCCAGCAAGGATGTGTGGAGTAGATTTGTAGTCTGTGATGAAAGTTCCGGTGACAGTTTAAGGTCTGGAACCCCAGGCCAGCCCTTGTCGGTGAAGGTCACGCCATCAAAAACCTGATCACTAGCATACCGCGGTAGCACATGGAAATGCACGTGGGGGTCCACCATCATCAAAGCGAGATAATTAAGTTTGTCATAGCGACGAAAAGCCGTCAGGGCCTTCTCGAGTGCTGACGTGCAGCCTTTCAGTTCGGCGTGTGCTCCAATCGGCAGTGAGCCGAGTGACTTGGCCTCGTGTTTTGAAATCAGCACCAAGGCGCCCAGCGTCGCCTGCACTGGTCGGCGGAGGATGACCCAGTGGGTGAAATCTTTCAGCAGAGTTTCGGGATACCCAAATTTTTTCAGAGTTGCATGCATGGTGGGGTCATCGGCAATCAAGCTGGCGAAAGCGTGACTGTTGGCTGGCCCTCGACCCTTTCGGACTTTGCGTTCCAGCGATGGGGCGTTATGTCGGTGATCCAACGCCCTTGCTGGCGGCGAATGTTAAACAGGTTCCAGCCTGCAGGCTCATGTTTTGTATCGCCGCGCGACGAGGCGGAGGGTACGCCGATTATCGGTGCGGGGCCCGATTTTGTGTCCAGCCAATTCAGCATGGTGGAATGGTTGTGGCCGTGCAGCACCAATTCACAGCCCTCTTCAGAAAGAACGGCTTGCAAGTCTGCCGCGTCGGTCAGTGCCTTGCGCGCAATAGAAAGCCCCGGCAGAGGCGGGTGGTGGATCATGACGACGCGATAGAAGCCTTGTTGACCGAGTTGTGCGAGAAGGATACGGAGATCGCGCAACTGCTGTTCACCCAATGTGCCTGCAGCCAAACGATAGCCTTGCGGCAGGCCGGAATTCACGCCGATGAGCGCCATCGTCCGGCGCATGCGAACATAGGGGAAGCGGTCTACGGTGCCAGTGGTAACCTGACGGTCTGACGTCATCCAGGGGGCAAATTTCGCGAGGCCTTCATTCCATGGCACCAGAACATAGGCGTCATGATTGCCAGGCACGATGGAAAGGCGATCAGGCGGACCAAAGCGTTCCACCCATTTTGCCGCCTCGATGAATTCCGGCCAGGCTGCGATGTTCACAAGGTCGCCTGTGAGGGCCACGTGATCAGGAGCAGCCTCCAGAATGCTGGCCTGAATGGCATCAGCGACGTTCGGGCGGTGCAGGCTGCGGCGGTTCAGAAACCACGAAAATGCTCCAATCACCCGTTTGCCCTGAAAGCGCTGCAGTACCATGCGCTTTTTCAAGTGGGCCAAATGAACATCAGACAGATGGGCGAGCGTGAAGGACACGTTGCGGCTTTCGTTGACTTTGCATGAATCGGGTGCGAAGGAACCCGCTACTTAGTCTACCCCCAATCACGGATTCAAGCATTGTGCGAGTCATCATTCTAGCTGCAGGCCAGGGCAAGCGCCTGTTGCCGTTAACTTCAGATGTTCCCAAGGCCCTGCTGGATATTGGTGGCAAGACGTTGATCGAGCGGCAGGTGGAAGCTTTCGCGGCAAATGGTCTTCGGGATTTTGTTGTGGTCACTGGCTATGGTGCGGATAAAATGGAAGCGGCTCTTTCGGGTATTGCCGCCAAGCTTGGTGTGACCATCACACCATTGTTCAATCCGTTTTATGCTGTGGCCGACAATCTGGCGAGCTGCTGGCTGGCGCGGCCTTTCATGGACCGGGATTTCATTCAGGTGAATGGCGACAATGTGTTTCAGGGTGATCTTGTGGCGAAGTTGCTTGTGGCTTCTGCCCATGCGGTCACAGTCGCAATCAATCGTAAAGATGGCTTTGATGCCGATGACATGAAGGTGATGCTGGATGGTGCTCGGCTCACCGAAGTTGGGAAAACTTTGCCCGTTGATACTGTGGATGCGGAGGCAATCGGCTTTTATATATTCCGCGGCGATGGACCATCGCATTATGCGGCCGAGTTGGAACTGGCACTGAGAGACCCACAAGGCTTGAAGCGTTGGTTCCCATCGGCCATCGGATCGCTGGCGAAGAAAATACCGGTGGGTGTGGTGGAGATCACCGGGTTACGCTGGAGCGAGGTGGATTTCCCACTGGATTTGCAGCAGGCACGACAGCTGGTTGCGAGTTGGGGGTAGGGACCTCATCAGCCCTTCGGGCAGCTTCTCCGGGGTAGAAGCGAACTGCCGGACACCTCCCTAAACTATCAGCACTGAGGGAGGTCTAAGACCGAGTCGCTTCTCCAATGGAGAAGCTGCCCGACAGGGCTGATGAGGTTCCTTTTTTGATCAGTATCGCCTCCGCCAATTCATGATCTGACGGCTTGTCCACATCTATCGCTGCTTCGGCGAAAGGCAGGTAGACTGGTTCTACTGCAATGCCCAAGCTTTGAGACACAAAACCAAAAGCGCGTTTTGCCGTCATCAGTCCTGTGACGTAGAGCAGAATCGGCTTGAGCCCAAAAGCCGCAATCAGTTTCCACGGCTTTTTGCGGTTTTGTTCGAGGTGCTGCCACCGCTGCAGAAGCTTGAGGCCTGTTTCGGTTTTGACGACGAAGAGATTGCAGCCTGAAACCTTGACGTCTCCCAGATTAAAGTAAGTCCGCTTTGTTTCGGGGTAGGTGGCCTGAATCGTTTCGCGAGTGGCGAGTCCTACGAGCACATCGGCTTCACTCTGCTCTGTGGCCTCCATCATCACATTGATCATGGCTGGTGTGAGCAGCGGGTGATCGCCTGTGGTGATGAGTGCCGGGAATTGGTTTATCTCGCGAATGGCCGCGAGTGCTGAGGCTGGCGCCGAATTCGCGGCGGGCAATATTTTGATATCGCGGGCATTGGATGACGCAGTTTCCGCAGCTTCTGCATTGTCGATTACGATGACATAGGGTGCAGAGATGCGGGTGCCCCGCAAGGCTTCAAGTACCCATTGCAACATCGGCTTTCCGGCGATCGCAATCGTACATTTGTGGGCGACAGCAAAAGCTTTCGCCATAGGATCATCAGGCCCGCGACCCGCAGCGAGGACTACAACCCGCCAGATGCTCGCATTACGTGTCACAGGGCCTTCTCATAAATGCGATAGGTTTTGTAGGGAATGCAGCCTGCGCCCTCGATGAGTTTGCGGACAGGATAATTGTCTTCGAGAATCCAGGAGAGTTCGCCAGTTTTGCAGCCACGACCAACATGGTAAGCGCGGGCCGCTTCTATCACCAAGGTAGAAAGCGCTGAACCTGTGGCTGTGCTGTGGAATTTACGGCGCACACCCATCAATGGCATGCGGACTGATGTTGGACGCTTCTTGATGACGAGCCCAATCAGTTTGGCCCAGTTGAATGGCAACAGTTTGCCGTTCATGCCTTTGATCCACTCGTTCAGATTTGGCAATGTTACTACAAAGGCTGCGGGTTCACCCTTGTAGCTGGCGATATAGCCGTAGTTGCCGTTGACCAGAAGTTTCAGGTCCTTGCCCAGTTTGTCCAGTTCGCCCTGTGTCCAAGGCACAAAGCCCCAGTTGTTGGACCATGCATCGTTGAAGATGTCCATGATGAGGCGGATTTCATTTTTTATGTCTGACAGTTTGAGCGGTCGAATGGTGAAATCACCAGAGGCAAGGGCGCGTTTTTGGACGCGCTGCAGAATGGCTGGTGGTTCGGGAGCAAAGTCGTAGTGATAGGCAATCACGTCCTTGGCCTTGGTGAAACCCAGAGCTTCCATGCGACCCGCATAGTATGGTCTTGCGTGGCCCATCATCAAATTTGCTGGCGTGTCGAACCCATCGACCAGCATTCCTGTTTCATCATTAATGGAGAAGCTGAAAGGACCGATCATGCCTGTGCGGCCTTTGGCCTTCAGCCAGTTACCAGCAGCTTTGCTGAGAGAGGAAAAAACGTCGGCATCATCTATACCATCGAGAAAACCAAACATGCCCATGTTGTCATTGTGGGTCTCGAGGCGCAGGCGATCATTTTGCGCAGAGATGCGGCCAACGGGTTTACCGTTTTGGTAGGCGACGAAAAGTTGCACTTCTGCATGTTGGAAGTAAGGATTTTTGCGCGGGTCCAGATGTTCATCCCGTTCCAGAAAAAGTGGGGCCACCCAATTTGGATCATCTGCATAGATGATATGTGGGGCCTTCAGAAAATCTTGCTTTGTCGCCTTGTCGGTGACAGGCTTCACCGTAACAGCAGAACTCATTTTGCTTTTCCGTTGGCTTTGGGCTGGAGCTGCGCCTTGCCATTTTCGAGTGTGTAAAGCCTGTCGGCAATGCGCGTCCAGGCGGGACGATGGGTGATGGCGATGATGGTGTAGCGGCCGCGCAATTCGGCGATATTGTTGACAATTGCATCTTCAGTTTCTGGATCGAGGGCGCTTGTCACTTCATCGAGGATGAGCACTTTGGGCCGGGTGACGAGGGCGCGCGCCAGTGAGATGCGCTGGCGCTGGCCGCCGGAGAGTTTGCCGCCGAATTCACCAACGTCGGTATCGAGACCATTTGGCATTTGCGACATGAAAGCTGCGACGCCGGAGAGGGTCAGGCTTTCGGATATGGCGTCTTCAGAGATCGTTTCATCATAGAGTGTGATGTTGGCGCGGATCGTATCGTGGAAAAGTGCGAGTTCCTGGGGCACGTAGCCGATCAGCTTGCGCCACTTCTGCGCATCAATGTCCATCAGATCTGTGGTGCCGAGCCGCACTGTTCCCGCTTGCGGGCGCAACAGGCCTACGAGCAAATCAAGCAAGGTGGTTTTGCCAGCCCCTGAAGCCCCTTGAATTACCGTAATAGCCTGTGCGGGAATTTCCAGATTCAGTTTTTTCAGAACGGGGGTTTCGGCATGACTGAAATCCACATTGACAAAGTTCAATGCTGCATTCGCATCCGGCACTACAGTGCCGCTTGCCCCTTCGCGTGATGCCTCAGCTTTTCCCAAAGCATCGGACACGCTGACATAAGCACCCTCATATTGCACGGCGAGCTGAATCTGCTTCTGCAGTTTCGATGCATAGGAGACGACCTGAAAAAACAGGACGCCAAAAACGAAGAGCTGTGGAATGGAAACGCCTGCCAAGACATGCGCGACATAGGCACCAGAGCCTATCAGTATCGCCACCAGAAGATCATTGCCATAGGTCAGGCCGTTGCGGGACAGGGTGGAGGCGTAGAGACTGCGCTTCAATTTGTTGAGCACGTCATCCATGTGCACTGTCAGCGGACCATAGCGATGCATGGATTTCAGCGCTTTCATGTTGTGCAACATTTCCACAGTATCTGACGTCATGATTCCGATGCGCTGGGTCTGTTTGTATCCCGCGCTTCGTGAAATCCGCACAAGTTTTGCAGAAATCAGTGAAATTAGAATCCCACCGACAATTCCCGCCACCGCAACGCGCCAGTTGATGAGCGTGGCGATCAAGGCATAGGCCGCAATCTGCACAGTGCATGCGGCAACTGTGGCAAAGGTCATGTAAGCATCGCCGGCGCGGGTCGCATCATTGCCGAGGGTGGTGGCGACTTTACCGGCACTTTGATTTGCATAAAAGCTCCAACGGGCTTGCATGATCGCCTTGATCAGCCGGCTGCGAAAATTGTTTGCCACGCGGGCAGCGGTAATGCCTGCATAGCTCAGGGCGGAAAACAACAGCACGGACCGTAGCGCCATGATTCCAACAACGAGCAGCAAGAGATTGGTGAAATTGGGATCGACCCCTACAGTTGCGAAACCCTGGCGTATCAGATTCTCAAAAGCTGAGGGATTGCTGCCGCCCGGATTCAATACGGCGCTGGTAATCGGCAACAGTGTGCCGATGCCGATAGCCTCTGCGAGGCCGCCGAGCAGCAGGCACACCAGCACAAGAAAAGGTCTTGTTTCGGCAGCACCGAAAAATATCTTGAAGATTTGCCGCATGGGGCTAGGCAGGTCCGGTCGTTTTCAAATCAGGCGTTTCCATAGGGCTTAGGCATGGCAGATACAAGTAAGGTGGCGGATGGTCAAAAACTCGGGATCAATGATGATCACGCCATCAGCCGCAGTCCGCTGACCAAGCTTCGACTGATGCTGGTGCGACCTGTCATCCGGTTTACGCGCGGCATGACGCTGGGCGCGCGGGTGGCTGTGATCGATGGGCAGGGGCGTTTTCTGCTGGTCAAGCAAACTTATACATCTGGCTGGATTTTTCCAGGCGGCGGGGTGGAGCGCGGCGAGGCTTGTGAAGAGTCGGCGCGGCGCGAAGTGTGGGAAGAAGCGGCGATTGTGCCGACGGGTCCGCTTGAGCTACATGGTTTTTTCAACAATCACAGGAACATGCGAGGCGACCATCTCGCGTTTTACATCTTGCGGAAATTCGAGCAGCGTCCCTTCGTTCCGAACCGTGAAATTGCTGATGCGCGTTTTTTTACCGTGGATGATTTGCCTGCCCGAGTGGAGGGTGGCAGTCGCCGCCGGATTGCGGAACTGGCAGAGGGAGCCAAACGATCGCTGATCTGGTGACTACGGCTTGACCTTCAGATTCGCAGGGGCTATGGCGCGGCGATGATCAGGTTCATTCAGCAGTCGCGACGAGGCGACTTCCGACGAGCGCGTCCCTTTACGCGTGATGCTGCCTGCTGCGCCTGACCTCTGATGAAGGGGCGGGCTTCGGGCTCCTTTCCCCTCTGCTACAGAGTTTATCATGACATCTGCCTTGCCTTTCGCCACCTCGCCGGTTCTGCCTTCGGACCATGATGCAATTGAACATCTTCTTGATCTCTCCTTCGGGCCTGCGCGGCACAGTAAAACATCCTATCGCCTGCGCGCAGGCAGCACGGCGGTTGCGGGGCTTTCACTGGTGGTGCGGGATTCCGGACTGGGCGTGGTGGGGGCTATCTCCTATTGGCCGCTGGCCATAGGGGCCAGGGGTACGCGGGCGCTCTTGTTGGGGCCGCTGGCGGTTCACCCGGAGCGGCAAAATCTTGGAATTGGGCTGCTGTTGATGCGCGAGACCCTGACTGCGGCCAGAGACGTGGGCCATCGGTTGGTGCTGCTGGTCGGAGATGCACCTTATTATGGCCGGGTGGGTTTTGCACAGGTTCCCAAAGGGCAGTTGTTGATGCCGGGGCCGGTTGACGCCAAACGACTGCTCTTTGTTGAATTGGTACCGGGGGCGCTGGCAGAAGCGCAAGGACTGATGATGGCAGCGCACCAGTTTGCAGGCTGAAAACCTGCTTCAGGAATATTTTTTCCGATTATATCAGTGATTTGAATTTAAGTCATGTTCAAAGGAAAAAAGTGCTTGACACCGCGCGGTCGATCTGCTACATCTCGAGATACTCCAGAAATCCATCCAGACAAAAAAACACCCCAGCAAGTTCCGGGCAAGTGTCGTTATTGGCGACATCCCACACGGACGACGTGGGGCAAACAAGGTCGGCGCTGTATTTTCAGGGTGGGCTGGCGAAATTGTCAGGCGTTACGCTGGGTTATGTCTTCGCAGGCTTTGCAGGACCTGGATCGGAAAGCCGTGTTGAGCACTGTGTTGAGCAAGCCGATGGACCAGCAGAAAGGACAGCCGCGCAAGGCGAGGAGGCCGATGCCGAGACCGCCAATAGTGGCGAGAAAGGGCAGGGTTCCGGTGAAGGAGAGCGCATAAGCCGCGCCATACAACGCTCCAATGCCGATTGCGCCGCGTAGCACGTGTTCGGTGATCGACTTGCTGGCAAAGAGGTTTGATATGGCCAGTGGGGAACTCCTATGGACCATATATCGGATAATCAGTTTCG
>JANPCL010000061.1:0-17045 GCA_031430915.1 Hyphomicrobiales bacterium
TGTCAATGCCCTCACAAAGGAAACCCTGCGGCCAGCGCAACGGCTTGGTTCGCAGCTGGCGCTGTATGGTCTGGCGGAAGCGCGGCTTGTTGAAGCCGACCTTGTAATCCTCGGTGGGCTCGTTGAACAGGTGTGGCCGGCACGGCCTGACTCGGGGCCGTGGTTGAACAGGCCCATGCGTGATACCGTGAGGCTGCAACTGCCAGAGCGCGATATTGGTCTGACCGCGCATGACTTTGCGCAAGCCTTTGGTCATGCAGAGGTGATGTTGACGTGGCCCAAGCGGCTGGCGGGTGCGCCTGCCATACCGTCGCGTTTTATATTGCGGTTGCAAGCTCTGATGACAAGCGTGGGGCTTGAGCCGAAAGAGCAGCTTGATCACAGTCTCATCTCTGTGGCCACACAGCTTGATGCACCCCGCAGGTTCAGCCCCGTCGCGCGGCCAGCGCCTGCGCCCGCCATTACTATGCGACCCACGCAATTCAGCGTGTCACGGGTGGAAAAGCTGGTGCGGGATTCCTACTGGGTCTATGCGCGCAATATTCTGAAGCTGGTGCCAGTCGATGACCAGAGCGGCGATATTGATGCGGCTCTGCGCGGTTCGCTTGTACATCAGGCTTTGCAAGACTGGACCCGCGCCATGACGCAGGTGCCGAAGCAGGATCATCACGCACTGCTTCTCGCCAAGGGCCGTGAAAATTTTGCGCCCTATTTGGACATGCCAGAAGTGGCGCGGTTCTGGTGGCCGCGCTTCATGCGCATGGCGGGAGATTTCATTGCGAAAAATGAGACATTGATAATGGGTGTCACTGGCACACATACGGAACTTTCTGGTCGGCATAACTTTGACGTGGCGCAGGTTCCACATGTGTTGACGGCACGGGCTGACCGCATCGACATCACCGACGGTGGAGCGCTGCGCATCTATGACTACAAGTCCGGTGCCATGCCGTCTATCGCGCAAGTGAAATCCGGCTTTGCGCCGCAGCTGACGTTGGAAGCCGTCATTGCGCGTCGGGCTGGATTCAAGGGCTTGGACACTGACGTGGTAGAGGACGTTGCCTATATCGGCGTGGGTGGTGGTGCGAAGCCTGTTGAGCTTCGCTCATTGGCTGAGAAGAACAGTGTTGTGGAAGAGGCAGAAAAAGCCTTTGCCGGATTGAAGGCCCTGCTCGCTGAATTTCAAAAACTTGCCACAGCCTATATTCCTATGCATAATCCTGAGAAGCAGGATGATGCGTCTGACTATGACCATCTTTCGCGTCGGCTGGAGTGGCAGTTGCAAGGGCGCGGACTTTGAGCACAGAATTGCCAAAGCAGAAGATTGAGCCAACGGCAGAACAGCGTCGCGCGGCAGATCCACGCGTCTCTGTGTGGGTGGCGGCCAGCGCGGGGTCCGGCAAGACCCAGGTACTTGTTGACCGGGTGATCCGGCTGTTGCTGGATGGCGCTGCACCTGATGCCATTCTGTGTCTCACCTTTACAAAAGCTGCAGCAGCCGAAATGTCAAATCGGCTCTTCCAACGTCTGAGTGGCTGGGTGGCACTTGATGATGCAGCGCTGGATGAGACCTTGCACAGGCTTGGCGTCGGGAATTTGTCCGAGGCTTTGCGCGGCCGTGCGAGGCGCCTGTTCGCGCAGGCGCTGGAAACGCCTGGCGGTCTTAAAATTCAAACACTGCACGCCTTTTGCGAACGCTTGTTGCAGGCGTTTCCTGTGGAGAGCGGTCTGGCACCGGGCTTTCGAGTCATGGACTCGAAGGAAACCGCTGACTTGTTTCGTGAGGCGTTGTTGATGCAATTGGGGTCCAACTCGGATTTTGCCGAAGCCGCGTGGTCATTTCTCGAAGACGGGAAAGTGCTGACGCTGGAGAGCCTGGAAAAATTGGCGAAGCCGTTTCTGTCCGCCAGCAATGGCATGCGGCAGCGCCTCGGAGATTTCGAAAGACTTGCGCAAACGGAAAACGCGCTGAAAGTTCTCCTTGGTATTGAGGATGGTCGAGTTGTTGCTGATGTTGAAGCCGACATCTGCGCCATCCATGAATCGGCTTACAAAAAGCTCATCAGCATCACCATGCCGCTTGAGTATGATGCGCAAACTTCTGTGCCTGGCTATTTTCAATTGGCGCTGGATGCGCCGAATAACGAAGAGCGCATCAAGGCCTTCATGGCGCTGTTCTTCGTCAAGGAGGGCACGCCGCGCAAAAGCCTGTTGCGCTCGCCTGCCCGCAAAGCCCACCCGCGTCTGGCAGAATGGTTTGATGAGGAACGGGTCCGCGTCATTGCACTATTGCAGGAGCGGGCGGAGCAACAGGTTCTCAAAACCAATCTTGCGATCTATCAAGCCATGGCCGCGGTCGTCGCACAGGTGAATGTGAGCAAGCGTTCTCGCGGGCTTTACGACTTTGATGATTTGATTGCCAAGGCAGCACAGCTGTTGTCCGACCCGGCTTCGGCGCAATGGGTGCTGTACAAGCTGGATAGGGGCCTGACACACATTCTGGTGGATGAGGCGCAGGACACGAGCCCGGCGCAATGGTCGATCATCACGGCTTTGGCGCAAGAGTTTTTCTCCGGTGAACAGGCCATGGGTGTGAAGCGCACCATGTTTGCCGTGGGAGATCTCAAACAATCCATCTACAGTTTTCAGGGAGCAGACATCGATGCGTTTGAAGCGGCGCGGCAGAATTTTTCGTCCCTGATTGCGCAGTCGCAGGACAAGCTGCGAACGGAAGACCTTGCTGTGTCCTATCGCAGCAACCAACAGATACTGGATGCTGTGGACGCTGTATTTGCGCCGGGGCGGGCCGCCCGCGCGGGCTTTGGTGCCCGGGCCGATGCCGAGCGACCACACACGGCGAATAAAAAACAACAAGGCCTTGTGGAGTTGTGGGATCTCGAACTTGCTGAAGACAAAGAAGAGCGGGACCATTGGCAAGCACCTGTTGACAGGCCTGCGAAAAGTCACCCCCGCTTGAAACTCGCCGAGCGCATTGCCTCCACGGTTGAAGGCTGGATTGGCAAGCGCGAATTGACAGGGCAAGAACGTGCGGTGCAGGCGGGTGATATTCTCATCCTGCTGCAAAGCCGCAATGTGTTGTTCAATGCACTGATCGGGGCACTGCGGCGGCGGGGGGTGGCTGTGGCGGGGGCTGACCGTTTGAAGCTGCAATCCAGCCTCATTGTGCAGGACTTGTTGATGCTGGTGCAATGGCTGCGGCTTCCGGATGATGACCATGCGCTGGCCTGTGTTTTGAAAAGCCCG
This sequence comes from Hyphomicrobiales bacterium, assembly GCA_031430915.1. GTDB lineage: Bacteria > Pseudomonadota > Alphaproteobacteria > Rhizobiales > Aestuariivirgaceae > Aestuariivirga. The sequence continues at coordinate 3,265 of JANPCL010000061.1, forward strand.
CTGGTGCCGGACCCGCTTGATGATGATGCGCTGCTGGCACTGGCCTATGACCGGGGTGTAATGAACCTGTGGTCACGCTTGCCTGAACAGTCGGCCAATCGGGAGATGTTGCAGGCTGTACGCCATTCCGCTGATACACCCTTCATGCTGCTGTCTGGCGTGCTGCAAAAATCCCGCCGCGCCATTCTGGAACGATTGGGACAAGAGGCGGAGGATGCAGCGCAGGAGTTTCTCTCGTTTGCTCTGGACTATGAGGAGCGTTACGGCGTTTCACTCACGGGTTTTGCTGACTGGTTTGCGGGGGGTGACACCGAAATCAAACGCGAGATGGAGGCGGCCGGTGGGAACCTTCGCATCATGACGGTGCATGGATCGAAAGGTCTTGAAGCACCCATCGTGTTCCTGGCCGATGCAGCCGATCCGCCGCCTGGCAAACGGGATCGGCTGATTGATGTGGCGGATGACCGGGGACTTTGTCGCTTGCTGGTGTTTGATCCCAAACTTGATGTGGCACTGCCCATCATCACGACACTGAAAGAGGCTGAACGGAAGCGCGCCGTCGACGAGCGCATGCGGCTCCTGTACGTTGGCATGACGCGGGCGGCGGATGAGCTTTATATCTGCGGCAGCCTGAACAAGGATGACGAGAGCAAGGTCAAAGTTGAAAGTTGGCATGCTCTGGTGGCGGGTGCCTTTGGTGAACAGGCGGGCAAGCGGCGCGTGTTGCAGCCCGATGGTTCGGCCCTCTGGCGTTTTGGGGCTGAACCCAAGACTCTTCTCGAGCAGATGAGTGTGGTGAGCACGCTGCCCACTTTGCCAGACTGGGCTGTAACGCCGGTTGCAGACCATGTACCCGTTTCGCCGCCACTCACGGCCAGTCGCCGCAGTGATGTGTTTGACAAGGAGGCCGTGAAGCGCGGTCTCGCCAGCCACCGACTGGCTGAGGTCATGGCGGAGGCTTCTCCAGACAATCGCTTAGCCGCGGGTCTGCGTTGGGCGGCCATACTGTCTTTGGAAGAGGACATGGTTCATCGCCTCGCCAGTGCCATGGCGGAACCTGATCTGGGAGTGCTGTTTTCTGCAGACGGCCAGTCTGAGGTAACGATTGAAGGCGAGTTGGCAGGTCATCGTCGGGTCTCTGGCCGCATTGACCGGCTTTTTATTGGGGCTGACGAGATCGTGATCCTCGATTTCAAGACCAACCGGTCTCCCGGCAAGGCGCTTGGGTCTGACCATGGCTATGTCAGGCAAATGGCAGTTTATGCCGCGCTGGTGGGGCAGGCCTATCCGCGGCATCTGATCAAGGCTGCCCTGTTGTGGACGCAGAGCGGCGAGGTGACGTGGCTTTCCCAAGGTTTGCTGTCACAGGCTCTTGATGACATGCCAAAAGAGAGCGCTTGACCCCGGCGGATGGGATGCTTACCTCTGGGTCATAACAAGCGATTTGATTTTGGAGAATACCGATGTCCACCCACAAAGTTACCGATGCTTCTTTTGAAGCCGATGTGTTGAAATCTGATGCTCCAGTCGTTGTTGATTTCTGGGCGGAATGGTGTGGTCCCTGCAAGATGATTGGGCCGTCGCTTGAGGAAATTGCCACCGAGCTTGGTTCGAAGGTCAAGATCGTCAAGATCAATATCGACGAAAATCCATCATCACCGTCGAAGTACGGCGTGCGCGGCATACCAACGCTGATGGTATTCAAGGGTGGCAAGCTGGCTTCCACCAAGGTGGGCGCTGCGCCTAAGAACCAGTTGCAAAGCTGGATCGAACAGTCGATCGCTTAACGACGCGCGACACCCGTTACAGCAGACATTTCGGTTTGCTGTTCCGCAGCCAGCACATGGCCTGCGAGATAGAGTGAGCCACAGATCAGAATACGTGCGGCAGGTTTCAGGGATGAGGCCTGCCACACTGCGTTTGTGACATCGCTCGCGATTGAGGCTTGTGTTCCGAGACTGCGGACTGTTTCGGCCAAGTGTTCGGCTGAAATGGCGTTGGCTTCGTTGGGGATGGAGAGTGTGACCACGTGGTCGGCCAGATTTGCCAGAGGTCGGAAAAACTGTGTGGCGTCTTTGGTGTTCAACATGCCCCAAATAATGATCAGTGGTTTTGGTGGCATGGCCTTGAGGGTGTTGGCCAATACAACTCCGGCATCGGCATTATGACCGCCGTCGAGCCAGAGTTCTGATGCTTCGGGCAAGTGGCGCGAGAGGGATCCACCTTTCAGGCGCTGCATGCGCGCGGGCCACGTTACGGTTTGGAGGCCTTCTGCAATATGATCCTCGGTGACGCGTGGGTCTTTCATACTGCGCAAAGTTGCGATCGCGATTCCAGCATTGCTGATTTGATGGGAGCCCGGCAGCTTCGGGAGGGGCAGATCGAGGAGGCCGTCGCTATCCTGAAACACCATGCGGCCGTTTTGTTCAAAACAATCCCAGTCCTGCCCTGCGATTGAAAGAGGGGCGTGCACGCGTCCGGCGACGTCTTCAATGGCGGATCGTGCGTCTTTCGGCATGGGTCCCACGGCGCAGGGAACCCCGCGCTTGATGATGCCTGCTTTTTCCCTGGCGATAAGGTCAATGGTGTCGCCTAGAAATTGCTGGTGGTCGAGGCCGATGGAGGTGATGCAACAGGCTTCAGGTTTTGCAATGACGTTGGTGGCATCAAGCCTGCCGCCCAGGCCCACTTCGAGGAGAAGATAATCCGCCGGGGTTCTTGCGAAGGCGAGGAAGGCCGCGGCTGTGGTGATTTCAAAGAATGTGATGGGTTCACCGCCGTTGACGACTTCACACGCTTCGAGCAAGGCTGACAATGCGGGTTCTGAAACAAGCTCTCCAGCAACTCTGATCCGCTCATGGAATTTCACGAGGTGCGGCGAGGTGTAGGCGTGTACGCGCAAGCCTGCAGCTTCCAGCATGGCGCGCAAAAAGGCTTGCGTGGAACCTTTGCCATTGGTACCCGCAATATGAATCACAGGCGGCAGTTTTTGCTCCGGGTGACCGAGCCGCTGCAGGATGCGCTGCATGCGATCGAGACTGAGATCAATGATCTTCGGATGCAGCACAAGAAGCCGCGTCAGAATGGCATCACTGACGGCCATGGATCAGGCGGCTACCAGCGCGGTTGACGGTGTTGGCGCGGGCAGCTTCATCAAAATACGCGCGATACTGGAGACGGTAGCTTTCATCTCAAGACGCGAGACCACCATATCCACCATGCCATGATCCTTCAGATATTCCGAGCGCTGAAAGCCCGCGGGAAGTTTTTCGCGGATGGTCTGCTCGATCACACGCTGGCCTGCAAAGCCGATGATGGCATTGGGCTCAGCCAGATGCACGTCACCCAGCATGGCATAGGATGCGGTGACGCCCCCTGTTGTCGGGTTCGTCAGCACGACGATGTAAGGCAGACCAGCGGCGCGCAAATCCTGCACGGCGATTGTGGTACGCGGCATTTGCATGAGGGAGAGAATTCCCTCCTGCATGCGGGCACCACCTGATGCCACGAAAATTACGCAGGGACATTTTGCAGAAAGTGCTTTGCGCATGGAGGCGATGATGGCGTCGCCTGCGGCCATGCCGAGGGAGCCGCCTATGAAAGACATGTCCTGCACCATGACAACCATGCCCTGGCCCTCGACCTTGCCGAAACCTGCCTGAATGGAATCGTCGACATGTCCCTTGGACTTCGCATCCTTCAAACGATCTGCATATTTTTTTTCGTCGCGGAATTTGAGAGGATCAACAGCGACGGTGGGGAATGCGATCTTCTCCCAGGTCTCGCCATCAAAAAACGCTTTCAGACGTGCATCTGCGGGCATGCGGTGGTGGTGGCCGGAGCCTGGGAATACAAACATGTTGGCTTCGAGGTCGCGGTAAAACACCATCTCGCCGGATTCAGGATCCTTGATCCACATGTTCTCCGGTGTGTCGCGCTTCTGGCCCAGCAAGGACCGGATTTTCGGGCGGACGTAGTTCTTGATCCAGTTCATCTCAGACCCTTTGCAATTTCAGCAACCAGCTTATGCACCGCTGATGGCGTTTTTGCGGTGGCTTTGCCTAGCTTGTTTAAACTCTCAGCAACTGCACTGACCAATGCTGACCCAACAACTACACCGTCCGCCGTTTTGGCAATGGTGCGCGCCTGTTCCGCCGACTTTACGCCGAAGCCTACGCAAATGGGGAGAGATGTGTGTTTCTTCAGGCGCTCGACATTTTGTTTCACACTCTTCAAATCCGGGGCCTTGGTGCCGGTGATGCCAAGGACGGAGACGTAATAGACAAAACCTGATGTGTGTTTGAATACGGCAGGGGCGCGATTGTCATCCGTTGTCGGTGTGGTCAACCGGATGAAGTTGATGCCAGCCGCCATTGCGGGGATGCAGAGTTCTTCGTCTTCCTCCGGCGGAAGGTCAACCACGATCAAACCATCGACGCCCGCATTTTTGATGTCGACGAGAAACTTGTCGACGCCATAGACATAAATCGGATTGTAGTAACCCATTAAAACAATGGGCGTGGCCTTGTCGCCCTTGCGGAAGTCCTTCACCAGCTTCAAGGTTTTCTTCATGGTCTGGCCGCCTGCCAGCGCCCGAAGTCCCCCCGCCTGAATGGCGGGACCATCGGCCATCGGATCAGTGAAGGGCATGCCGAGCTCAATCACGTCTGCCCCGGCTTTGGGCAGACCCTGAACAATTTTGAGCGAGGTATCATAGTCGGGGTCACCTGCGGTGATGAAGGTGACGAGGGCTGCGCGGTCTTGTTGCTTGAGTTCGGCGAATTTCTGGTCGATGCGTGTGGTCATGATCAATCTTCTTGAAACCCTTCTGACCCTTGCTGACGCATGTCGTAAAGGCGGATAACTTGGATGCAATTGTCTTTTATCTGGTAGATGAGTGCAAAAGGTGTGCGTGGAATTGAAAGTTTGCGATATTCACGTCCTTTAATCTTTGCGCCAAGATTTGGATTGGACTGCAAGTTTTTTTCGGCAATCTTCAAGTGTTTGGCTGCAGTCGTGGCACCCTGTGGAAAAGTTCGTCGGTAATATATGCGCCACCATGCGATATCTTTGCGCGCCTCGCCAAGATAGACAAGTTTCACTTGTTGTAGCCGGGTGGAAAAATATCTGGCTCAGGTGGAGGCAGTTCATGGTCGGTATCCCACGAGTCCATCCAACGGTGCATTGCCTCCTGCGAAATGAACACCCCTTTGTCGCATTCTGCAGCTGCCGCATCCATTTCCTCATAAAATTGGCTTTGAGTGCTGAGATAGCCTTCAAGCGCCTGCTGGACTATGAATGCCGATGAGCGGTTCTCAAGTTCTGCCTGCTTTTCCAGCCGCTGTTTCAAATCTTCATCGAGCCTGAGGGAAAAAGGTGTTGTAGCCATCATACGAACCTCCGAACTACACTGTATTACACTGTCGTTCAGACGTCAAATCTCGGTTCCCAGAATACCTGCCACAGTGAAAATATCCTTGTCGCCGCGACCGCACATATTCATCACCATGAGATGATCCTTCGGCAGCTTGGGGGCGATTTTCTCCACGTGGGCCAGGGCATGGGACGGTTCGAGGGCGGGAATTATGCCTTCGAGTTTGCAACACAGTTGAAACGCTGCCAGCGCCTCCTTGTCGGTTGCGGACACATATTCCACGCGCTTCATGTCGTGCAGCCAGGCGTGTTCGGGGCCGATGCCGGGGTAGTCTAGCCCTGCAGAAATGGAGTGGCCTTCAATGATCTGGCCATCATCATCCATCAGTAGATACGTACGGTTGCCGTGCAACACGCCGGGTTTGCCACCGGTGATAGAAGCGGCGTGTCCGGTCTTGGTTTTAAGGCCATGGCCTGCGGCTTCAACGCCGATGATGCGTACATCCTTGTCATCCAGAAACGGGTGGAACAGGCCCATGGCATTGGAGCCACCACCGATGGCGGCAATGAGCGAATCCGGTAAGCGGCCTTCGGCTTTCATCATCTGCACTTTTGTTTCTTTGCCAATCACGGACTGGAAATCCCGCACCATTTCTGGATAGGGATGCGGGCCAGCCACGGTGCCGATGCAGTAAAACGTGTCCTCAACATTGGCGACCCAGTCACGCAACGCCTCGTTCAATGCGTCCTTCAAAGTGCGGGAACCAGATTTTGCAGGCACAACGGTTGCACCCAGAAGCTTCATGCGAAAGACGTTTGGCTTTTGCCGTTCGATATCAACCTCGCCCATATAGACGATGCATTCGAGTCCAAAGCGCGCGCAGGCTGTGGCGGTGGCGACACCATGTTGGCCAGCACCGGTTTCAGCGATAATGCGCTTCTTGCCCATGCGGCGAGCGAGCAGAATTTGCCCCATGACATTGTTGATCTTGTGGGCACCCGTGTGATTAAGCTCATCGCGCTTCATGTAGATCTTGGCGCCGCCCAGATGCTCGGTCAGGCGTTGGGCAAAATACAGCGGCGACGGACGGCCTACATAATGTTCGAGGAAACTGTCGAGTTCGGCCTGAAATGTCGGATCGGCTTTTGCGTCCTTGTAGGCCTGCTCAAGTTGCAGGATCAGCGGCATCAGGGTTTCCGCCACGAAGCGGCCGCCATAAATGCCAAACATGCCCTTTTCGTCAGGGCCGGTGCGGAAGGAATTGGGGGGAAGGGGCGTGTTCATAACTTACCTCTAGCGGGCTGCCTTTGCGGCCTCAATGAATTTTGTAATAAGGCGTGCATCTTTGACGCCGGGGCTTGATTCAACACCTGACGATACGTCGACCATGGCGGTCCGGGTTTTGGCAATGGCGTCGGCCACGTTGCCCGGTGTCAAACCACCCGCCAGCATGAAGGGGGCTTTGGCGGTTTCCAGAATGCTCCAGTCAAAGGCGAGGCCATTGCCACCGGGAAGCGCTGAACCTTCAGGCGGCAGCGCGTCATAGAGGATGAAGGGGCTTGTGGTGTAGCGGGACGCCTGTTTGACGTGCTCAGCTGTTGCCACGCGCAGGGCCTTATAGACGGGAATGCCGGTCAGCTTCTTCATCGCTGCAAGACGTTCCGGCGTCTCCTTACCGTGAGCCTGGAACAGGTCCGGCTGCACGTCGGTTGCGATGGCGTCAAGCAAGGCATCGTCAGCATCAACAACAAGGGTCACAACTTTGGCCCGGCCCTTGGCTTGTGCGGCCAAAGTTGCGGCCTGGCGCAGGGTGACATTGCGAGGAGATTTGCCGAAGAATACCAGTCCTACAAAGTCAGCGGACTGCTTGAGGGCCACTTCCATGGTGTCAGATGTGGAGAGGCCGCAGATTTTGACGAGGGTGGTCATGACAGGGATTGCAATATGGCTTGGGCAGCCAAGGCGGGATCAGCGGCACCTGTTATGGCGCGACCGATCACGAGGATATCGGCGCCTGCTGTCATGGCGGCTTTCGGGGTGGCGATGCGCTTTTGGTCCTGTGCGCCACTGCCTTCCGGACGAATGCCGGGCACTACAGTAAGGAAAGATTTTGGCACAATGCTGCGGATCAGTTCCAGATCATGCGGGCTGCAGACGACGCCGTCCAACCCCGCCTCGCAGGTAAGCTGTGCCAAGGTCATGGCGATGTCCGCGGTGCTCAAATCCGGGTCGTGTCCGGTGGCGATGCAATCGTCATGCGACAGGCTGGTAAGAATGGTGACGGCGATCAGCTTCGTCGATGCAGGCACGGCCTTGCGTGCAGCTTGCATCATGGCCAATCCGCCCTGTGCATGGACGTTGATGATGGCGGGAGCGGGCGACATTTTCATGAGGGACGCCAATCCCTGTTCCACCGTGTTGGGAATATCATGCAGCTTCAAATCGAGAAATATAGGCAGACCTTCGCGGGCCACGACTTCGTAGGCTTTGGCCCCGTTGGCGTAGAAAAACTCCATGCCGATTTTCAGGTAGCCCACATGGGTTTTGAGGGTGCGGGCCAAGTGGATGGCACGGTCCACGTCTGGCGTATCCAGGGCGAGGCAAATGGGGTTGGTCATGGTTTGCGCCTGTTAGCAAATGCGCATCTCACATGATACCTCCGTTGAAGGGCACCACGTCTTGCATGACCTGGCGTTCGCCGGGTTTGCGCAGATCAGTCAACTCCCGTTGCAGCGCGCTCACTTCGGCACGGGCGTCTCTGGCGGCTTTGCGGTGTTTGCCCTGGGCAAGCCATGCACCAATCCAGCCGATGATGAGGCCCATGAAAATGCCGATGAACAGCAGAAACCACAGGGGCATCGGCAGGGAAGGCATATCCTGTGTGAAGGGGTTGAAGGAAATGTCCACCCATTTGCGGTTGGCAATCGCAAAACCGATAACCAGAACGATGATGGGTAGCCCTACCACCCAGCGGAGGATGCGGCGCAATGATCAGCCCTTCTTGTTGAGTCTAGCGCGGAGTTCTTTTCCCGTCTTGAAAAACGGCACGCGCTTTGGTGTGACATCCACACTTTCGCCGGTGCGTGGATTGCGGCCGGTGCGGCCATCACGCTCTTTCACCGAGAAGGCGCCGAAGCCGCGGAGCTCCACGCGGGAGCCCTGCTTCATGGCGTCCACAATATCATCCAGCACGCGGTTGACGATACGTTCGACGTCACGGTGATAAAGATGGGTGTTCTTGTCGGCAATCTTCTGGACGAGTTCGGATTTGATCATGATTGGAATCGGGCCTCCCTGTTGGGCGCAAGGTTAAGACGCTGATCGCAAAAGCACAAGTCTGGGCATGATGCTGGCTTTGTGGGGCCGGTGTTGTTGGCCTTGGTCTGCAACACCCCTGCAAACTGGGGACGCGTGAGGAGACCCTCGGCGTGGGTGCGACTGGTTTAAAGTCGCGAGTTTGTAGTGCGTCAGGTCTCCCCACACGCAAATCGGGTTTTTTTACCGGATCATCTTACGCGCCTGCTGTGCCTTTGGTGTTCCCCGGCGGCTCAAGACTGAGACGCGCACACGAACTTTAACCCAGAGGTCGATCTCCCATAAGGGCGAAACGGACTGAACCATAAGTCGACCACAAAACGCCCACTTGCGTGGCCCGGCCTTTTTGAAGGGCCGGGGGTGTTCCGGCAAACCTGAAGGGCGGCCACGTTAGCCAAACCCCATAGGCCCGCAGCCATCCCATCCAGGTTCACCGTCATGAACCGGACCCCGTTTGGGAGGGCGTGGATTGCAAATGGAACATACTAAGAACATTGTCAAGAGTTATTTTCGGGATTGGGAATTTATTTTGAGAGAGTGGGGTTACCACCAACTCCCCCTCAGAAGTATAGGGGACGCTTCCCTTTAAATCTGTGTACGCTTCCGGTTAAATCCAAACGCTTTTCATTCCCTCGAACGATGGAATCCAGCCTTTCCATGATCCCGCTAGTTGAACGTCCGGATTCCCGCGTTCGCGGGAATGACGGTGAGAGGGGAACTGGATTGAATGCGTGATGTTGGCATTGTGCATACTTCGAGGCCCGCAAGGGGGCGGGCGCCTCAGCATGAGGGGGTTGGGAGGTGGTGGTTGGGGGTGTGGGGTGGGCAGTCTTTAATATCCTGCGCGCCACAGCACCAGCATCCCGTCCAGCTTTGCTACTTCGGCTTTTTGGCGGAGGCCGTCGAGGCCCAGTGAGGCCAGTATGGTATCCGCTGCTGCACGACCCCAGGACAGGTTGAGTTTTGGTTTGTTGTCTGTTGCGGGTGGTTCGCGGGTCAGGGTTTCGAGGTCGTCGTTGATTTGTTTTTCTTTGGCGAGCCAGGCGCGGGCGTTCTCCTCGGTTCCGAGTTCATCGATGAGCTTAACCGTCAGGGCTTGGCGGCCGGAGTAGACGCGGCCATCGGCTAGGCGGTCTACTGTTGCGGCATCAAGCTTGCGGCGTTCGGCGACCAATCCCTTGAACCATGTGAAGCCGTCGTTGACCATTTCCTGCATGACGATTTTTGCTTTCTCCGGAACCGGGTGGGTGCCTGAGGGTTCGGCTTTCAGTTCTCCGGATTTCACTTCCTCCATCTTGACGCCGATGGTGTTCAGCAGTTGCGAGACATCGGGGTATGAAAAAATCACGCCAATGGAGCCGGTGATGGTGTTGCCTCTGGCATAGATGCGGTCAGCGGCGATGGCGGTGATGTAGCCGCCTGATGCGGCGACTGAATCCATGACGGCGACCATGGGTTTTTTCGCGCCGAATTTGCGGAGTTCTTCGTAGAGCGCTTCGGAGCCGACGGTGGTGCCGCCGGGGCTGTCGATGCGGATGATCATGGCCTTGACGTCGTCTTCCGTGGTCATGTCGCGAATGAGTTTTAGCTGGCTTTCATTGCCAGTGATGATGCCGGACACTTCGAGGCGTGCAACGTGGGGGCCGCGGGGTTGCTCGTAGTTGCCTGCTGCGACAAGGCCGACCACCAGTGCGGCTATGGCGGCGATGGCTACCATCCGCCAACGGCGGCGGCTTTTTTTCAGGCTGATGTGATTGAGGATGTGGTCGATGTCATGGGTCATGCAGACAGGTATAGCGCAGGCATTCGGGATAAAAAAAGGCCGGAACAAAAATTTGTTCCGGCCCCGTATTTTCTACAAAGTCAGGTCGCTTATTCAGCGTCTTCCTTTTTCCGCATGGCGGCCTGCAGGATGTCGCCCAGCGATGCGCCAGAATCCGTGGAGCCGTAGGTTGCCACGGCTTCGCGTTCGTCGGAGATTTCCAGTGCCTTGATCGAGACGTTGACCTTGCGGGCCTTGGCATCGAACAGGGTGATGATGGCATCGAACTTTTCGCCGACGGCGAAACGTTCAGGGCGCTGTTCACCACGGTCGCGGGCGAGGTCGCCGCGCTTGGCATAGGCTGTAAGGTCGGTGCCGGTGATCTGCACTTCCAGACCGCCATCTTCCACCTTCATGACTTCGCAGGTGACTTTGTCACCCTTCTTCATCGGACCAGACGTCTTGACGGCACCTTCGCCGGAAAGCTGCTTGATGCCCAGGGAAATGCGTTCCTTTTCACGGTCCACATCGAGCACCACAGCCTTGACCATGTCGCCCTTCTTGAAGTCCTTGATGGCTTCTTCGCCCGGACGCTTCCAGTCGATATCGGACAGATGCACCATGCCATCGACGTCGCCATCGAGGCCAACGAACAGACCAAATTCGGTGGTGTTCTTGACTTCGCCTTCGACGATGGAACCCTTGGGGTGGTTGGTGGCAAAGGAATCCCACGGGTTTTTCTGCACCTGCTTGAGGCCCAGTGAAATACGGCGCTTCGAGGCGTCGATTTCCAAGACCTGCACTTCGACTTCTTCCGAGGTCGAGAGGATCTTGCCGGGGTGCACGTTCTTCTTGGTCCAGGACATTTCTGACACGTGGACGAGGCCTTCAATGCCGTCTTCCAGTTCAACAAATGCGCCGTAATCCGTGATGTTGGTGACCTTGCCCTTGACCTTGGAGCCCACGGTGTAACGTTCGATGACGATATCCCATGGATCCTTGTCGAGCTGCTTCATGCCCAGCGAAATGCGCTGTGTCTCAGGGTTGATGCGGATGATCTGCACCTTGACCGAGGCACCAACAGACAACACATCCGACGGATGGTTGACGCGCTTCCACGCGATGTCGGTGACGTGGAGGAGGCCGTCGATGCCGCCCAGATCCACGAATGCGCCGTAGTCGGTGATGTTCTTGACCACACCGTCAACGATCTGGCCTTCAGCCAGATTCTGCACCAGTTCGCTGCGCTGTTCCGCACGGGTTTCTTCCATGATGGCGCGGCGCGAGACAACAATGTTGCCACGGCGACGATCCATTTTCAGAATCTGGAAGGGCTGTGACACATGCATCAACGGACCCACATCGCGGATCGGGCGCACGTCAACCTGTGAGCCGGGAAGGAATGCTACTGCACCGCCAAGGTCAACGGTGAAACCACCTTTGACGCGGCCGAAGATGACGCCATCAACGCGTTCACCCTTGGTCGACACTTCTTCCAGACGGGTCCAGGCTTCTTCGCGCTTGGCCTTGTCGCGGGACAGCACGGCTTCGCCGAGGGCGTTTTCGATGCGCTCCAGATACACTTCGACAGTGTCGCCCACCTTGATGTCGGCATCCTTGCCGGGCATCGCAAATTCCTTGAGGGCCACGCGGCCTTCGGTCTTCAAACCAACGTCAATGATGACGAGGTCTTTTTCAATGGCGAGGACTTTGCCCTTGACGACCTGGCCTTCGGATACGGGGCGGTCGAGGTAGCTCTCTTCGAGCAAGGACATGAAGTCGTCAACGGTAGGGGTCATGGAAACGGCAGATTTTGCCATAAGGTATTGTCCTAAAAAAGCAGGGACCAAATAGTTGTGGGAGCTGCTTCAACTGGCGGCGGGGCGAACTCTTTTGAGTTGGGCCTCACGGGACCGGCAGTTCTGGGTTAAGGGCGTTTTCAAAGCCTTGGCGCAATTTTCGAAGCGAAATTGCGGGGCGTTCAAAACAATTCAGGGTGATATCTGGAGTGATCCAGCTTCGAGACGAGCGGGGCTATAGCGGAAAGGGGAGTGGGGGGCAAGGGACACTCTCAATCGGCACAGTCAAAACACCGATACTCTATGCTTGCAACAGCAAGCACAATATGTCATATGCTTGCCTAGGCAAGCATAGGTGGTCGAAAATGGTTGATTCTAAAAAAGGTGGCGAAGCAAGAGCGGCTAATTTGTCGCCAGAGGATCGAAAGAGGATAGCCAGCGCTGGCGCACAAGCCAGATGGGCTAAAGCAGACCCAACACGCGTTAAGCTGCCCAGAGCGATTTGCGGTTCGCAAGACGAGCCGGTGCGAATTGGTGATACTCAAATTCCCTGCTATGTTTTGGAGGATGAAACCAGAGTTTTGACAGTTGGCGGACTATCCGACGGTATGGGTCTAGCTCGAGGCGGCTCAATGATTGCCGGAATGAATCGTTTGGAGCTTTTCATCAGTCGAAATAGAATATTTCCATACGTTTCCAAAGCACTAGCAGACAGAATCCACTCTCCTATAATCTTTCTCACACCCGCTGGCAAAAAGGCCTACGGGTATGATGCAGAAATTTTGGTTGAACTCTGCGAGATTGTTTTGAAGGCACGTCAAGATGGAGTGCTTCAAACCCAACAGTTAAGAATAGCGCAGCAATGCGAAATTCTTATGCGGGGGCTTGCTCGTCTAGGTATCATAGGTTTGGTAGATGAGGCGACGGGATACCAATATTTTCGTGCGAGAAATGCACTCGAAAAAATTCTGGACAAATGGCTGATTAAGGAACTTCAGCCTTGGCGTCGGCAGTTTCCAAATGACTATTACCAGAGAATTTTTGAACTCAACGGATGGGTATATGATCCGGATTCGCTGGCAAAGCCTGGCGTAATTGGTCATTGGACCAATGACATCATTTACGATCGGCTTGGTCCCGGCATTCGTGAACAATTGCATGAATACTCAGGTCGCAATGCAAAGGGCCGTCTTAAGCACCAACTTCACAGATTTTTGACTAACTCCCATGGAATTCCAGAGCTTCAAAGTCATATTGCAGCTGTTGTTGCTTTAATGAAAGCGGCAAAAAACTGGGATCAATTCAAAGAACTTTTGCAGCGGGTGTTCCCAAAGCCCGAAACAACTTTAAGCATGGCTTTCGATGATCTTGAGCAAATCAGAGCAAAAAGAACGCCTATGATTGGAGCGTAGTTAGAAATAGCCTTAAATTATCAATCCGACAAAAGCTGTTTCGTTGATCAAGCGAATCCCTTCTTAAATAATTGTGACCAGCCCATAACTCTCGTCATTCCCACGAAAGTGGGAATCCA
>JANPCL010000062.1:0-14536 GCA_031430915.1 Hyphomicrobiales bacterium
TTTAGTCAAAATTTTGAGAATTACCGTTTGCGCGATCATTCGTTAAGTTGTCTTCGCTCTTAAATCTTTTCTGATGCTTAAATGGTCGACTAGCAAACCAAAATGGAATGCCGATCAGCAAAAGCAAACCTAGTATCGCCAATGTCGGTATCATGTTCACTCCGGCACACTCGTCGTCAACGCCAACGCATGCAATACACCGCCCATATTCCCCTTGAGTGCCGCATAAACCATCTGGTGCTGCTGCACCCGCGATTTGCCTTTGAACGCCGACGACACCACCGTGGCAGAATAGTGGTTGCCGTCGCCGGCAAGGTCCTTGATTTCCACCACGGCATCGGGCAGGCCGTCCTTGATGAAGCGTTCGATTTCGTGTGCAGCCATGGCCATGGGGCAGGGGTTCCTCTGGATTTCCTCTTAAATAGACGTTGTGGACATGAATTTCCAGTGGCGATAAAAGCGCATTATGAGTCTGACCCGCCGCACCTTCTTGACCACAGCCGCCTGCGCCCTCGCTACCCCGGCCCGCGCTGCGGAACCCTTTCCTGTCAACATGACAGAGGGCAAGAAGCTCGACTATAAATACCAGCGCCGCGAGATGGAATTCGCCACCAACGAGCCAGCAGGCACCATCGTCGTCGATGCCGTGCATCGCTTCCTCTATCACGTGCAAGAGGGCGGTATGGCCACACGTTATGGCGTAGCTGTTGGCAAGGGTGCGAAGGCGTGGACTGGCGAAGTCATCATCAAGAAAATGGCGGAATGGCCGACGTGGACGCCAGCGCCTTATCACCTGGAAATCAAACCCGAACTGGCGAAATGGAAAAACGGCATGCCCGGCGGGCTTGATAACCCGATGGGCGCCCGCGCCATGTATCTGTTCAAAGGCGAAGTCGATACCATAAACCGCATTCACGGCTCAGCAAAATTGACCGAGATCGGCAAGAAAGCGACAGCAGGCTGCATCGGCATGTTGAATGCGGATATCATACATTTATATGCGAATGTGTCGGTGGGAACGCGGGTGGTGATGCTGGGCTAAAAACCGCGCGGTTTGTTTTGTGCCGCATGAAACACGGCGATGATTTCGACAGCTTCTGATGTGATTTGATAAACTGCAATGTAAGGGAGACGGGGAACAACCAATTCACGCGTTCCCGCCACTGCACCGCTGCGACCCGATAGAGGAAACAATCCCAATCGCATGACTGAACTTTCAATCAAACTCACGACGCGTGCAGCAGCTTTTGGGTTCTCCTGCGCAATGTAGTCAAAAATGGACTGAATATCAGCTTGAGCGACGCGTGAGTATCGGATGTTCATCCAGCAAGCTTACGAAAAAAAGCATGCATTTCAGCATCGGAAACAAAATCCAAAGACTCTGAAAGACGTTTTTCAATTACAGCCTTTTGGGCGTCGGAAAGACTTAAAGCAGAGTTGTCCTGTTCAACCATATCCAAAATCATTTGACCAACCTCGTCTTGGCGATGATTTGGTAATGCTTTTGTTTTTTCGATGGCACTTTGCAAAATACTTGTCATTGCAAGACTATTGCACGCTCATCAATCTTGATCAACGCGTAGATAGGCTTCAGCCTCACCCCGTCATAAACTCCGGAAACCATCCCTCAAACGCCGCGCTCAATTCCGGCAGACCCACCACAGTCCCACCAAAATTCACTTCACCCAAGCCGGACACCGTGCCGACCCACACAATATCCACACCCTTCACATGGGCCTGCGTGATGATCTTGACGACCTCAAGCGGCGCGCAGGTCAACACATAACGCGCCTGATCCTCACCAAACAATTCGCGGAAATCTCCCACCGCCAACTCCGCGCCAAGCGAACCCGCCAGCGCCATATCAACCACCGCACCCGCCAAGCCACCGTCAGAAATGTCATGGCAAGCAGTGACTTGCCCGTTGATGATCAAGTTCCGCACGAAGTCGCCATTCTTCTTCTCAAGCGCCAGATCAACATGCGGTGGCGGACCTTCTTCGCGTCCCTCTACGTCACGCAAATAAGCCGATTGACCAAGATGTGAACCCTTGGCCCCCACCAGCAAAATCGCATCACCCCTTGCCTTGAACTTGACCGTCGCCATCTTGCGCCAATCGGACATCAAGCCCACGCCACCCACTGTCGGCGTTGGCAAAATCGCCTGGCCATTGGTTTCATTGTAGAGCGACACATTGCCGGACACGATCGGGTAATCCAGCGCACGACATGCTTCCCCCATGCCCTTCAGCGCAAACACAAACTGCCCCATGATCTCCGGCCGTTCAGGATTGCCGAAATTCAGATTGTCGGTAATCGCAATTGGCGTTGCACCCACCGCCGTCAAATTGCGCCAGCTCTCCGCCACCGCCTGCTTGCCGCCTTCATAAGCGTCAGCCTCGACATAACGCGGTGTCACGTCTGACGTGACGGCAATCGCCTTCGTCCCCGAAATCCGCACCACACCCGCGTCCCCCCCCGGCACTTGCGCCGAGTTGGATTGGATCAGCGTGTCATATTGCTCCCACACCCAACGCCTGGAACACATGTCGGGCGAACCCACCAGTTTCAAAATCGCCGCCTTCAAATCCGCAGGCGGCGCAACGTCACCAAGTGCCGCTGGCGTCTTCGGCTCTACCCAAGGCCGGTCATATTCCGGCGCTTCATCGCCCATTTGCTTGATCGGCAGATCAGCTTTCACCTCGCCCTGATGCCTGATCACAAAGCGCAGCGTGTCCGTGGTCTTGCCGATGATGGCGAAATCCAATCCCCACTTCTTGAAAATCGCATGCGACGCCACTTCCATCTCGGGCCGCAGGATCATCAGCATGCGTTCCTGCGATTCCGACAGCATCATTTCGTAAGCCGTCATACCCTCTTCGCGGCACGGCACATCATCAAGGTTCAACTCAATGCCGAGATCGCCTTTCGCTCCCATTTCGACAGCAGATGATGTAAGCCCCGCCGCCCCCATGTCCTGAATAGCGATGACGGCTCCCGTCGCCATCAACTCCAGACACGCCTCCAGCAGGCACTTCTCGGTGAAGGGATCACCCACTTGAACGGTCGGGCGCTTTTCATCGGCCTTGTCGTCAAATTCAGCCGAGGCCATGGTGGCACCATGAATACCATCGCGCCCGGTTTTGGCCCCGAGATAGACCACAGGCAGTCCAACACCCTTGGCCTTGGAATAGAACATCTTGTCAGCATCGGCGAGGCCAACCGCCATGGCGTTCACCAGAATATTGCCATTGTAACGCTTGTGGAAATTCACCTCGCCACCCAGCGTCGGCACGCCAAAGGAATTGCCATAACCACCCACACCCGCCACAACACCTGACACCAGATGCCGTGTCTTCGGATGCGACGGTTCGCCAAACCGCAGCGCATTTAGCGCCGCAATCGGCCGCGCCCCCATGGTGAACACGTCGCGCAAAATCCCGCCCACACCTGTGGCCGATCCCTGATAGGGCTCGATAAAACTGGGATGGTTGTGCGACTCCATCTTGAATACAATCGCCTGACCATCATCAATGTCGATGACGCCAGCGTTTTCCCCCGGTCCCTGGATCACGCGCTTGCCCGTTGTTGGCAATTGCTTCAGCCATTTCTTCGATGATTTGTACGAACAATGCTCGTTCCACATGGCCGAGCAGATGCCCAGTTCCGTGAATGTCGGCTCCCGGCCCAACAGGCCGATGAAGCGTTCATATTCATCCGGCTTCAGCCCGTGCTGGGCAACGAGTTCAGGCGTGATTTTGGGTTCGGCAGCGGCGGCGTTTTTCATGCCTGCCGTTTAGCGGCAGCGCTCCGGATTCTCAAATTCATAATTGCCTGTGGAAAGTCAAAGGCCTCATCACCCGCAGCCGCCAGTTTGGGCCCCACAACAGGCAACACCCACTTTTTCCACGCATGGAAAGTCGCCACCGTAATGATCGTACCCGAAATCAGATCCATCAGGTAATGCGCACCGAAAATCGGCGTTGCCGCAACAATCGACACAGAGCAGATCACCCCCAGCACATTGAGCCCACGATAGCCGCGTGTCGCCACCGTGAAGCACAGTGCCAGACAGGTATGGTAGGACGGGAAGGTGGCAAGCCCGACGAGCTTTGCGAGATCGATAAATACCGGCCCGTCGTTGCGCAGATAGCTCAGCACCTCAACATGGTCAGCATGGGCCGTCCACTTGATGCGTGACAGCAATTCCTGGTCTGCCAGCAGCGTCCAAGGTTCAATCGCCGGGAAGAAGCCCGCCGCCAGAACCACGACAACGCCCGTCACGAAAATCATGAAAAGGGTTTCATACAGCCGCACGCGCTGGTTCAACATCAGGGCAATCAATGGCAAGACGAACATGCCCTTGCGCGTCACCTCCTGATAAAAGAAATGCAGATAGGCGCGCGGTGTTTCATGTTCGGTCATGAACTTGCAATAGGCCAGCCAGTCAAAACCCAGCGCCCGGTCAGCCGCAATCAACCAGTTATCCGCATAGGGCCATTGCTGCGCCATGGTAATGAAATGCAAAACCGCCAGATTGCTGGTGAACGTCACCATCAAGATCAGGCACATGACCGTGCCCCACACCCGGTGCAGGAACCAGTCAAACAATTGCGGCCGGGCCCACCGCGCCAAAACCAGCAAAAAAGCGAAGCCATAAAACAATTCAAGAATGGTGAGGTAAAGCGGATCAAGCGAAATCCGCTCACTGAGGCCCGCCGCAACAAAGTTCGCCAGCCCCATCGCAAAAGTCAGCGCCCACAGGCTCGCATGCGGAAACGCAAAGCGCAGAAGTCCCGCCAGAAAGCCAGAACCTACAACATCCTGTTTCATCGTCAGAGATTGTGTCATCAACTCACCCACACTGGCATTGCAGATGGGACTATTGCCCGGATAAAGTTAAAAAACCGATTATGTGGTATGTGGAAATGGAGGGGAAATCCTAAGCCGCCAGCAAGCTCTCAAACAAAGGCCGACAATCCGTCTTGCCATGCAAGGCCTCAACCATATTCTCCGGATGTGGCATCATGCCAATCACATTGCCCGCCTCATTCACAATGCCTGCAATGTCATTCATGGCGCCATTGGGGTTTGTGCCCTCGGCATAACGGAACACCACGCGGCCCTCACCCTCAAGCCGCTTCAACGTTTCCGCATCGCAAATATAATTGCCCTCACCATGGGCCACAGGGCAATTTACAACAGCCCCCTTCGCCATGCGATTGGTGAAGAATGTCGTGTTATTCTCCACCTTCAGCTTCACCTCTTTGCATACAAAGCGAAGCTGCGCATTGCGCATCAAAACCCCCGGCAAAAGCCCAGCCTCGGTGATGATCTGGAAGCCATTGCAAACCCCGATAACCTTCAACCCTTTCAAAGCCTTGGCCCGAACATCTGCCATGATGGGTGAACGCGCCGCAATCGCCCCACAGCGCAGATAATCCCCATAGGAAAACCCACCGGGAACCACGACAAGATCAACATCGGGAAGCGAGGTATCTGTATGCCAGACAATATGTGGCTTGATGCCAGTCGCCGCATGCAGCGCCCGCGCCATGTCATGCTCACGGTTGATACCAGGGAAAAGGATGACGGCGGATTTCATGCGAATTCAATCGCGTAATTCTCGATCACAGTATTCGCGATCAGTTTCTCGCACATGGCCTTGACCTGCGCCTCGGCCTTGGTGCGATCCGTCTCCGCCAGTTCGATCTCGAAATATTTGCCCTGGCGCACCCCATTGACGCCATCAAACCCCAGAGACCCCAAGGCCCCTTCAATGGCTTTTCCCTGTGGGTCCAATACGCCGGTTTTCAGGGTTACTTTTACGCGTGCTTTCATGATTGCTCCAACATTTGTGCCAGAGTTCCCTCATCCGGCCTTCGGCCACCTTCTCCCGTTAGAAGAAACGGGAGAAGGCGATAATCATTTATGCCTTCTACCGCGCCTTTTCGCGGGAGAAGGTGCCCGAAGGGCGGATGAGGGGCCGACTAATCGCTCTTCACCAATTTCGGCTTCGACCGCTCCGGCGTCTCATTCGGTTGAATAATGCCCAAACGCCGCGCCACCTCATGATAGGCCTCAACCAGCCCGCCCATATCCCGGCGGAAACGGTCCTTGTCCATCTTGTCTTTGGTGGCCACGTCCCAGAGGCGGCAATTATCCGGACTGATTTCATCCGCCAGCACAATCCGCATCATGTCGTTTTCATAAAACCGGCCGAACTCCATCTTGAAGTCCACCAGTTTGATGCCGACACCCAGAAACAACCCGCTCAAGAAGTCATTGATGCGTATGGACATATGCACAATGTCGTCCATCTCTTGGGGGCTGGCCCAGCCAAAGGCGGTGACATGCTCCTCGTTCACCATAGGGTCGTTCAGCTTGTCATTCTTGTAGTAAAGCTCAATGATCGAGCGGGGCAGGGCGGTGCCCTCTTCAATGCCCAGACGTTTCGACAACGAACCCGCCGCCACATTTCGCACCACCACTTCAAGCGGAATGATCTCGACTTCCCGCACCAATTGCTCACGCATGTTGAGCGAGCGAATGAAATGCGTGGGCAGCCCCAATTCGCCAATGCGCTGGAACAGGAATTCGGAAATGCGCTGGTTCAGCACACCTTTGCCTTCGATCACGGCCTTTTTCTCGCCGTTTCCGGCGGTTGCGTCGTCTTTATAATGAACCACGACGGTTCCGGGCTCTGGACCCTCATAGAGGATCTTGGCCTTGCCCTCGTAAATCTTGGCCCGTTTGTTGTTCATCTGGAGAATCCTCAATGGACGCCTTTACCTCTGGCCCCATACCACGCCGGGGCCACTTGTTATGAAAATTTTGCAATGCTGTTGAAAACAGGGCCGCTCAATAGCGGAATGTGCTGCGGCGCACAATAACAGGATTTTCATGCGGCCAGCGGTTGCCAATGGCTGGGTGCATGGCTAATTAAGGTCCGACCACAGCTTTTTGATTTGGCAGGAGTTTTCCATGACGACATTTGACAGCCGCAAGGACGGGTTTGAAAAGAAGCACGCTCACGATGAAGAGTTGCAATTCAAGGCCACCGCCCGCCGCAACAAGCTTTTGGGCAATTGGGCCGCCGAAAAAATGGGAATGACCGGCGACGCGGCTGTCCAATATGCCAAGGACGTTGTGGCAGCCGACTTCGAAGAAGCTGGCGATGATGATGTGGTACGCAAGGTTATGGCTGACTTCAAGGCCAAGAACGTCGAGCAGTCGGAACATCAGGTTCGCCGCACCATGGATGAACTGATGGCCGAAGCCATCGCCCAGATCAAATCTCAGTAACTGGGGCCCAACAGTGTCCGCACAATTTGGCCTGCGCAAACGCCTCGCAACCGGGGAACCACTGGTGTTTCCATGGCTCGGCACGCCGGGGGCTGAACTCGCAGGCCAACTGGCGCGGCTGCCGTTTGATGCCATAGCCATTGACCTGCAACACTCCACCATCGACATGGGCGAAGCTGCAAAACAAGTGGCCGCCATCAACGCCGTCGGTAAACCCGCCATCCTGCGCGTGCGCTGGAATGATCCGGGCATCGTGAACTCCGCATTGGACATGGGAGCAGCTTGCGTCATTGCCCCCATGACCAACACGGTGGAACAGGTGAAAGCATTGGTGAAAGCCGCCAAATATCCGCCTGTGGGCCAACGCTCTTGGGGCGGCTACACCATGCTGCAATCAGCAGGGGTAACTGCAGGCGACTATCTGAAACAAGCCAACCACGAAACCCTGGTTCTCGCCATGATCGAAACCCAGGAAGCATTGGACAATGTCGAAGCCATAGCCGCAGTGCCGGGACTGGACGGCCTCTTCGTCGGACCGAGCGATCTCTCAATTGCACTTTCAAATGGCGCAGCCATAGACCGTCTGGGTGCAGCCACGCTCAACGCCATGAAAAAAGTGGTGGCCGCCTGCAAGGCCAACAACCTCATCGCCGCAGCCTTCGCCGGAACTTCCGACGGCATAAAAGCCTACACAGAAATCGGCTTCACGTTCCTGGCAGGTCCAACCGACACCGATCTGATGCGCCGGGGAGCCGAGAGTTTTCTGGCCGCGTCGAAAATCTGATCAATTTTTTCTTCTCCCGCCCTTCTTGCGGGAGAAGCTGGCCCTAGCAATCGCCTTCGATTGCGGAACCGCACGAGGGGCAGCCCGCACAGCGCCTGATCATTGTCACCCTCAATAAGCCACACACCAAACCGGCCCGTAACCGGAAATATTGATCTTCGCCTTTTGCCCCTTGCGCAAGGCGTTACGATATTTGGCAGGGAATGAAGCTTTCGGTATGAACACATTATCAGCACCCTGGGCGCAATAAGCCCCCGACCACACGCCACCAAGCGACTTTGCCGGCTTTTTGGCCAAGGCAGGCGTGGCAACTATTGCGACAATAGCAAGAGCCGAAGTCAATAAAAACACTCTGTTCATAAGCAACCCTTCCAAAACAATGCAGAACAAATCCGAGTTTGGCCCGATAGAATAAATCAGTCAACCAAAAGCTGCAACGTCAAATGGAACTTTACCAGCGCTCACGCGTTTATCCGCAATGAAAATAGTCCTCGCCGTTGCCGCCAGCCTCGCCATCCACCTTATTGCTGATCCCACAAGCGCGCAGACAGCACTTTCGGCGCAAGACATAAACTCCGCAGAATTCGATGCCCAGTTGCCAGAAGGTTTGAGTGCGATCACAGTAAAGCTGCAGGTGCTGCTGGACCGCGCAGGCGCAAATCCCGGCGTCATCGATGGTGTGTCAGGCGAGAATGTATCGAAGGCCATCCAGAGTTACGAGGAAATGCAGGGCCTCGTCCCCACAGGTGTTTTAACCACTGATCTCTGGCAAAAATTGCAGTCGCAGGATGCCGTCACTAAATCCTATACCATTGATCCGTCAGACGTCGAAAAACTGGTGGAGTCCGTTCCGGACGATTATGTCGAAAAATCCAAAATGCCATGGCTGGGCTACACGACAGGAACCGAGGCCATTGCCGAGAAATTTCACATGGACAAAGACTTTCTCGCACTCTTGAATCCGGGGTCCAGTTTTGGAGTTGGCGAGACTGTCATCGTCACAGATCCCGGGATGCAGCAAAAGCTGGTCGTCACCCGCATCGTCGCAGATAAAATCAACAAGCGTGTCGTCGTCTATGGCGACGACGGCAAGCCCGCCATTGTCTATCCCGCAACCATCGGCAGTGACGCAACCCCTTCACCAGAAGGCACCCATGAAGTCAGAACCGTCGCGGAATTTCCAACTTACAGCTATAATCCCGATGTCAATTTCAAACAGGGGAACAATACGGAAAAATTGACAATTCCACCTGGACCTAACGGTCCTGTCGGGTCAACATGGATTGACTTGACCGAGCCTACCTACGGCATACATGGAACGCCAGAACCGGCGCAGATATCAAAAACATCGTCGCACGGCTGCATCAGATTGACGAACTGGGATGCCGCCGAATTGGCAAAACTTGTAACGCCCGGGGTGAAAGTAACATTCGTCGATGGTCAGGCATCATTGTATTGAAAAAGCTGTGCAACACAGGAAGATCGGGATGAAATTCTTATCAAAATCTGGTCTTGGTCTGGTTTGTGCTGTTGCGATCATTGCGACTGTAATGCCTGGGCCGCTGCAAGCCGCATCGCCGTCCAGCGAGTTCAAGAAAGCATTCACCAGGCTGGACCGCCAACTCTGTCGCTCCCTCTCGCTCGCCAGTTGTAAACGCCAACAAGTGCAAAAGCGCTCAAAGCGAAAGACCCAGAAGGCTGCCACAGCAAAGCCTGTGAAAAAAAAGGCGCAGGTGGCGCCCCAAGTGATGGCGGACGTGCCAACGCCAAGATTAAAGCCCGCCAATCTGATCAAAAATACGGTATCACCAAGCATTCCAACACCGATAGAAAAACCCGCAAAACCACAAAATCTGCCTGATGTGCAAATCGTCATTCTCCCAGCCCCAATTTTGCCGCCATTGCAATCACGTCCAGCAGAAGTTCATGGCATGCCCGATGCTAGACCAACGGGCCAAGCCTGTTTTGACAGTCTTGAAAAAAGCGGCGCAAAATTCACCAGGCTCAATACACAAGTCGGCATCGGCGTGTGCAGCGTGGCGGACGCCGTTCAATTGCAATCGATAAGGATCGGCGGAGAAACCGTGAAGCTGCCGGACCAACCCACGCTCAATTGCGGCTTTGCGGTAAAGTTCACAGACTGGATCAAGGATGAAGCAAGCAAGATCGTAGAAACCGCCACACAATCAACCATCGCCTCACTGGGCACCGGCCCCGGTTTTCAGTGCCGTGGTCGCAATGGCGATGCAAGCGGGAAAATGAGCGAGCACGCCTACGGCAACGCCGTCGACATCGAACGTATCAAACTCGCAAACGGCGAAACCATCGAGATAAAGGATGCCATGACCATCGGCGCAAAATTTCAACCAACTTTAGCCACCTTGCGCGCCACCAGCTGCCAATATTTTACAACAGTCCTCGGCCCCGGAGCCAACGAAGCCCACGCCACCCACTTTCATTTGGACCTCGCTAGACGCGGCAAGAACGGCAATCACTCGATGTGTGAGTGAATTCGGAGTTGTTCACAACTCCGGCACCAGCTTTTCCAGCTGCTGCACGGCAATCCGTGCCCCCGGCATTGTCGGGTTAACTGCCAGCGCATCCTTGAACGCCACCAGGGCTTCCGGATTTTTGCCCAGCCGTTGATAGATCATGCCGCGTCCGGACAGTGCACCGAAATGCCGGGGCTCCAACTCCACCACCTTGTCGATGTCGGCCAGCGACCTGTCCATCCGGCCCATGATGAAATACAAGGTGGCCCGCTTGTTCCACGCTTCGGCAAAGCCCGGTGCTGCAACCACAAGCGCAGACAACTGTTTATCCGCCTCGTCAAACAATCCGACATTCATGGCTTGCGTTGCCTTGGCAAGCGCCTCATTCTCGGCGTTGGTGCCGCCATGCATCCACACATCCCAGATTTGCGGCTCAATGCGCAACACATTTGAACCCGTGGAAGGGTCGCGCAGTTTCGCAAACAATGTATCCAGATCATCCCCAGCCCAAACCGGTCCAGCGAAAATCGCCAGCAGCAACCCCAGAACCATGGCCGAAATGCGAAGCATTAGATATGCTAACGCAGAAACCGTCGTCCGCACCTGTGACCGTTCATCTCAGGTTCAGGCCGCTTGGGCGAAACAGCACCGAACGTTGGGTGAGGAGCAATTGACATGAAACGACTTGTGGCAACCCTGTGCATTCTGCTCGGCATGATCTTGCCCGCAGCCGCCGCCAAGCGCATTGCCCTCGTCATCGGAAACAGCGACTATGCCCATGTCGTTGATCTGAAAAACCCGGTGCATGATGCCGACTTGATGGAGCGCACACTGAAAGACGTGGGCTTCGAGGTGCAGCGCTACAATGATCTTGACCAACGCGGCATGAAACAGGCCATGCTCGAATTTGGCCGCAAGCTGAAAGAAGGCGCCGAAACCAGCATGTTCTACTACGCTGGCCACGGCATAGAAATCGCAGGCGAAAATTATCTCGTGCCCGTCGATGCCGATCTGCAAAGCAGCGAAGAAGCCGATATCCAGAACGTATCCGTAAATTCCTTTCTTTCCCTCAGCGAAAATTCTGGGGTCGCCATGAACATTGTCATTCTCGATGCATGCCGCAACAACCCGTTTCGATCTTTGCGCGGTGGAAGCGAAGGTGGCCTCGCTCCTGTGAAAGCCCCACGCGGCACCTATGTCGCCTACGCCACTGCCCCCGGGGCCGTGGCCAATGACGGCGATGCCGCCAACAGCCCCTTCACCCTTGCCCTCACTGAAAGCATGCGCCAACCCGGCCTCACATTGGAAGCCGTGCTGAAGCTCACCCGCGCCAAAGTTCAGACCAGAACAAATGGCTCACAACTGCCCTTTGACAGCTCCGCCATTACCGGTGATTTTTATTTCGTGCCCGTCGTCGCCACAACACCGCCACCGCAAATTGAGCAACGTGACACCGCACAGGACGCCTATCAGGCCGCAGGCGATGATCCGGATCTTCTCCGCGTCGTTGTCGATAAATTTGGTGACACGGTGTGGGCAGCCCTTGCCACCGAGAAACTGAAACGCCTCGCCCCGATAAAGCCAGAAATTGTCACGCCGAAAATTGAGCAACCCGACACCATCGTCAGTGCGCCACCTGTCAAGCCCAAGGCAAAAACCTACACGGCAAAGCCCGTGGTGAAGAAAGTGGTGAAAGTTTACGTCGCACCCACTGTGAAACCCAAACGCAAGATCGTCATCATCGAAAAACCACGTGTTGTTATTCAGCCAAAGAAAATCGTCACCATCGGCCTGCGCTGTGACAGCACGGGAGCGCTGCGCCAGGGTGCCGTCTGCAAAAGCAACGACGGCCGCATTTGCCGCGTCGCCGCCGTGCGCTTTGGCAAAGGCGGAGGCAAGCCAATCCTGATGGGGTGTCGCTAACGATCCGCATTTGACGCCGCCCGCATTTTCCGCTGAAACAGCCCAACCATGGATAAAGCCAACGCCAAACTGCTGCCTGCCCACGAAGCCATTCTCGATACGCTGATCAGTCTCGTTTACGCGGCTGGCCCGCTTGCAGCGCAAACCGACAAATACTTCACCAACACCTCGCGCATTGTCGCGGCCCATGGTGATACCGAAGTCACCTTCGCCGTTTTCATGCGTCGCCGCGTTGTGGCCGCCCTTGAGCCTGCAATAAGGCTGGCCCGCGCACTTGTACCCGGCGTCACCATCAAGCGCTTCGTGGAGGAGGGCGAAGTTGTGCCCTCCGAGCGCAAGCTCATGGAAATCACCGGCTCGCTGAAAGCCTTGTCGGAAGTCGAAACACTGCTGTTGCAGAAAATCGGTTTCCCCTGCGTCTCCGCCAACAATGCCTATGAAATGTGCCTTGCCATGCCGGGTTCCGCCTTCATGGACATGCACGCCCGCCACGGCTCCGGCGCTGAAATGAACATTCTCGCCTCTTACGGCGCCATGGTTGGCTCCCGTGCCGCCCGCCACAAGAACCGCGGCGTCAAAGGCTTCGTCGGTTCCTCACAGGATTTGACCGCACCTCTCTTCGGCGCAAAAGGTGGCATGGGCACCATGCCCCACGCGCTGGTGGGCTATGCCAATGGCGATGTACTCGCCGCCCTCAAAATGTTTGAGTCAACACTCCCGGAAGCCAGCTCCCTTATCGCCCTCGTTGACTACACAGGCGAAGAAATCAAGGACTCGCTGCGCTGCGCCCAATGGTTCTACGAAGAGGCCCGCCTGCACGAAAAAGGCAAAACCTTCGGCGTGAGACTTGACACCCATGGCGGTCGCTTCGCAGAAGGCCTCGACTATGAAAAGTCGGTCGATGCAGTTGGTGAATGGCTGGGGGTATCTGGTGAATACAATATCGTTGAACAGGTGCTGGGTGGACGTGCTTTCCAACTCGACCCGTCAAACATCCTTGTCGACAAAGTGCGCCGTATTCTCTTCGGCAAAGGCGTGTCCACCGCATCGGCCATCCATGTCCGCCGCGCTCTCGACAATGCTGGCTACAAGGACGCCATGATTGTTGGCTCCTCCGGTTTCGACGCGCAAAAATGCCAGATCATGGGGGCCGCCAAAGCGCCGTTGGACATGGTGGGAACCGGCTCATTCCTGCCCGCCACACTCAGTGAAACCTATGCCACAGCCGATATCATCCGCTACGGCGACACGCCGCGTGTGAAAGTCGGCCGCGAGTTTCTGTTTGATTAACAGTGTTTGTTAGACATGTTTTCGTCACAACCTTGGTGACGGATTGAAAAATTCTGCCAAACCTATAGGCTGAGACTGCGTGGGGCACGGCAGCTTTGGGGATTTTGACATGAGAAGTCTATTCGGCGTTTTTGTTGTATTGCTATTCACGCTCAGCCTGTCTGTCCTGCCTGCGGAAGCCGCACGCAAACCAAACAAGCGTGCACCGCGTCTGCCGCCCGCGGTTCAGGTCCATATTGATATTTCGTCGCAATCCATGTCAGTGAATGTCAACGGCTGGCCCTACGGCTATTGGCGCGTCTCCACAGCCCGCCCCGGCTACTACACGCCGCGTGGCCGTTTCGGTGTGCAGCGCACAGCGAAAACCTACTACTCCAGGAAATACGACAATGCGCCAATGCCAAATTCCGTGTTCTTCCACGGCGGCTACGCCATTCATGGCACCGGCAGCATCCGCAGCCTCGGACGCCCGGCCTCCCACGGTTGCGTGCGCCTGCACCCCAACAATGCAGCAGCTCTCTATGCACTGGTCCAAAAATACGGCCCAAGGCGCACACGCATCACGTTGACGGATTGACGGCGCACTCTTTTCTCATTTACCTGTCTCGTAGCCCCTCATCCGCCCTTCGGGCACCTTCTCCCGCTGGAAGAAGCGGGAGAAGGCGATACTCATTGAGGCCTTCTCCCGCCCCTTTTGGCGGGAGAAGGTGCCCGAAGGGCGGATGAGGGGAACCACGTACGTT
>JANPCL010000063.1:0-12393 GCA_031430915.1 Hyphomicrobiales bacterium
TCGGGCACCTTCTCCCGTTAGAAGAAACGGGAGAAGGCAGATCAATGAGCCTTCTCCCGCCTCTTTCGGCGGGAGAAGGTGCCCGAAGGGCGGATGAGGGACCGCACATTCCAACTCTCGTCGTTGCAGGCGGCGTTGCAGCCAACAAAGCCTTGCGCGCTATGCTCGAGTCCACATCAACCGCCAATGGCTTCTCACTCTCGGTGCCACCCTTTCATCTGTGTACGGACAATGCTGCCATGATTGCCTGGGCTGCCGCAGAACGTTTCGCCCTTGGATTGTCCGACAATCAAGATGCGCCAGTCCGCCCGCGCTGGCCCCTCGACACTGTGTCAGCCCCCGCCTATGGTTCTGGTCGATTGGGAGCCAAGGCATGAGCCGCATCACCGTACTCGGCGATGGCGCATGGGGCAGGGCGCTTGCTGGCCTTTCAACCGACAGCGGCCACGACACATCGATCTGGTCCCGCAAATCCCCCGACACGACCCACCTGAGGAAAGCCGATGCCATCATCGTCGCCCTGCCAGCCCAGGCCGTTGCAACCGTGCTGCCAACGCTTGGCATAGATCCCGTACAAGCCCTCATCATCACAGCCAAGGGTATAGACCGCAGCAGCAACGCCTTCATGCATGAAGTCGCCCGCAGCATCAGCGACAAGCACCACGCTCTTATTCTCTCCGGCCCTAGCTTCGCCGAAGACGTGTCACGCAAGCTTCCTACAGCCGTAACGCTGGCCTCATCAAACCTCGCCGTCGCACGACAATGGGCCAAGGTCCTGTCCCGTCCACATTTCCGTATTTATGCCTCTGACGATCCTTTGGGCGTCTGTATCGGTGGCGCGCTCAAAAACGTCCTCGCCATTGCAGCGGGTATTTCCGATGGCAAACAATTCGGTGCCAGTGCCCGCGCCGCACTTATCACCCGCGGCTTTTCTGAACTCACACGACTGGGCAAGGCCATGGGAGCGCGAACCGAAACCCTCATGGGACTTTCTGGCCTTGGTGATTTGCTGCTCACCTGTTCAAGTCCACAATCACGCAATTATTCATTCGGAAAAAGACTGGGCGAAGGGCAATCTGTTGCGCAAGCCTTGGCCGCTGCAAACGGCGTGGTGGAAGGTGTCTATTCCGCCCATGCCGCATTGCAACTGGCGATACAACACACCGTCACAATGCCCATTACCCAAGCCATCAACGCCATCGTTGAAAACAATGCCAAGCCCGAAGACATGATTGAAGCGTTGCTGGCCCGCCCGGTCGGCGCTGAATTTTTATAGGAGACCACATGCTATTCGCTCTCATCTGCACCGACAAACCAGACAGCCTCGACATCCGCATGACAGCACGCCCCGACCATTTGGCTTTCCTCGAAAAGCTCGGAAGCAACCTGAAAGCCGCTGGCCCCTTCATCGGTGACGACGACAAGCCCACAGGCAGCCTCGTCATCATCAACGCCGATAATAAGGCGCACGCCCAGACAATCGCCGCAGAAGACCCCTATGCCATTGCAGGCCTCTTTTCGTCAGTCGAAATCAAACCCTGGAAATGGCTGATCAAAAATCCGGAGTCCGCATAATGGCCTACTGGCTGTTCAAGTCCGAACCGGACGTGTTTTCATGGGACATGCTGAAAGCCAAGGGCAAGGCCGGCGAAGAGTGGACAGGCATCCGCAACTATCAGGCCCGCAACAACATGCGCCAGATGCAGCTGGGCGACAAAGGCTTCTACTACCACTCCAACATCGGCAAAGCCGTCGTCGGCATCGCCGAAGTCTGCAAACTCATCCACCCGGATTCCACCGCCGATATTCCCGCCTGGGAATGCGTCGACATCCGCGCCGTTGAAGACCTGCCAAAGCCGCTGACCCTCGACGAGATCAAACTGGTGCCGGAACTCAAGGAGATGGTGCTAGTCAAGAATTCAAGACTATCCGTGCAGCCGGTAACGGAGGCGGAGTGGAAGCTGATTTGCAAGTTGTGTGGATTGAAGTGAGACTGTGATCACGGCTCCTAATCCGGCCTTCGGCCACCTTCTCCCGCCAAGAGGGGCGGGAGAAGGCTACAGTAATCAGCTTTCTCCCGATCCTTGTATCGGGAGAAGATGCCCGATAGGGCGGATGAGGGACCATAAGCTGTGAACCCCACCACCTTCATCCTGCAAAATACCACACTCCTCCCGGTTCCGCTCACCCCCGAAATCCACCTCCACCTCGCCCACGAGGCTGTGCCGCTCTGGCAAAAAACCGAGGAAGAACTGGGTGAAATCGGCTTACCTCCGCCCTTCTGGGCTTTCGCCTGGGCAGGCGGACAAGCCCTGGCGCGTTATGTATTGGACCATCCGGAAATCGTGCAAAATAAAACCGTCATCGATCTCGCCTCAGGCTCCGGCCTCGTTGCGATTGCAGCAATGAAAGCAGGCGCATCCAGCGTGCTGGCCGCTGACATTGATAACTTTGCAGTGGCCGCTATTGCGCTGAATGCCATTCACAATCAGGTAGAGATATCTTCGACTTCAGTTGACCTGCTTGATTCAGATCCTAAACCGCATGAAGTGATACTTGTAGGCGATTTGTTCTATGAAAAATCAATCGCATCAAGAGTTTACGAGTGGTTGTTGAGAGCACACCAGTCAGGCACCCACGTCCTCATCGGCGATCCCGGCCGCAGCTATCTGCCGAAAGACAAACTCACGAAACTCGCAGAATACAATGTGCCCGTCACCCGTGATCTCGAAGACGCCGAGATCAAGCGGACTGCGGTGTGGTCTCTGGCCTAGCCACCCGCCCTGTATTGTTCAAATACAAAGCCACCATCAACAGCGCCAATGACACCCATAACCACTTGTCCTGCACGCCACCAAAAAACACTGCCGCAATAATCACCGCAGCGGGGGTTGAAACATAAGTAGCCTGCACTGTGTAGATCGCACCCTTGTCACGGATTAGAGTGAAATACGCGATACGTTCCACCACCCACATCACAACCAGGGGCACAAATATCCAATAGCCATTCGGGCTTGGAGCACTTTCGCTTCCGAAGGATGTGAAGGCAAAAATAAAGGGCAAGGCAAACAGACCGGAAAACAGACTTTCCGCCGCACCAATTTGCGTTGTATCGGCATTGTCCGGCCAGGCCCGCCCGGCAAACGCGTTGTAAAGCGTGTACAGTATTGGCACCAGCAGCGACGCGACAAGCCACCACGATACTTGTCCCTGCATCATGCCATCACGCGACAAAATCAAAATCAGCGTTGAAGTAAAGCCGACCACAATGGCCAGAAGGCGTCTCGGTGTCGCGGACTCCCAGCCGGTTGCCAGTGCCAGCAAATAGCTGAAAAACGGCGACGTGGTAATGACGACGGAAAGTTCCGTCGGCGGCACATATCGCGCCAGATAGAGGGTCACACCAAATGGCACATTCATCAGGAACGCACAGACCGCCCCATAGCGCAAGACGGACCGATCAAGTTTCCATGTCCCTAAAGCCCATCTGCCAATCAACAACAAGATCAGGCCAACACCAATGCCCGTCACAAAAATCGTATGCGCGGGCGGCATGTTCATGATCGCCAGTTGTCTGTAAAATGAAGGCGAAATGCCCCAGAACAAACCGAGGGCCATAAAATAGGCAAAATGGCGGGGCGAAGTCATGCGACGGATTCCGGACCTTCAAACGTCTTGATAGAAATGACCCACTACCAGACCCCCGACAAATCCAGACCAACAAGGACGACTGATCTGCCATGCCAAACGAACATGCCCACCCCGACGGCGATTTCAAAACCGACTTCCAGCATCTTCTCAGCCGTCGCAAAATATTGTCGTTGACGGGTATTACAGGTCTGCTTGCTGCCTGTAACGGCATGGGCAGTGCTGAAGCCAATGTAACAGCAACCGCAGCCGACGGCACCACCTGCATCAAATTGCCTGCTGAGACCAACGGCCCGTTTCCCGCCGATGGCAGCAACAGTTTCGCCGGAGCCAACGTCAATGTGCTCACCAAATCCGGCATCATTCGCGAAGACATCCGCCCCAGTTTTGATGGCCTGACCGTCGTGGCGGATGGCGTTCCAACCACACTCGAATTGACCATTGTGGACGTCTCCAACGCTTGCACGCCATTGGCCAGTCACGTCATCTACATTTGGCAATGTGATGCTGCAGGCGCCTATTCGATCTATGAACGCGCCGACAGCAACGACCTCAGGGGTGCTGCCATTACTGACGAAAAAGGAATCGCCCGCTTCACCACAGTGTTTCCAGGCTGTTATTCTGGTCGCTGGCCCCACATTCATTTTGAAATTTTCGCCAGCCCAGACAAGGCGGCATCAGGGTCTGCAAGTCTGCTCACCTCGCAATTCGCCATGCCAAAAGCCACCTGCGATGCGGTCTATGTCGCCCACCCCGCCTACGCCAAAAGCCCGGCAAATCTCGCCAGCCTGTCCATCGCCACCGACGGCATTTTCGCTGACAACACGCAGGAACAAATCGCGGCCCAAACTTTGCAGCTGACGGGCGACGCAGCAACCGGACTGAAAGCCACAGCCCGCATCGCCATTCGCACCGCTTCCGCTTAGACAAGAGCACCATTGCAAGCTATAGCTTCTCCCATAAAGACGTGTCACCAAACACGAGTGCTCTGGGAGAAGTTTAACAATGTCCGAAAAAGTCTATGCCGTACCTGCCGCCTGGAAAAAGAAGGCCCATGTTGACGAGGCGGGCTACAAGACCATGTATGCAGAGTCGGTCAAGAACCCAACGAAATTCTGGGCCAAACAGGCCAAACGCATCGACTGGTTCAAGGCCCCCACCAAAATCAAGAACACGTCCTTCGACTACGACAACGTC
This sequence comes from Hyphomicrobiales bacterium, assembly GCA_031430915.1. Lineage (GTDB taxonomy): Bacteria > Pseudomonadota > Alphaproteobacteria > Rhizobiales > Aestuariivirgaceae > Aestuariivirga. Next base: position 4,846 of record JANPCL010000063.1, read on the forward strand.
TCCATCAAATGGTACGAAGACGGTGTCACCAATGTCTCGGTGAATTGCATCGACCGCCACCTGAAAAAGCGCGGCAACCAGACCGCCATTATCTGGGAAGGTGACAACCCCTACGACGACAAGAAAATCACCTATCGCGAATTGCACGAACACGTCTGCCGCTTGGCCAATGTGATGAAAAAACATGGCGTCAAAAAAGGTGACCGCGTCACGCTCTACATGCCCATGATTCCGGAAGCCGCCTACGCCATGCTGGCCTGCACGCGCATCGGTGCGGTGCATTCCATCGTCTTCGGTGGCTTCTCACCGGAATCTCTCGCGGGCCGCATTGAAGACTGCCAGTCCCACTTCATCATCACCGCCGATGAAGGCTTGCGCGGTGGCAAAAAGATTCCGCTGAAAGCCAATACCGATGCAGCTCTTGCCAAAACGGGATCCACCGCAAAAGTTCTCGTCGTCCGCCGCACAGGCGGTGCCGTGACATGGGAGAAGGGCCGCGATCTTTGGTATCACGAAGAAATAGCGTCGGTGAAACCAGACTGCAAGCCAGAGAAAATGAAAGCCGAAGACCCGCTGTTCATTCTCTACACCTCAGGCTCCACCGGAAAACCCAAAGGCGTGTTGCACACCACAGCCGGTTATTTGATCTACGCCGCGATGACCCACCAATATGTTTTCGATTATCACGACGGTGACGTCTATTGGTGCACGGCAGATGTGGGCTGGGTCACTGGCCACAGCTACATCGTCTACGGCCCACTAGCAAATGGTGCCACCACATTGATGTTCGAAGGTGTACCGAATTATCCAAACGCCTCACGCTTTTGGGATGTCATCGACAAACATCGGGTCAATATTTTCTACACCGCCCCCACAGCCATCCGCGCCCTCATGCAATTGGGCGACGATCCGGTGAAGCGCACATCACGGAAATCATTGCGCCTGCTGGGCTCTGTCGGTGAACCCATCAACCCCGAAGCTTGGGAATGGTACCACCGCGTCGTCGGCGATCATCGCTGCCCCATCGTTGACACCTGGTGGCAAACCGAAACTGGCGGCATTCTGATTTCGCCATTGCCCGGTGCCACCAAACTCAAACCCGGCTCTGCCACAAAACCTTTCTTCGGCTGCCAACCTGCTCTTGTCGATGACAAGGGCACCATCCTCGAAGGTGCCGCCTCCGGCAATCTGGTGATCCTCGATTCGTGGCCGGGCCAGATGCGCAGCGTCTACGGCGACCATGACCGTTTCGTGCAAACCTATTTCTCCGCCTACAAGGGCATGTACTTCACAGGCGACGGCTGCCGCCGCGATGCAGATGGATACTACTGGATCACGGGCCGCGTCGATGACGTGCTCAACGTGTCCGGCCACCGCTTGGGCACTGCCGAAGTGGAATCAGCATTGGTCTCCCATCCGCAAGTCTCCGAAGCCGCCGTTGTGGGTTACCCCCACGACATCAAGGGGCAAGGCATCTATTGCTACGTCACCCTGATGAATGGCGAAATACCCAGCGACGATCTGCGCAAGGAACTCGTCAATCACGTCCGCAAGGAAATCGGCCCACTGGCGTCCCCCGACAAAATTCAGTTCTCCCCCGGCCTGCCCAAGACCCGTTCTGGAAAAATCATGCGCCGCATTCTGCGCAAGATTGCCGAAGATGATTTTGGCGCACTGGGCGACACATCCACACTGGCCGATCCGGCAGTGGTGGAAGATTTGATTGCGAACAGGCAGAACAAGAAAGCCTAGTCGCGCGGGCCAAACATGATCACCAATGCACCGGCGAAGCTGATGGCAACGCCGGTGATGTCCCAGCGGTCTGGTGTGTGCTTGTCGATCACGACCATCCAAACTAGCGCTGCTGCAATATAGATACCGCCATAAACAGCATAGGATCGGCTGGGCAAATTATCGCCCACCTGGGCCAGCACCAGGCCAAACCCCGCCAATACGGCAATCCCGCCCAGCCATAGCAGCCAGCTAAACTGCTTCTGGCCAAGCCACATCAGATAGCAGCCTGAAAGTTCCAACAGGGCAGCAAGGGCGAAGTAGGCAAGGCGCATGGTTGAACGTCGTTCTTTCGATTGCAAATATCAGCAGCAAGGGAGGTTGTCTCAAAGCATCTTCTTGCCCAACACCTCACCCTTCAACCAGTCCAATGCACCAGGAACAGATTGCCAGACTGCCATAGCTTCTACCAAATAACTTTGCGCCTCGCTCTCTTCACCAGGTGAATAATAACCCGGCATTTGTTTAGGCAATTTTTTCTGGCCGCTCAGATAGGGTGTTACATGGCTGTTGATCTCCCTCGCTTCGGCAAGCTTTTTGCTGGCAACGGCACCTTCGCCTGCCTCCATGAATGCCAGCAGCGCGCCGCCAAACCCCCAGAATGCAGAACTCTCGTCCTTGTATTTCTTGTGCAGTTTTGATGCGTCTTTCGGCTTTCCGAGCTGCAGCAAGAGGGTCAACAAATGGTACCGCACACCCTGGTTGTCGTTGGGGTTGAGTTTGAGCATGTGCTGAAATATGCTCTTCGCCTCGCCAAGATCAGCCCGCCTGATGTATTCAAGGCCCAGGAGATGCAACGCCCGCATATAGGGTCTGGTTTCAATGATTCCCCAGTACTGCCCCACGTCCTTCTCATAGCCCAGCACCTCCATTGCACCTTCGCCCGCTGAAGCCGCACTCAACAGCATATCAAGCCGTTGCTCTTCGTCTTTCGCAACTTCGTCCGCCAACATGAGATATGCATCAGCGCAAAACGGTGACATATCCAGCGCCTCATAGGTCAATTTGAGGCGCTTGCTCTTTTTCGTGCACTCCATCGCTTCGAACATCAAATTCTGGGCTGCATCAAGCAGCTCTTCTTGCTCACTGACGGGAGCCTCAAGTTTTCCAACAAGTTGGCCCATGCTCTTCTGCAGTTCTTTCAACTCAAGAGGATTGAGTTGTTCCAGCATGGTGATCAATTCATTCTCGGCCTTCTTCAGATCAGGTTTCTTCGCCATGGCAATATCCTCCGCACTGGAGTTGATATAACAGTCTGGTCATGCTTTCAAATGGAGAGCTATTGCTTGACGGCATTAAAGCGCATAACTCACGGCAGAGGAGATCAACACGTTATGAAAGCCGTTGATTTTGCATGACCTCAGCTTCACCTTCTCCGCAAAACTGTGGATGTACAAAGGCAAGGGCGCGTGGCACTTCCTCAATTTGCCGAATGACGCCGCCGATGAAATCCGCTTTTTCAACGCATCGGCCAAAGGCTTTACACCGCTGAAAGTCACCGCCACCATCGGCGACACCACATGGAAAACCGCAATTTTCCCTGATTCAAAATCCGGATCCTTTGTTCTCGTCGTTAAACTTTCGGTACGCAAGACCGAAGGTCTGAAAGCAGGAGACAACGTCACAGCATCCATCAAAGTCCAGTCAGAACTCTGAGCTATTCGCCCGTACTGTCACAGGCCACACCGAAATCATTTGCCAGGGAACACAGCGTTTCCAGTCGCTCCTTATACATGCCCTCAATGCAATCCCCGTCCGTGCCACAGAACTTGCGGCGTGACAGAAAATCCTTTTGACCCGCCTTCAGTTGCGCTTGCCCCTCGGTGGGCAACTGCTGACGTATTTTGAAAAACCGGTCCGCCATCTGTTCATCCAGCGCCTTCAAACTGTCATCACGACAAATTGTCAGTTCATCCGCCTGCTTGGCGAAATTGCAGTTGAACGCCTGCGACCACGCTTCACCAGACAACACAAACAGACCAAAAATTGACACCAACACCAAACGCTTCATTCTGAACTCCCTTGTGCTAACAAGGCTATGCCAGTTTTGACGCTGCCGCAACGCCACAAATCCGCCGTTCTGCAACCCCATGGAACCACCATGAACCGCCGTACTTTTCTTCTGGGCCTCACAGCCACAACCCTGTCCCCAACCTTCGCTTTCGCAGCGAAGAAAAAGCGCGTGCCTTATCAGGGTGCGGAATGGGTGGATTTTGAGACGCCGGAAAAGCCCGGCACCATCCTCATCAACACGGCGCAACGTGCCCTCTATCATGTGCAAGGCGACGGCGAAGCCGTCCGCTATGGTGTGGCCGTTGGCAAGGCTGGCTTTGAATGGTCAGGCATTGCCAAGGTCGGTAAAATGGTGGCCTGGCCGCGCTGGACGCCACCTGCATCGATGATTGAACGTCGGCCAGAACTCGCCCGCTGGGCCAATGGCATGCCCGGCGGCCTGAAAAACCCGCTTGGTGCGCGCGCCATCTATCTCTACGCCCATGGCCGCGACACGTTGTTCCGCATTCACGGCACAAATGAACCTTGGTCTATCGGCACCGCCGCCTCATCCGGCTGCATCCGCATGTTGAACGAAGAAGTCACCACGCTTTATGACACCATCGAAATCGGCACCAAGGTGATTGTGCTGTAAAACGCCTGCCCCTCTTTACAAATCGCAATAAACTTGGCACCCACACGCTTTCGCAATCTAAGGGTGACGGCATGAATCGGCGTGGGCTTCTGGCAGGACTGTTTGGTGCGTTGGTTTCGTCGACACTTATGGCTGTGCCGGACGCTGAAGCCGCACGCGTTCTGGACTTCGGCTTCCTGCGCAAAAAGCCGAAGAGCCAAGGTCGCGTCTTTGCCCGCCAGAAGCTTAAAGCCAAGCCGCGCAAGCCTGTGAAGTCCGCAAAACGCGCGCCCCGTAGCCGTCGCCCCGCCTATGCCGGTGCCCGCATTGTGGATTTTGCGTCATATGAGAAGCCGGGCACCATCGTCATCCGCACATCGGAACGTGCCCTCTACCGCATCATGGGCAACGGCAAGGCCAAGCGCTATCTGGTGGCCGTGGGCAAGCAAGGCTTCTCCTGGTCGGGCACAGCGCGCGTAGGCCGCAAGGCCGTGAACCCAACCTGGACACCACCACCCGAAATGATTGAACGCACACCAAAATATGCCCAATGGGCTGGTGGCATGCCGGGGGGCATTCCTGCAAACCCGCTTGGCGCACGCGCCATCTATCTCTACAACCGTGGGGGAGACACGGGCTTCCGCATCCATGGCACCAATGCACCGGGCTCCATCGGCTCGGCTGCTTCGTCCGGCTGCATTCGAATGCTGAACAACGAAGTCATCGATCTCTACAACATGACCCGCAGCGGCGCGAAAGTGATTGTTATTTAACACCCACTAAGCTGAAATTAACACCTTTCGGCTTTGTCTGTTCTCCTGTTTTCGAAACGCGATTCGGACAAGGGTGCGACATATGAAGTTGGGCAATATCCTGGTGGCCAAGGGCCTCGTCTCGGTGGACGACATCAACCGGGCCATCGAACATCAGAATCAAAACGGCGGTCGACTGGGCGATAGCATCATCGCTCTTGGCCTTCTGACCAAGGATCAAATCGACCGGGTCTTGGCAGACGCGCCCCAAGCCCCCATTACCATGGCTGACACCGGCATTGATTCCGTCTTCCTGCTCGAACTCGTCATCAAGGGCATGTACTCGGAAAATCTGGAAACAGGCTCGCAGATCGCCGAGGCGATCAAACTGTCCAGCACGATTGTAAGTCAGGTGCTCAACGACGCGAAGGAACGCAAATTCGTGGAATCCCTGGCCTCCACGGGTATCGGCGGTTCCATGGCCGAAATGCGCCTGACGCTCACCCGTGCGGGCCGTGAATTCGCAATCGACGTCATGAAGCGCGGGCAATATTTTGGCCCAGCCCCCGTTTCCCTGTCTGATTTCCAAGACCGCATTCTGCGCCAGCGCGTGACCAACGAACACGTCACACGCCAACAACTCGACGAAGGCTTCAACGGCCTTGTCATGACCGAGCGCTTCATCAGCCGCTTGGGCCCCGCCATCAATTCCGGCAATGCCATCCTGATTTATGGACCCGCTGGCAACGGCAAGACCACGGTTGCCGAAATCGTCGGCAAGATTTTCCAGAACGTGATTTACGTGCCCTACTGTGTGGATATCGACGGCGAAGTCATGAAGGTTTACGACCCTACTGTGCACAAGCAAGTGGCGGAAGTGCCGGAACAGGGCGGTGCCGGATTGCGCCGCAGCCGTGTCGATTTGCGCTGGGTGCCCTGTTACCGCCCCATGGTCATCACAGGCGGCGAATTGACCATCGAAATGCTCGATCTCAAGTACAATCCCGTCGCCAAATTCTACGAAGCGCCGCTGCACATCAAGGCGCTGAACGGCACCTTCCTCATCGACGACTTTGGCCGCCAACGCGCCAAGCCAGAAGACATTCTCAACCGCTGGATCGTGCCTCTGAACAGCAAGTTGGACTATCTGACCACGCACGCCGGCAAAAGCATCATGATTCCCTTTGACGAGATCGTGATCTTCTCCACCAACATGCACCCCGACGACCTCATGGACCCCGCCTTCCAGCGCCGTATCAGCTACAAACTGGAAACCGTGGAGCCACCCGAAGACCTGTTCCGCAAGGTCTTCGACGGCATGGCGAAAAAAATCGGCCTTGAGTTGTCAGACGAAGTCTACAACATGGTCATCGACGGCGTCAGGAACAGCCAGGCACCACTGGCCTATTTCCAACCAAAATTCATCGTCGAGCAAGTGTTGGCGTCGTGCAAATTCGAAGGCATAAAACCCCAGTTCACACGCGACAACGTGACAGACGCCTTGGCGAATTTGTTCATCAAGAAGGCCGACGGCAAAATGTTCGGGGTCAAGCGGAGCACCTAGGGCGGGAGAACGCAATGAATCTGCCTTCTCCCGATCCTTCATCAGGAGAAGGTGCCCCAAGGGCGGATGAGGGGCAGCAAGCCCAAATTTCACCGACACGTCGGCCACGCTCCCATGTCGACATGAAAATGGTCAGCGTGATCGGCATTGTAGTCGGGCGACAGTGTTGCATTAAACCAGTTGCACAATCCATCTCGCACGGTGTGCAGAAATTTGTCCTCTGCCTTTCCGTTGTTCCAGTCACGCTTGACAGAAATTACCTTGCCACTCTTCGTCCGAAAGCCCGCGATGTCAAACGCGTTCGCTGTCGCATGCTCACTCATGTTGGAACGCCCCCGCATGGTGCGACAACTGAAAGAACCAAAGTGCAACACCTCGACTATGTCCTCACCCAGCAACCGCCGCGCAGCAGGCTGCAACACATGCCGTTCCCACACATAAAGCCGCACCGCCATGGCACAGCGCATATCCTCCGGCTTGATCCGCGCCGTTGAAAACCTTGATACCGCAATTGCACCAGATACCTCGCACGAACTGCCCGCGTTTTTTGCTGGCTTCAACACTGCGGCCAGCCCGACCCGCTGCAACACCAGCGCACAATCTGTTGGCTGCAAGTCCACCAGACGCATTTGCCAACCCGTCAGAATTCCAGGAGCCAGCGCCAAATCCGGCAAAGCCAGCGGATCATAAGCACGCGGCCATTCAAACACGCCAAATCGTGATGCCGGGTACGCAAGAAGTACCGCCACTGCGGCCAATAGCATCAGACGCCGGAACACCAGCCCAACCGTAGACTTCACCGTGTGCGACCTTTG
>JANPCL010000064.1:0-7697 GCA_031430915.1 Hyphomicrobiales bacterium
CAGGAAGCCATCGACAGCCTCAGAGCCGACCACGACTACCTGATCAAGGGCGGCGTGTTCTCCGTCGACCAGATCGAGTCATACCTTGACCTGAAGCAGGAAGAACAAGACCGCTACCGCATGACCCCGCATCCGGTGGAGTATGACATGTATTACAGCTGCTGAGATTGCGGCGCGGATACAGAACGCAAAACCCCGGCGGAAACGCTGGGGTTTTTTGTTGACACTGAATGAGGAACAATTAGTGTACGCGATGGGTGGACACATGAATCAATTTTCAGAACTATTGAGAGATTTTGGCTTTTCGGATCAAACAGCTTCCGACTTGCTTGACTTGCCAACGCTGCTGGTGAAGCGAATGCGAACAGGAGAGGAAGTTACGCCCCCAAGAATTTTGGCGTCACTCAAAGGAATTGGAAAAGTCAGCCGACCACCTAAGTCCTCGGGCAAAAAGCTCTCACCTATTTATTTGGAAGCTAAAGAGGCTGAATCTCACCCTATTACAATTGCTCGTGTAAAATCAAAGCGTATCGCTTTTGGCTGGTATGGCGGAAAGTTCAGCCACCTTGATTGGTTACTTCCATTGCTTCCAGAAACTCACAATTACTGCGAGCCTTTTTCTGGATCGGGAGCAGTACTGCTCAATCGAACACCGTCAAAAGTTGAAACCTACAACGACATAGATGGAGAAGTAGTGAACTTTTTCAAAATTTTACGTGATCAACCTGAAGAATTGACACGCGCAATTGCCTTGACGCCCTTTTCTCGCGAAGAATTCCATAAAGCTGTGACTGGTAGCTTAAAGGCTCTTTCAGAATTAGAGCGCGCCCGCAGATTTTACGTAAGAGCAAGACAAACGAGAACAGGTCTCGCGCAAACAGCAACGCTTGGGCGATGGGCCAATTGCCGCGACACAAGTCGCGCGGGAATGTCAGGCGTTGTTTCTAGGTGGCTGGGTGGTGTTGAAGCCTTGCCAGAAATTGGCTCCCGGCTCATCCGCGTTCAAATCGAAAACCGTCCAGCAATTGATGTCATTCGCGCCTATGATTCAAAAGATACCTTGTTCTATTGCGATCCTCCATATCTTCACGACACGCGAGGAGATACTAAAGCTTACGGGTTTGAGATGGACGAAAGTGAACACATCGATCTTGCGTCAGCACTAAACTCTTGCATCGGGAAAGTTGCGATTTCCGGATATCGCAATGCCTTGATGGACAAGTTATATAAAAATTGGAAGCGCTTTGATGCAGAACCTAAGAAAATTCATTCAGTGAAACAAATTAGGCAGGAATGCCTTTGGATGAATTATTGAGATGGCGAAGAATTCAGCCAATTCTCAGAAACTCAAACGCGGCAAAGAGTTGAGAGAAAAAGCCGCTTTACGCTTAGGTGAAGCGTTTTTGGAGGCAGAAAAGACATTCTCGGAGGGTCTCAAAAGACAAAGCTTTGGGCAGGACGTTGATCGTGCCACTCTCCGATTATTTTCGTCCAATACACAAGCATATCGTGAAGCTCTCGTTGGATGCGCACTTATAAGATCTGTTGACACGACAGTGGACATTCATTTGCCTCGCGCCGATCAGAGCGAAAATTCATTTAGCAACAGAACAGCATTAGAAAAAGTGGTAACACCTTTTCTAAAATCAAAATCTGTTCCAGTTTCAAAAGCTCCGTACCTTTCGTCACTTCGTGGTGATGTCAAATTTGTGAGAGGTGGTCAGCCCAGAGTTTTGGATGACCAAGAGGCTTTTGACTGTTTGGTCGATGTCGTTAGTTTCCTATCAGATAATAGTGAGAGTATTGCTCACAATTATCTTGTGTCACTTCTTTTGCAATTTATCGAGCTTCGGGAAAGCGCGATCATTCCACTGTTAGAAGTAAATCGGCTGAGTTTGGGACAGTACAAAAGGTTGACGCGGATTTTTCTTGACGTTCCCAGCCATGGACGAATTCCTATGATGCTCTCGGTGGCACTGCTTCGTACTCTCCGCGACTGTTTTAAACTTGATTGGGAAATTGAGTATCAAGGAATAAACGTCGCAGACAAGGCTTCCGGAGCAGTTGGTGATATAACAGTGAAACAAAATGGAAGAGTTTTGTTGGCCGTGGAAGTAACTGAAAGAAAAATTGATGATGATCGAGTGAATGCTGTATTCCAAGAGAAAATTGGCCCATCATCTTTGTCGGATTATCTGTTTGTTTTCACAAAAAACATGCCGACAACAACAGCAATTTCTGTTGCTCAAAGTTTCTTTTCAATTGGCCACGAAGTAAACTTCGTCTCAGTCGCCGATTGGATCGAGCATGTGCTGGCGACGATTGGTTCAGAATGCAGAGGCAAATTTAAGAACCACATGTCGACTTTATTGGCCGATATTGAAACTCCAAAAGCATTACGAGTTGCATGGAATGAGTGCCTCAAGCAGGTCATTGTTAGCCCAGTTGAAAATCTGAACCCAGCATGAACTCGGCACCAAGTTCCAGTCACTGGTGACGGCTGCCGATCACATGCAGATCTACAAGTATGTGATCCACAACGTGGCTCACAGCTACGGCAAGACAGCAACCTTCATGCCAAAGCCCGTGTTCGGCGACAATGGCTCGGGCATGCATTGCCACTTCTCCATCTGGAAGGAAGGCAAGACCATGATGTCCGGCAACCAATATGCCGACCTTTCGGAAAACTGCCTCTACTTCATCGGTGGCGTCATCAAGCATGCAAAGTCGCTGAACGCCTTCACCAACCCGTCGACGAACTCCTACAAGCGTATCGTTCCCGGTTATGAAGCCCCCGTGCTGCTGGCCTATTCCAGCCGCAACCGCTCAGCCTCCTGCCGTATTCCCTTCACGTCGAACCCCAAGGCGAAACGCGTCGAAGTGCGCTTCCCCGATCCAACTGCGAACCCCTATCTCGGCTTCTCCGCCATCATCATGGCAGGCCTCGATGGCATCGTGAACAAGATTCACCCCGGCCCTGCCATGGACAAGAACCTCTACGACCTGCCACCCGCAGAACTCGCCAAGGTGCCCACAGTCTGCGGCTCACTCCAGGAAGCCATCGACAGCCTCAGAGCAGACCACGACTACCTGATCAAAGGCGGCGTGTTCTCGGTAGACCAGATCGAGTCATACCTTGACCTGAAGCAGGAAGAACAAGACCGCTACCGCATGACACCACATCCGGTGGAGTATGACATGTATTACAGCTGCTGATCAGACACAGCTTACAAACAGAAACTCCGGCGGCGACGCTGGGGTTTTTTTGTCACTTAAATTTCATTTGACCCCGCCGGACACAGGTTTTATGTTCGCAATATGTTTCGTACATTGGCCATTAGAACAGTTTTGCATTTCTGCGTCGCCATTGGTTTGATTTTTTTACCCATCGGAACTGCATCAGCCGGCATGGCACAAATGGCAAAATCCACGGCGATGCACGACGATTGCAACACGCCTGAATGCTGCAAGGGTATGAAGTCAAACTGCCTTCCGTCAGATGCATGCATCGGAGCAGTTGTTTCATTTGACTTGCCATCGAAGCTGCCGACGCTTGCAGCAATCGTCGTTTCGAAGCAGGTGTACTTTGCGAGTCAGACCATTCTCGCGGAAATCACCCCCATTCCTCTCCGAAGACCTCCACGCATCTGATCCATTGAAACTGACCGGGCGGGCAGCGTTTTGCGTTGTCCGCGCTATTCGCTATTTCAAAGGATTTTCCCATGCGTATTGTCTTGAAGCTCATTATGAGTTTACTTCTCATTGCCTTTGGCAGTGTGGGTGGTTTTTTTGCAGCCACCAAATACCGTTCACAACTGGAAGCTATGGCGTCGCAAGTCATGGATGTTGCAGCGAACAACACCCCTCAGCGTAAAATTCTCTACTACCGTAACCCTATGGGTGAGCCAGATATCTCCCCCGTCCCCAAAAAAGACTCGATGGATATGGATTATATCCCGGTTTACGAGGGTGAAATACCGGCGCAGTCCGGTTCAATGGCACCAGAAGCAGATAAAGCAATGGTTGCGGGAGGAGGAAAGAAAATCCTCTATTACCGCAACCCCATGGGCCTGCCTGACACATCGAAACAGCCCAAAAAAGATTCGATGGGCATGGACTATATCCCTGTGTACGAAGATGCAGACAGTGGTCCAGCCGATCCGTCCATCGTCAAAATCAGTGTCGAGAAAGTCCAACGTGCTGGTGTGCGCACGGAAACAGTTGATAAACATGTGCTGTCCGAACCCTTGCGCGTTCCCGGAACCGTCGCTCTTGATGAACGGCTGGAACGCTCTATCACCATTCGCACGGAGGGCTTTATTGAGAAAGTCTATGCCGGAGCAACGGGCCAACATGTGAAAGCGGGTGACCTGCTGTTTCGCATCTACAGTCCGCAAATTGTTCAGGCAGCAGTGGAGTATCGCATTGCGGCGGCGGGCGGCCAAAAAGCCATTGGCGCCAAAAAACTTCGCAACTACGGAGTTCCGGAATCCTATATCAAAAGCCTCCCACTGACTGGCGATATTCCCCTGTCGCTGGACTGGCCATCACCTGTTGATGGCGTTCTAATGAGCAAAAATATTATCGTGGGTGCCCGCGTTATGCCAGGCGATGAGCTTTATCGTTTGGCCGATGTGACCAATGTCTGGGTCATCGCCGATGTGCCGGAACAGGACGTGGGCCGTGTTGCCATCGGCAATCCGGTCAGCATTTCCGTGCGCGCCTACCCCGGCGAAACCTTCCTTGGCAAAGTCGCTTTTGTACTGCCGGAGCTGAAAAAAGAAACCCGTACCGCCCAGGTGCGCATTGAACTGCCAAATCCCAATCACAGGCTTTTGCACAGCATGTACGCCGACGTTGACATTGACACGGGAAGCACTGCGGCTGTCATCGCTGTGCCTGAGTCCGCCATCATCGACAGTGGCAACAAGCAAGTTGCGATTATCGAAGTGGGTGAAGGTCGCTTCAAACCGCAAACCGTAAAGCTGGGACGTCGTGGTGGCGGACAGGTTGAAGTAGTGGAGGGCCTCGCCGTGGGTGATAAAATCGTCACCCGCGCCAACTTCCTCATTGATGCTGAAAGCAATTTACAAGCCGCATTCACTGCACTTGTTGCCAACGAAACGACAGCACAATGATTGGTAAAATTATTGAGTGGTCAGCACGCAATGTTGTTTTCGTGCTGATCGGCACAGCGTTCCTGACCCTGGCTGGGCTTTACGCCGTGTGGACAACACCACTCGACGCGATACCGGATTTGTCCGACACGCAAGTCATCGTCTACACCGAATTCTCCGGCCAAGCCCCGCAAGTGGTTGAAGACCAGGTCACCTATCCACTGACAACGTCACTGCTCAGTGTACCAAAATCCAAAGTGGTGCGCGGCTTCTCTTTTTTTGGCGTGTCATTTATCTATATCATTTTTGACGACGGCACCGACCCCTATTGGGCCCGCTCCCGCGTTCTCGAATATCTGAATGCAGCTGGGCGACGATTGCCACAGGGCGTGACCCCAACCCTTGGGCCAGACGCAACAGGCGTGGGCTGGGTCTATCAATATGCACTCACAGGCAAAGGCCTTGACCTTGCAGATTTGCGCACCACGCAAGATTGGCAAATGCGCTATTCCCTCGCCAAGGCTGATGGCGTTGCGGAAGTTGCAGGCGTCGGCGGCTTCGTCAAGCAATACAGCATCGTCGTTGATCCGCGCCGCTTGCAAAGTTTTGGCATATCTTTGGCAACCGTCCGCAACGCCATTCGTGACAGCAACATGGACGTTGGCGGGCGTTCCATCGAAATTGCCGAAACAGAATACGCCGTACGTGGACGCGGGTTGTTCCGCAATGTTGGCGACATCGAAAACATTGTACTGAAAGCCAATGCCGGAACTCCTGTTCTGATGAAGGATGTTTCACGTGTCGAATTTGTGCCCGACGAAAGGCGCGGCATCACCGAACTCAATGGCGAAGGCGAAGCTGTGGGCGGCATTGCCATCCAGCGTTATGGCGAGAACGCCTTGTCAGTCATCGACAGTGTTAAAAAGAGCATTGAGGACATAAAGTCCAGCCTGCCCGCAGGCACCGAAGTGGTCACCGTTTATGACCGCTCGACTTTGATTCATCGCGCCATCGAAACCCTGAAAGGCACGCTGCTGGAAGAAAGCATCATCGTCGCCATCGTGTGTTTTGTTTTCCTGTTGCATATTCGCAGCGCCCTCGTCGCCATTCTGATGTTGCCAGTCGGTATTCTGATTGCCTTTACATTGATGCGAATGCTGGGCCTCTCTTCCAACATCATGAGTCTTGGCGGCATTGCCATCGCCATTGGGGCTATGGTTGATGCAGCCATTGTCATGATCGAGAATGCCCATAAACATCTGGAACGGGCAGAACCCGGTAAATCGCGACTCGAAGTCTTGATTGAATCGTCAAAAGAAGTTGGCCCTGCCCTGTTCTTTGGCTTGCTGGTCATCACCGTATCATTTCTGCCAATCTTCACACTGGAAGCGCAAGAGGGCCGCTTGTTCAAACCCTTGGCCTATACGAAAACCTTCTCCATGGCGGCGGCCGCCGTGCTGTCGATTACTTTGGTTCCCGCCCTCATGTTGATATTCGTGCGCGGTCGCATCATTGCCGAACGCCGCAATCCGTTGAACCGTTTGTTGATTTGGATCTATCGACCTGTAATTGCGGGCGTGTTGCGGGCGAAAATTTTTACTGTGGTAATCGCCATTGCAGTGCTGGGCATCAGCTATTGGCCCGCCAAACAACTGGGATCAGAATTCATGCCAACCCTCAATGAAGGTGTGCTGTTCTATATGCCCACCACCTTGCCGGGACTCTCCGTCACCAAGGCAGCGGAACTTTTGCAATCGCAGAACAAAATCATCAAATCATTTCCAGAGGTGGAAACCGTGTTCGGCAAGGCAGGCCGCGCTTCAACTGCGACCGACCCCGCCCCCACCGAGATGATCGAAACCGTGGTCAACCTGAAGCCCAAGGAGCAATGGCGACCCGGTGTCACCGTCGACACGCTCATCGCCGAGATGGATAAATCCTTGCAGTTTCCCGGCGTGTCGAACGCCTGGACCATGCCGATCAAGGCCCGCATCGACATGCTATCGACTGGCATCCGCACGCCCGTCGGTGTCAAGGTTTTCGGACCCGACCTCAAAGTCATTGAAGGCCTAGGCCGTCAAATCGAACAAGCCCTTCGCACCATCCCCACCACATCAAGTGCATTTGCTGAACGTGTCATCGGCGGCTACAACCTCGAGATCACGCCGGACCGTGAACAACTCGCCCGTTACGGCCTTATGATTTCCGATGTGCAGGACACCATTGCCATGGCACTGGGGGCCGAACCCATCACCACAGCAGTTGAAGGCCGCGAACGCTATGCCGTGAACTTGCGCTTGCCGAGGGATTTCCGAAGTGATCCCGAAGCCATCAAACGCAATGTGCGCGTTACTAATGCCGAAGGTGTGTCGGTGCCACTGGGCGACATTGCCAGCATCAAACTGACCACCGGCCCCTCAACCATTCGCACCGAAAACGCCCAGCTCGCCGCCTACATCTTTGTCGATACGCGAGACAGTGACATCGGCGGATACGTCGCCGAAGCCCAGCGCGTCGTCGCGGAAAAAGTCAAATTCCCACCCGGCTACTATGTGACGTGGAGCGGCCAATTTGAATATC
>JANPCL010000065.1:0-8560 GCA_031430915.1 Hyphomicrobiales bacterium
CAATCAGAGGCGCAGCGCGCGCTGCTGGATGGCCTCTATGAATGCATCCTGTGCGCTTGCTGCTCCACGTCGTGTCCAAGTTATTGGTGGAATGGCGACAAATACCTGGGTCCGGCTGTGTTGCTGCAAGCCTATCGCTGGCTCATCGACTCCCGCGACGAAGCCACCGGCGACCGTCTCGACAACCTCGAAGACCCCTTCCGTCTCTACCGCTGCCACACCATTATGAATTGCGCCAAGGCCTGTCCGAAGGGACTCTCACCCGCCAAGGCGATTGCCGAGATCAAGAAGATGATGGTGGAACGTCGCGTGTGATCCACACTCCCTACGACGGCTCATCGAAGCCTTTCCAGATTGGCCTGAAACCCCTCGATCCCGCTACATGGATCGAGGTGGACGATCAGCTTGAAACCTATCTCGCCGAAAAACATCGTCTGTACACGGAAGAAACTGCCAACGTGCTGGTGGCAGAGCAAGGCACGCAGGCCGCGCAACAGGAAGTGCTGGATATGTTGGTCCATCACCTCGGAGCGACATCGGTGCCAGATTGCGATCATGGCGCACTGGCCCGCGCCGCACTCCTCGTCCAGGAAGACCTTGTCCTCATGCGCCACTCGCCAAATGGCTGGCGTCTGGTTGCGGCCTCACTCTGCTTTCCCTCCGCATGGAACCTGCACGAGAAGTTCGGCAAGCCCATGCATGAAATCCACCAGCCGGTGCCCGGCTTCGGTGAAGGCACCCGCAATGCCGGTCTCATCGACCGCATGTTTGACAACCTGCGTGTCGAACAGCCCGTCATCCGCTGGAACTGGTCGCTCTATGGCGACGCGCGGCTTTATCACCCGGCATCTGACAACAAGATGAAGAATCGCTTCGGCGACGGCCCCATCACAGGCAACGTCATCATGCGCCTCGAACGCCAGACCCTGCGCAAACTCCCCAAATCCGGCGACATCCTCTTCACCATCCGCATCCACAACAACCCGCTGGAAGTACTGGAAACCCACGCCGATGGCCCGGCCCTCGCCCGCTCTATCGCCACCCAGGTTGCAAACCTCACCGACGCCGAAATCGACTACAAGGGCCTCGTCGGCGAACGCACCCGTTTACTGCAACGGCTGGAAACGCTGGCCAGCAACTCCCCCGTGTGATATTTCCGCCCGACAACGGGGAATAACAACTATGCTCTTTGGAATCTTGGGGCTCATTGCCGCCGCCGCCTTCTGGTATTGGCGCATCAAGGCCGCAGGCGAAGTGGCGAGCGAAGTCCACGATGTGGCTGGCCGGCTTTGGGGCAAACACAAGCGCCGCAAATTCCTCGGAAAAGTCAACGACTCGCCGCTCGAAGTCATTGATGACCCTGCCACCGCCGCCGTTATCTTGATGAACGTCATCGCCAATGAAGACGGCGTGCCTGGCCACATCGCCGAAGCCGCCATCAAGAAGGAAGTCGAACAATCCATGGGCATTTCCGACTCCGTGGAAATCCTCACCTTCGGCAAGTGGACGGCATCCCACGCCACTGACTCGAACAACGTCATCTTGCGCTACGGCAAACTCTGGGCCGAAAATCTCTCGGTGAAGGAACGCGAAGACCTCCTCAGCATGATCTCCCGTATCAGCGATTTGCCAGGCGTCACCAGCCAACCACCCGCCCGCACTTTGCGCCAGTCAAAACTGCGGCAACGCCTTGGACTGCCCGTCTGATCATTTGTATTGCGACGCAACATCCTCTATAGCCGACGCGAAATCACGCACTCCTTTTGACGAGGCCCCCCATGTCCATCAATAGCTTCAAATCCCGCAAAACTCTGAAGGTGGGCACCAAGTCCTACACCTATTTCAGCCTGAAAGCGGCGGAGAAGAACGGCCTCAAGGGAATCTCGGCACTGCCCTATTCCATGAAGGTGCTGCTCGAAAACCTGTTGCGCAACGAAGACGACCGCACGGTGACGAAGAAGGACATCATGGGCTTCGTCGCCTGGCTCAGCAATAAGGGCAAGGCCGACGCCGAGGTGGGCTTCCGTCCCGCCCGTGTGCTGATGCAGGATTTCACCGGCGTTCCCGCCGTGGTCGATCTGGCCGCCATGCGCGACGGCATGAAGCTGCTGAAAGGCGACGCCCAGAAAATCAATCCGCTGGTGCCCGTTGATCTGGTCATCGACCATTCAGTTGTTGTTGATAATTTCGGCAACAATAAAGCCCTCGCCGCCAACGTCAAACGCGAATACGAGCAGAACATGGAGCGTTACAAGTTCCTGAAATGGGGGCAGGGCGCGTTCGAGAATTTCCGCGTCGTCCCCCCCGGCACCGGCATCTGCCATCAGGTGAACTTGGAATATCTCTCACAAACCGTATGGACGAAATCCGAGATCATCACCAAGGGCAAGAAGAAGGCGAAAATCACCGTCGCTTACCCTGATACGCTGGTCGGAACAGATTCCCACACAACCATGGTCAATGGTCTGGGCGTTTTGGGTTGGGGTGTGGGTGGCATCGAAGCCGAAGCCGCCATGCTGGGCCAGCCGCAATCCATGTTGCTTCCAGAAGTCATTGGTTTCAAACTCTTGGGCAAACTCAAGGAAGGTGTCACCGCAACAGACCTTGTGCTGCTCGTCACCAACATGCTGCGCAAAAAAGGCGTGGTGAACAAGTTCGTTGAATTCTTCGGCCCTGGCATGCAGGCTCTGACACTGGCTGATCGCGCCACCATCGCCAACATGGCCCCTGAATATGGCGCGACCTGCGGCTTCTTCCCTGTCGATGCTGTGACGGTGGAATACCTCAAACTCTCTGGTCGCAAGAACGACCGCATTGCCCTCGTCGAAAAATATGCCAAGGCCCAAGGCATGTTCGCCACCGCCAAAAGCGCTGACCCGGTGTTCACCGATACATTGGAACTGGACCTGTCATCCGTCGTCCCCGCCATGGCAGGGCCCAACCGCCCCGAAAAATTTGTGCCATTGAACGACATTAAACAAGGTTTCCAGTCCGCCCTTGATGCACCGAAAGACAAGGCGGGTTTCGCCAAGCCAGGCGAACAGGCAAGACGCGTGAAGGTCGAAGGCAAGAACTATGACCTGGGCCATGGTGACGTCGTCATTGCCGCCATCACCTCCTGCACCAACACCTCGAACCCGTCGGTGCTGATCGGCGCAGGCCTCCTCGCCCGCAAGGCCGCAGCCCTTGGGCTAACCTCAAAGCCATGGGTGAAAACCTCCTTCGCTCCCGGCTCACAAGTCGTTTCGGAATACATGACGAAAGCCGGATTGCAAAAAGACCTCGACAAGATCGGCTTTAACCTCGTGGGCTATGGCTGCACCACCTGCATCGGCAACTCCGGCCCGCTTGATCCTGCAATTTCGAAAGCCATCAACGATAACGGCGTCGTCGCCTCAGCCGTCATCTCCGGCAACCGCAACTTTGAAGGCCGCGTCTCTCCTGATGTGCAGGCAGCCTACCTTGCCTCGCCACCACTCGTCGTCGCCTATGCTCTCGCAGGCTCCACCCAGATCGACATCACCACCGAACCGCTGGGCCACGACAAAAAAGGCAACCCGATTTTCCTGAAAGACATCTGGCCCACCAACAAGGAAATCGAAACCTTCGTCCGCAAAAACATCACAGCGAAAATGTTCAAGGACCGTTACGGCGACGTGTTCAAGGGCGACAAGAACTGGCGCGGCGTCACCACGTCGAAGGGCGAAACCTACGCTTGGGACAACACCTCAACCTACGTGCAAAACCCGCCATACTTTGACGGCATACAAATGAACCCAAAGCTCGTGACCAACATCACGTCAGCGAAAATCCTCGGCCTCTTCGGCGATAAAATCACCACCGACCACATCTCCCCCGCAGGCTCCATCAAGGCCGCATCACCAGCCGGAAAATACCTGACGGCAAACGGTGTGGCCCCCATGGACTTCAACCAATATGGCACCCGCCGCGGCAACCATGAAGTCATGATGCGCGGCACCTTCGCCAACATCCGCATCAAGAACCACATGGTGAAGGGTGCTGATGGCGCGGTGAAAGAAGGCGGCCTGACACTGCACCAACCCGACGGCACCGAAATGAGCATCTACGACGCCGCCATGAAATACCAAAGCGAGGGCACACCCTTGGTGGTCTTCGCAGGCGTTGAATATGGAAACGGCTCCTCCCGGGACTGGGCCGCCAAAGGCACAAACTTGCTGGGCGTCCGCGCCGTCATCGCCCAAAGCTTCGAACGAATCCACCGCTCCAACCTCGTAGGTATGGGCATCATCCCCCTGCAATTTAAACCGGGTGAAAGCTGGCAAACCCTCAGCCTCACAGGCAACGAAACCATCACCATCAACGGCCTCGCCGACGGCCTGAAACCCCGCCAGACCATGACAGTAGACATCGCCCGCGCCGACGGCAGCAAAACCTCAGCAGAAGTTTTGAGCCGCATCGATACACTGGATGAAATCGACTACTACAAAAACGGCGGCATTCTGCATTTTGTGCTAAGGAATATTGCGAAAGCAGCTTGAACCTATCCTTCACCCCTCCCCAATCTTTGGGGAGGGGTCGGGGGTGGGGAGCGCTAGGTGATGGTTTTTCCTTTCTTTGCAAATTGCTTGACTGATAAGATCAACAAAGCAATCATTTGCTGACAGGAGGGCAGCGATGACGGGCGAGAATTTGGGAAGCAGGTTTACGGCTTTGACGGGCCTTAGCCATTTTGGAACTCTTTTTACGGGTTTGGTTGCCGCCGCAACGACAGTGGGTGGCATTGCAATATGGGGCGCGGACCAAGCCCGAAAAATTGATGTGTCTGATAGGAAAACTGTAGAACTTCAGCAACAAATCGAAACTCTGAAATCTGATCTCGACAAACTGAGTCTTACTTTGAAAACAATACCGACTTCATCAGGCAGTGTGGGACCGCCAGGTCCATCTGGTCCGCGCGGTGAAAAAGGCGATCCCGGCGAAAAAGGTGAACCCGGCAAAGACGGAATGGCGACCGATGCTTCCTCTATTCCAGCTATTGTTGCACAAGAATTGAAAAAACTTCCTGCTGTTGGTTTGAGCGCCGCTTCCGTAATCCCCATGGCCGAAATAAACACTAATTGTACTGTATTGAAGCCAAAAGAGGACAAGTTTCGTTTGGTGTTCAAGAAGGGCATGACATTTTGCTTGCCTGATGGGGAGTTGGCCACAAAAGTTGATGGTGTTCGGGTGGGTAACCGCCAGCTTATTGCATTCACAAATCCCGGACAAGGCACATGGACTTGCTACGAAAATAATGATTGCCAATTCAACTGGTTGAGGAGCTATTCTTTTCATATCGAAAAATTTGACGATTCTGGATCAGAAACAACTGCAATAACTGTATTCAAAAAAAGCAACTGACCAAAAGCCAAATCCATATCTTGATACTAGCAACGTTCGTATTTGTGTTGTAATTTGTGTATAAAAAGCACATATTATGCGCAGTCACACGGAGCATCCCAATATGTCAGATAAAGTAAGGCTAAATCTTCAACTCCCTCAGGAGCTTTATGATCAACTCGAAGTATTGGCAGAGGAGTCATCAACCACACTGAGTGATGTGGTGCGTCGTTCGTTGGCCCTTATGCAAGCTGCTCATTCAGGCAAGAAGCGTGGCAATCATTTGGGGTTTGCCAAAAATCCAGAAAAGCTCGACCAAGAGATTGTTGGTTTCTGAAGCTTGAAAACCGATCTCAACATCAGCCAACTTGTCGATAAGGGCATTGTCGGTTTGGTCACGGTTGAGCATGATGATGACCGTCAGTCCCGAATCCGAAAAGAAGAACTGGAGCACCAACATGGGCTCTGGAAAAGTTGGATCATTTTCTGCCTCGTCGTTGGTTCCTATTGCCTGCTTTTTGCGTTCTGCATTTTTGTCATCCTGAAAAATGATCTTTCAGCGGATACCACACAAGGCAAACTTGCGTGGCTCGGCGTTACATCACTTTTTTCTGGACTGGTCGGTAAATTTACAACGCTGGCGACTACCACGAAATAGTATAAGCGTTTCGCACACTTGTGAATGTTGGCGCTGCAGCATAGCATAAGTGCCCCAAGGAATGGAGCAACAAATGTCCTACATCGATTGCATGGTCATGCCGATCACTACGGCCAGACTCAAAGACTACAAAAAGCTGGTTAAAAAAAGCGCCGAAGCGTGGAAGCGGGCAGGGGCAATTGCCTACATCGAAGCGATCGCCGACGACGTGAAACCCGGAAAGAAAACCTCTTTCCCGCAATCCGTCAAACTCAAAGCAGACGAAACCGTCGGCGTCGCCTATATTGTTTTCAGCTCCAAGGCCAGTCGTAACAAAGCATGGAAGGCCATCATGAAGGACTCCTTCATGGCCAACTTTGACATGAAGGCCGCACCCTTCGACGGCAAGCGCATGTTCTTCGGTGGCTTCAAGCAGATCGGCGGATACTGAGCTACCACCTCAGCCCTTCCCGTTCTCATGGAAGGGGCGTGAGACTTCGGCACACAACCCTCTCACCCCATAGTGATTGGCAAGTGAGCCGCCTTCTGTCCATATTCTGAGCATGGACCACAACCCAACACTTTCCCGCCGCTCCGCCCTTGCCCTAGGCGCTGGGGCTATGCTGGCCCCCCGCCTTGCATCTGCCGCCCCCACGCACCCCGTTCTTGTGGAACTCTTCACCAGCCAGGGCTGCTCGTCCTGCCCGCCTGCCGACAAGATTGCAGCCGAACTGGCGCAAGACCCCAACAACCTCGTCGTGTCCTTCAACGTCGACTACTGGGATTATCTCGGTTGGCGTGACACCTTGGCCAAGCCTGAATATTCGCAACGCCAATATGACTACGCGAAGTCCCGTGGCGATGGTTCGGTCTACACTCCACAAATGGTCATCAACGGCACCACGCATGTTGTCGGCAGCAATCTGCGTAATGTGAAATCGCAGATGGCGGAAGCGGCAGCTCCCTCGGTCAAACTGGCTCTCGATATCACGGCCAAAGACATAAGCATTGAAATTCCCAAACAAGCCTACGACGGCGAAGCCACGCTCTGGCTCATGGCGATCGAACAGCGCGTCACGCAAAAAATCGAACGCGGCGAAAACGCCGGCAAAGACGTCGTCTACATCAACGTTGTGCGCAACCTCGTTCCCGCCGCCATGTGGAAAGGCGACGCATACCACGGCTCATGGATGCGCAATGCTGTCATGCCGCACAATTGCAAAAGCTGTATCGCCGTATTGCAACAAAACAATGTCGGTCCGGTTTTGGGGCTGGCACGTTACGATCGGTAACGCACTGATCACGCATGCGTGAGCCTACCAATTTGTAATAAATTTTTTCTTCATCTCGCGCGTTACCTGCAGACGACACCGCACGAAGCGACGTCGGGATTTGAACTCAGGAGATATTATGCGCAAAACGATTCTTGCAACGCTGGCCGCTGGCCTTTTCGCAACCGCTGCTTTCGCTGCCAATCCCATGGTGGGTGGATCGGAAATGTTCCCTGAAAAGAACATCGTCGAGAATGCCATGAACTCCAAGGACCACACCACGCTCGTCGCTGCAGTTGCTGCGGCAGGCTTGGTTGACACCTTGAAGGGTGCAGGCCCATTCACAGTATTTGCCCCAACCAACGAAGCCTTCGCCGCCCTGCCAGCAGGCACAGTAGATAGCCTGTTGAAGCCGGAAATGAAGGACACGCTCGTCAAGGTGCTGACCTGTCACGTTGTACCAGCAGCAGCAATGGCCGCAGATGTGGCCAAGATGATTGCTGACGGCGGCGGCACGGCCAAGATCATGACCGTTGGCGGTTGTGAACTCACAGCCAAGGTCGAAGGCGACAAGGTCATAATCATGGACGAAAATGGCGGTGCCGCAACAGTCACGATTGCCGACGTGAAGCAGTCCAACGGCGTCATTCACGTCATCGACAAGGTACTCCTGCCGAAGTCGTAACAGAACTCGTCGTTTCTCCCGCTACTTGAAATGCGGGAAAGCAAAACAATCGGCCTTCTCCCGCTCCTTCCAGCGGGAGAAGGTGCCCGAAGGGCGGATGAGGGGAAGTTAGTTTTTCATCCCGAAACTGATTTCCTTTGAAAAAACCGTTACATCCCCGCGCACAATCTCAAACCGCGCCACATAGCGCCCGGGCGGCCAAACACCGCTTCGCTTCTTCCCCGCATAAAGCCGCTGCACCGCCCTGTTGCGCTTCAGCACGACACGGTTCACTGACGGTTGCTGACCCGGTACGGTCATCGTCAATGACACAATATCGTCCTTGTACAGATTAATCGCCATGGCATTCACAACCAACGCTGATCCATCAGGTGCCGCCTGCGGCGCGGGGAAATTGCCCGTTTCAAATTGTGTTTCACTGAATGGTGCGTTCGCCCATTGCATCAGCAACAGCTCGCTCCCCTTATAAGCCAGCGCATTTTGCGCCGAAGCTGACCACAGGCTACGATCCGCCGCGTTGCAATCCGTCATGTCATCCGCACTGAAGGGATCAACCACTTTCCCATCCTTGCGCACCGTCACATGCACATGCGGAAACGCCGCCTC
>JANPCL010000066.1:0-11600 GCA_031430915.1 Hyphomicrobiales bacterium
GTTGCGGCTGACCGGGTCGCACTGGTTATCGGCAATGGCGGCTATAAATTTGCCAATGCCTTGCCCAATCCCGTGAACGACGCGTTGGATATCAGTGAGAAACTGAAAACACTGGGTTTTGAGGTCTATGGTGGAAATGACCTCGACCTTGCTGGCATGCAAGGAGCCATGCGGCAGTTTGCTGAAAATTCTCCCGGTGCGAAGGTGGTTTTGTTTTTCTATGCCGGGCACGGCATGGAGGTAAACGGCAAGAATTATCTCATCCCTGTGGATGCAAAACTTGAATCCGCCACTGCAATCAATTTCGAAGTTGTGGATGCCAATGTCATTCTCAATATCATGGTTGAAGAAAAGCGGATTGCCATCGCCCTGCTCGACGCTTGCCGTGACAACCCTCTCGCGCGCAGTTTTAAAAAGAAGAGCCGTTCCGCTGTTGGCAGTGGCCTTGCCGATGTGAAAGTTGATCAAGTCGGCGGCGGTGGTTTGCTCTATGGCCTAGCCACGGGGCCAGGCGACACCGCATCCGACGGGGAGGGGCGCAACAGTCCCTTTACAAAGGCGCTGCTCAAACACATCGGCACGCCCGGTGTTGAATTCGAGCAGATGATGAAAAGTGTGAAACGTGACGTGGACACCGACACAAAGGGTGACCAGCGCCCTTATCTCACGTCCAGCCTCCTCGAAGACCTTTATCTTGTTCCAGCTGTTGTGATTCAGCCGGAACAGCAGACACCCGACGCAGCGCAGGCCGTTGTGCAATCATCGCGCGTTGATCAGGACTGGAATCTGGTCAAGAACAGCAAAAGCCTCGCGGTGCTGAATGCCTTTCTCGCAAAACATTCCGATGATGCATTATACAGCGGACTCGCAGAAGAGCGAATTGCGGAACTCACTGCGCAGCAGGTTGCTGTCGCGTCACCGGACGCACCTGTGGTCGACCCTCCGGCACCCGTTGAAGATGCGGCCCTTCAACCCACTCCAGAAACAGTGACGGAAATAAAGTTCGCTGAGGGAAGTTTCAATAAGGAGGGTGAAGTTTGGGTCGAGAAAGATCTCGCAGGGCAAACAAAATTCACTTTTACCGGTTCAATGGCTTCAGGCCACCTCCTGTTTTTGCAGGACACGTCACGCGACATGATGTTGCAAATAAACCTGGAGGCGAAGAAGATATTTTTTAGCGTTGGCAAGGGGAAGGTTGAAACACTTTACGACATCGTAAGTGCAAGTGCTTCCACGCCAGAAGAGCACGACGCTGCGGTTCCAAATCAGCCCGCGCCGCCAGCAAGTGACGCCGGGAATGGACCGGAGGAAGTTTCTCCGGTGACCCGCAAGGTTGAACTTGGTAAGTGGCCGGAAGGTCTGGCCATGGTCGATGACAATTTCGCCTGGGTTGCCGAGAGCGGTTCACGGCAAATTGTCAAAGTGGATTTTTCGTCAGGTTCAATTGTATCGAAGGTGCCGGTCGGCAGGTTGCCAGTAAGCATGACGTCCGGCCCCGGAGGAAGCGTATTTGCGGGTGTGTTCACGGAAGGCAAAATCTGGACTCAACCGCAGGAAGGCAAGGGCCGCCATGTTTGGCAATTGCCGTCAAAGGCGCATGTGCTCATTGATGTGAAGGCTGATGGCAGTTCTGTTTATGCAGTTCACTACACCGATGCGCCTGACCGTATGACAACACTGTCACGGCTTGACGCGGCGGGTGGCGAAGCCAAAAATTCCGAACCGTTCATGGGTGAAGGACGGGCGTTGGCGGTGGCAGACGGCGCACCATGGTTGCTGATGGCCAGTGGTTCGCTCGCCAAATATGATCCGAAGTCGCTGGAATACTTGGGAGGGGCTGATTCCAACTATTTCCTGTGGAGTCTCACTGCCAATAGCCAGGCGCTCTATTCGGGCGGGAAAACTGCACAGACGCCTGAAGGCACCACTCTCATCATTCGCAACGACGTCAACAATCCCCAGACCCGCATTGAAAAATCAATCGAGGGCAATGAGCTGATCACCGCGATGGCCGCCACTGACACGCGTATCGCTGCGTTGGGTGAAAATGGAAATGTCTGGATTCTTGATGCTGCAGACCTGACAGTGCTCAAACATTTTAACTCAGGTGTACAACCAAAATCAGCGCTGTTTCACAACGGACAGCTTCTTGTTACGACACACCAAGGTGAGGGCGACAATGGTGCCCTGATGATTTACGACGGATTGGCGGACTGAACGGTTCGGACAGTGCGTTCCCGGATCGAGATATAAATGGCGCAACAGATGAGAATGGTCACGCCCAAGACGGTATATGCGTCTGGCAGATTGTCGAAAAAATACCAACCCAGCAAGACCGCCGTGACCATTTCAAGATAGCCCAGCGGTGAAATAAGCGAGGCTTCGCCCATGTCATAGGCCAAAGTAATAAAGTAATGCCCGACGATGGCGAAGAAACCGATGCCGACGAGCATCAGCCATTGTGAGAGATCAGGTATTTTCCACAAAAATGGCATTGTTGCAGAGAGTGCGATCGCACCTATTGCGCTGGTCTGGAAGGTCGTCACCATGGCATTCACACTGCCCGTGAGGCTACGCGTGAGCAGCAGGTAAAAGGCAGAACACAAACCGGCGCAGACGGCGAGCAACATGCCAATATTGAATTCCTGAAAGCCCGGGCGAATGATGATCAGTACACCGATGAAGCCAAAGAACACGCAGGCCCAGCGATGCGGCCCTACCTTCTCTTTCAGGACGAGCGGAGAAAGTGCCGTCACCAGAATGGGCTGAATAAAATAGATTGCGAGGGTGTCTGCAATGGGCAAATACTTCAGGGCCCCGAAAAAGAAACAGGTTCCGAGGATCAACAGTGCTGCGCGTGCGCTTTGATGCATCGGGTGCGTGGGGCGCAAGATGCTGGCTTGTTCTACCTGCCAGGCGAAGGGCAGGGTGAATAGGGCACCAAAAAAGAAGCGCGCCCACACCAGTTGCGGAATGGGCAGGCCTTGCTGGCCGAGAAACTTTGCAAACACATCGATCATCGGAATGACGGCCATGGCAAAAGCCATGCAGACAACCGCTTTCGACGTGTTGGTCAAGTGCGCAGTCTTTCGTTGGCGGGATCCCAGATCGAGTCGGCGATGATGCGGGCTTTGCGGGTTTCGGTGAAGATCATGACGTCAATTTCTGTGCCGACATCGGCGAGGGCAGGCGGCACGTAAGCGAAGGCGAGGGACTTGTTCACCGCATGCCCATAGGCCCCGGACGTGGTCAGGCCAACCACTTTTCCTGCAGGGGAGACAGGCTCGTTGCCCATGCAATCAGAGTCGGTGCTGTCGACTTCGATGGTGACGAGGCGCATTCTCTGGCCTGTTTGTTTACGCGACAACGATGCGGCCTTGCCGATAAAGTCCGCCTTGTCCTCGCGGATGAAGCGCTGCATCGAGGCTTCGAACATATCGATTTCTGCCGTGAGTTCCGAGCCCCAGCCACGATAGGATTTTTCCATGCGCAGTGAGTTCATGGCGTAAGTACCGAAAAGCGTGAGACCGAGAGGATCACCGGCTTTCCGTAGTGCGGCATAAACGGCTGGCATATCGGCCATCGGCGTGTGCAGTTCCCAGCCAAGTTCGCCCACATAGTTAACACGAAGCAAGCGAACACCGTTCACACCAGCAACTGTGACAACGCTGCCCTTCAGCCATTTGCCAAGATCATCGGAACATACCTGTGAGAGAACGTCACGAGACTTTGGCCCGGCCAATACGAGCACGCCATAGTCATCGGTCATGTCAGTAATCACCACATTTTCGGTGGCCAACTTGCGCCAGTTCAATTGATCAAAGTCATGCAGTTGCGCTACGGCTGCGGAAAGCACGTAGAAATGTTCTAGTCCCAGTCGCGTCACGGTGATTTCGCTTTCGATGAAGCCGTTCTCGTTCAGCAGGTGGCCAAGAATAATGCCGCCGTCTTTCGTTGGAATTTTGTTGGCGCAGATGCGTTCGAGGAACGTGTGCGCATCCGGGCCAGTGACGTCGAATTTAGAAAATGTGGAGAGGTCCATCAGGCCCACTGCATTGCGCACAGCCAAGGCTTCCTCGCGCACTGCATTCCACCAGTTTGATCGCCTGAAAGAGTGGTCTTCACCCTTGCCTGTCGTGTCATACCAACGCGGGCGCTCCCAGCCAAAGATTTGCGCGAACTGTGCGCCTTCTGATTTCAATGTGTCGTAAAGCGATGATTTGCGCAGGCCACGGCCGACGTTATGTTGTTCGCCCGGTTTGTAGCAATAATACATGTGGTGATAGTCGGCGATGGCAACTTCGTCGGTGAAGGATTTCGAGGTCCAGCCGCCGAAACGTCTGGGATCAAATTCGCGCATGTT
The DNA here is from genome assembly GCA_031430915.1 of Hyphomicrobiales bacterium. GTDB lineage: Bacteria > Pseudomonadota > Alphaproteobacteria > Rhizobiales > Aestuariivirgaceae > Aestuariivirga. The sequence continues at coordinate 4,364 of JANPCL010000066.1, forward strand.
GATGTCGGCCTGGCCATGCACCATCCATTGCGCCAGATATTTGCCGGCGCCACCGCCCTGGCAGATGCCGATGGAGGCTCCACAATGCATCCAGTAGTTTTTTGCACCATGGGCCGGGCCTGACAGATAAACGCCATCGGGCGTGTGGGTAATGGCACCAGAGATGACGGATTTGACGCCAGCCTGGCCAAACAGCGGCAAGCGTTCGGTCGCCTTTTCCAGCCAGGGCATGATGCGGTCGAGTTCGTTCTGTTCAAGCTCTGATTCATAGTCCCAACGCGGTTGCCCGCCGTCCCAGCACACATGCGCCGTGGCGGTTTCATAGGGGCCAACAAGCACACCATTGGTTTCCTCACGCAAATAAGCGTGCGAATAGGGGTCGCGCACCACGGGCAATTCCTGTTGCAAGTCTTTCAATTCCTGCAAGGGTTCTGTGATCACATATTGGTGCAGCATATTGGCAATGGGTGCCGTGTGTCCGCTCCAACCTGCAACAACATCGCAATAGGAACCAGCAGCATTTACAACATGTTGGCAGTCGATGTTGCCGTGTTCGGTGAAGACGCGCCACTCCCCGTTCGGCAGGTTCTTGATATCCATGACGCGGGTGCGGCGATAGATTTCGGCGCCCAGTTGGCGAGCACCCGCTGCCATGGCGTTGGTGATATCGGCAGGGGCGACATGGCCGTCATTGACCGTGCGAAACGCGGCCTTTAGCCCAAAGGTTTCGAGGTAGGGGTGATATTGCTTGATCTCGGAAGGTCCGATGATTTCCGCCTCGTAGCCTGCAAGTTTCGAAATGCCATAGACATATTTCAGCCAGTTCACTTCTTCATCAGTGGTGGCCAAACGCAACCCGCCGCAGCCATGCCAGGACACCGCTTGCCCCGTGAGCTTTTCCAATTTCGGATAAAGCTCGGTGCCATAAACATGTACCTTCGTCATGTTGAGCGACGAATTGAAATGCGGACACTGCCCCGCCGCATGCCAGGTGGAGCCGGAGGTGAGTTCACCCTTTTCGATGAGAACAATATCCGACCAGCCCTCAAGCGCGAGGTGATAAAGCAACCCAACACCCATGACTCCACCTCCGACGACGACAACACGGGCATGGGTTTTCATGATGGGGAGACTCCTCTAATTTGTGCGTGTTGTCGGGGGAAACGGCAACAGAGGCAAGGCTCAGTTTTTGCGGATATGGCTAACTAATTTCACCAGAAACTCCCAAAATGCGTGCAATCTGCACCAACCGCTTGTCTCGACTCCAGATGATCTTGCCTGTCATCAACGCTGACGCAAGCAGATGACAGTCCACATATCCGAGGCCAGACCCAAAGATTTTGTGGCGCTCTATGAGGGCGATGACCTCAAAATCGCGTGCAACAGGGACCGTTGGTAGTTGTGTCATTTTAAGCAGAGTGTTGCTACGGTTTTTCATGTTGCCCAAGGCCACCTCTCCGATAACGAAGGGGTGCATGAAAGCCTGTTCATTCCGCAGCAAGGCCGAAAGTGTCGGCTCCTCACGACGAATATGATCAATCCAAATTGAAGAGTCGACGAGGATCATTCCAGCCAAGGACGCTTGCGCGGTCCTGCTGTAGCGCCTGGATCAGAACCGCCAAGTGCAGCAAGTCTGTAACCAGCTTCACGCGCTATGATCGACTTGAGCGCAGCGTTCAACAAAGCAGATTTTTCAGAAATGCCAGTGTATTCCATTGCATCTGCCACAAGCTTGTCATCTAACGTAACTGTCGTACGCATATCTTGTCTCCTTTGCATCAAATATAGCATCATTTGATGCTGTTTTCAATGCCTGTTGCCGCCGCGAGTTTGACAAGCCGGTATTTCAATGCGGCTCCAGCAAATGCGCCAACGGTGAAGGCTGGCAATACAAATAGTTTCAATGTGCCGTTTAAAACCATAGAGTTCCCGAACAACACGTAAGCAATCCCAAGCCATGGCAGGCCACCTGTCAAAATACCTGAAACAACATAAAAAACCCAATTTCGCCGCGCATCGCCTTGTAGACCAGTGCTAAAGAATTTGAGCAATGGCAATACAATGAAGAAGAACTGGGGCAGTGCAAACAAGAGTAAGAAAGTATAGAAAAAACCTAATCCAAAGACTGTTTCGAACACGCCGAAAAACAGGCTTTGGAGGGTTTGCATCATTCCAATACTATGAAAACTGTGGTTTGCTACATGCTCGATTTCACCATTCAGCAGCCCGACCAAAACAGTTGCTGAAACAAAAGTTACTAACGCAAGCGCTATGCCAAGCATCAGAGAGTGCAGTGCTTCCAATTTTGGCACGTATGTTGGGGATATATTGCTCATTTCTGCACCACCCGCCTTAACCCTTCACGCTTACCCACTTGCTCAGGCTCCTTCACATTGCGCACAAGGTTCAAGCGCATGAGCAAAGAAATCAACCACCAACCCGGATCAAGTTGGCCTTCTTCGATGCCGAGACGAGCTGAACCCGGAAAAGCATGATGATTGCCGTGTAGGCTTTCGCCAAAAGTGATGAGGCTCAGATTTCGCAAATTGTATCCTTGAACGGCAACTCCATCAACGGCCCAGCCTTGATGGCCACCTTGGTGCGAGAAATGTACGACTAGCCAATGACCTGTTAGCGACGCTGCAACGCGCACACAAACTCCCCAGATAACCCATGGTAATCCACCAAAACAAAAGAACAAAATAGCCCAAGGCAATTGTTGCAACATCCATGTGCGCTCGAGAAACCGGAAGAATGGGTCATTCAAAACTTCCGGTTCAACCAACAATTTGGGCGGGTGATCGAGTTTAATGTTGCAATGCATTTGCCAGAACGAGTCATGCAAGAATGACTTTCTGTGGCTGAAGAATTCGTGACAGGCCTCTTGCTGTTGCGCCCAATCCCTAACTTCGTGGATCGTCATTACTCCGAAAGGCCCGCCCATGCCGACCAACGTACCGAGATAGACAAGTGTCCGCCTCAGCCAAACTGGTGCTTCGAAGGCCTTGTGAATGAACATGCGATGCATGCCGACAGAATGTCCGGCGCAAATGGTGATGGCTGCTGTAATCACGAACAACGCAAAGGCATCGATCGAGAATGTGAGAGGCCCTCCAACAACCGAGATTGCAGTCATTGTTGAAATCCATATTGACTTTGCTGGCAACCAAACAACATTGCCTTGAACAGCGTTGCTGGTACCTGTCGATTTCACCCTATCCGTCGAAGTGTTAGGCATTGGTTTCGCCCTTTGACTTTGGTTGCAGATTTTAGTAATTAGGTAACAGACTAAATATAGACTGCTTGAAGTTATTTAGGCAAGTACCTAAATGACGAATGGTTAAAAAAGTGGAGTGGTTCGGTGGATATCCAGCGTGTGTTTGAGGCCCTGTCATCGCAGGTCAGACGGAAAATATTGGCTTATCTTTCAGAGGCAGAACTTTCGGCTGGCGAAATTGCTGCCCGCTTCAAGATTTCAAAACCCTCGGTGTCGCAGCATCTTTCGATTCTGGAAGCAGCAGGCTTGGTGCGCAGTGAAAAGCGCGGGCAGTTTGTGCATTATTCGCTGGTGCGTGAGAGCTTGACCAATACGCTGAATGGATATGTGCAGGAGGTTTGCCCGGTGTCCAGGCCCTTGAAGAAGGAGAGCAAAGCTCTGGCGGTGGGACGGAAGGGGTAGGGATTTTTTTTCATTGAAAGCCAGCTCGGCTTAGTCATTACCGGACTTGTTCCGGTAATCCATGGTTGAGGCAGGGTGGAGCGATCCTGTGTGGTTCCGCTTGTTGAACGATGGATTGCCGCAACAAGTGCGGCAATGACAACATTGGAGTTTTAAATCCGTATTTCCGTAGCGCTCACCTCAAACAGCATCAACGCCGTCGCGGTCGCTACGTTCAAACTCTCCACACCTTCACGCATCGGAATGCTCACCAGGGTTTTGCATCCCAGCGAAACTGGCGAAGTTAGGCCGCGCGACTCCGATCCCATGACGAGCAGTGTCGGCAACTTATATTCGCGCCGATAATTCTGTTTGGCGCCCATCACCGTGCCAACACTCTCGCCCTGCCAGCCACCCAGAAACTCTAAAAACTGCGTTGTCGGCATTTTGACCAGTGGCATGGCGAAGATGGAGCCTGTCGTGGCGCGCACGCATTCAGGGGCGTAGGGGTCGCAGCAGTCGCCAACCAGAATTATACCGGCTGCCCCCGCAGCGTCGGCGGTTCGGATGATGGTGCCCAGATTGCCGGGGTCGCGTGTGTCTTCCAGTGCCAGCCACAATCCGTCTTTGCCGGGGCGAGGTTGCCAGCGTTGTTTGAAGGTGGCGAGCACGTCGTGGGCGTTGTTTTGGGCTGAGAGCGTGCTCATGATCTTGTCAGAGACGATCAGCGGTTTGTGCGCGTCCCATATCCATGCAGGCTTGGTGGCGAGATAGAGTTCCGGCTCCCAGCCGCAATTCGCAGCACGTTCCAGCATGTCCAAACCCTCGGCCACGAAGAGGCCATGTTCGCGGCGGGCTTTCTTGTCGTCCAGCGATTTGACGAGTTTGACGTGCGGGTTTTGTTGCGAGGTGATGGTGAGCATGATCGCGTCGTAGCCTCCTTCGCAGTTGCACACAAGTTGCCCGCTTTTCAGATACAAAAATTCATGCCAGCATGTATTTGTATCACCTTGGGAGTCGTCGAATGACCACTGCAACTAAACGCGTGACCGCTTGGCTTTCGGATTTTGAGAAAGCCCTCAATTCAAAAAACATCGAAGCCGCGACGGCGCTGTTTGGCGAGGAATGTTTCTGGCGTGACCTTGTGTTCTTCACCTGGAACATCAAAACGTCGGAGGGCAGGGGTGAGATTGGTGACATGCTGAAAGCCACGCTTGGCCATGTTGGTAAAACCTCATGGAAGCTTGAGGGCGAAGCCACGGGCGATGAGGGAATGAGTGAGGCATGGCTGCTGTTTGAGAGCGATACCGCGCGTGGAAAAGGTCAATTGCGTTTGCAGAACGGCAAAGGCTGGACTCTGCTGACCACGATGGTGGAACTCAAAGGCTACGAGGAACACAAGGGTGCATCACGCTCGATGGGCGTGACCCACGGCGCTTTCAAAGACCGGATGACGTGGTTGGAACGGCGCGAGAAGGAAGAGAAGGAACTCGGCTACAAAACGCAGCCTTATTGCGTGATCATTGGCGGTGGGCAGGGCGGTATCGGGCTTGGCGCGCGGCTCAGGCGTTTGGGCGTTCCCACCATCATCATCGAGAAAAATAAAAGGGCCGGCGACTCCTGGCGCAAGCGTTACAAGTCACTCTGCCTGCATGATCCGGTCTGGTACGACCACATGCCCTATTTGCCGTTTCCGGATGACTGGCCGGTGTTCAGTCCCAAGGACAAGATTGGCGACTGGCTTGAGTCATATACCAAGATCATGGAACTGAACTATTGGGCATCCACAGACTGCAAGTCGGCGAAGTATGACGAGAAGAAAAAGCAGTGGGTGGTGAAAGTCGTGCGGGCGGGAAAAGCGGTGACGTTGAAGCCCGCGCAACTGATCATTGCCACCGGACAATCAGGCGTTCCGAATATTCCGAAGTTCAAGGGCGCTTCAACGTTCAAGGGTGAACAGCACCATTCATCAGCGCATCCGGGGCCGGACAAGTACAAGGGCAAGAAAGTGGCCGTCATCGGCTCCAACAATTCGGCCCATGACATTTGCGCGGCACTGTGGGAGAAAGGTGCTGACGTCACCATGGTGCAGCGGTCTTCGACCCATATCGTGAAATCCGCCACTTTGATGGAAGTTGGGTTGGGTGATCTCTATTCAGAACGCGCTGTTAAAAACGGTGTTGACCACCACAAGGCCGATCTGATTTTTGCGTCCTTGCCTTACAAAATCCTGCACCGCTTCCAGATTCCTGCTTATGCCAAGATGAAAGAGCAGGACCAGGATTTCTATGACCGTTTGGAAAAAGCCGGATTCTGGCTGGATTGGGGCGATGATGAGTCGGGCCTGTTCCTGAAATATCTGCGGCGCGGGTCTGGATACTACATTGACGTCGGCGCATCGGAACTGGTGGCCGATGGCAAGATCAAATTGAAGTCACGCGCGACGGTGGAGGAAATCACCCCGAAGGCCATCAAGTTTGCCGATGGCAGCGAATTGAAAACCGACGTGATTGTCTACGCCACGGGCTATGGTTCGATGAACGGCTGGGCTGCCAAACTGATTTCGAAAGAAGTTGCCGATAAGGTGGGCAAATGTTGGGGACTGGGCTCCGACACCACCAAGGATCCCGGTCCATGGGAAGGCGAACTCCGCAACATGTGGAAACCGACGCAGCAGGATGCCTTGTGGTTCCATGGCGGCAATTTGCATCAGTCCAGGCATTATTCGCAGTTCCTTTCGCTGCAGTTGAAGGCGCGGATGGAGGGTTTGAAGACCCCGGTTTATGGCATGGGTCCTGTGCATCATCTGGGTTGATGGGGCCCAAAAGCGGGGTTAGGCTGAGCATATGAACATCCTTGCCCCTACGAACTTCAAAATCGGCAAATCCGTTTGCCCGCATGATTGCCCATCTGCCTGTGCGCTGGATGTCGAACTGCTCGACGACCACACGATTGGTCGGGTGCGCGGAGACAAGGACAATTCCTATACCCTCGGCGTGATCTGCGAAAAGGTGGCGCGTTATGCCGAGCGCATTCACCACCCGGAGCGGTTGCTTTACCCGATGAAACGTGTCGGCCCCAAGGGGTCGGGTCAATTCGCGCGCATCACCTGGGATGAGGCGATGGCGGAGATTGCCCAACGGTTTCTCGCGATTGAAGCGGAACACGGTGCCGAGGCGATATGGCCCTATTACTACGCTGGCACCATGGGGCTTGTCATGCGTGATGGCATTGAACGCCTAACCAATGCCAAATCCTATTCCCGCATGTATGGTACGTTTTGCATAGCGCTTTCCTGGCCCGGATATTTTGCGGGAACAGGCCGCATTGCGGGCGTTGATCCGCGCGAAATGCAGAAGTCTGACCTCGTTGTGATCTGGGGGGGTAACCCCGTGAATACACAGGTCAATGTGATGACACATGTGGGCATAGCCAAGAAGCGCGGCGCGAAAATGGCTTGCGTTGATGTTTACAATACTGGCACCATGAAGCAGGCCGATCATAAATACATCATCCGCCCCGGAACCGATGGTGCGTTGGCCTGTGCTGTCATGCATGTGTTGTTCCGCGAAGGTTTTG